>CAZRXH010000109.1:0-10761 GCA_964603995.1 uncultured Bacteroidota bacterium | reverse complement strand
TGCGCTCCTGAGGCGGATAATCCCACAACAGCCTCGATGTGCCGCCGCCGCCGCTCAGCGCTCCTACTCCGTCAAATATTCGGCCCGAACCTTTTCCGTCAATTACTATAGTCGAGTCCTGCACCTTCACGACAGGCACGCCGGTAAAAGTCAAGATCAGGGGGAGCAGAAGAATGAGACTCATATAATTGAGGTGTAAGACTCTGCGTGTGTTAGAGGGATTTCCTGGAGATTTCATTCAAAACTCTGTATTGAGTGCGCAGGCAGGCACTTGCCTTCAGGACGCAAACGGACTCTTGCCTCCGCAACTGAGGCCACCCTTGAACAAGGTATTTTGCCTGTAAGGAATTATGAATGGCATAATGGAGCCGCCTGCAGCCCGTATCAGGCTGCAGGCGGAACCCATGTTACTTAAGGAGAAGCATCTTTTTGGTGATCAAATTCGAGCCCTGGCGCAACGTGTAGAAGTAGACGCCGCTGGCGAAGCTGTCCATATTTATATTATAGGAATAGCTGCCTGCGGGTTTGTAGCCATGATCGACTACTCTTACAACCTCGCCGAGGACATTGTAAATGGTCAGGCTCATCGCTCCCGCATGGGCCAAGCTAACCTTGATGTCCGTGCTCGGGTTGAACGGATTAGGATAGTTCTGGCTCAGCGCAAAGCTGCTCGGCACGTTGTTGGGGGTGGACTTAACCGCTGTGCTGGTCTGTTCCCACTCCGCAAGTTTACTGGGGAACCAGTTCAGGTCACCCAACGGGAACCCTTTTGTACCCGCGGTCATCAGAGACTGATTTGTATAAGCCAGATTCTCGGGCACGGGATAGCCTTGCGTAGTCTGCCAATCCGACGGCACGCCCGCCCACGTCATAGGATTACTCGACAGATACACAAACGGACGAGTATTGAGGCCGGTCCCCAACGCCCAACACGTGTTAACAAAGTTGGCCATACTGTCGGATGCCATCTGAACCAGGCTAGCGTTGAATCCCGGATCGACGCTGTCGTTGTTGGTGAATACGCTTATACCGGGGTACGTAGTATGGTCAGTGAGCAAAGCAGGGATCGTTGCCGCAGCCCAAACCGGTGTCACAATCTGACCGTAAGTAGTATCCGCCTCTTGGTTGAGCTTGGCCCAATTATCGACGATCCCTTTCGGCCAGAAATAAGCATTGTTCTCGGCCACGACATGTCTTTCGGCCTCGGTCAAATTATATGTACTATCGGCCGTCATCGTGCTCAACGTGTCTAACTCGATGATCGCAGGGGCACTGAAGAAATTGGCGTTATATACCGACGCATCATATACATGCGCGGTGTCCAGACCTGTCGAATTGCAGCTGAAGAATATATTGTTCCTTATGTACCCGTTGGACCATTGCTGCATGGTGAAAGGAGCTCCTTTTGTCTGCATAAAGATGGTGTTGTGGTCAAAAAGGAGGTACGCAACATCTTGACCGGAGCCTTCAATGCATCCACCCAGCACAAAGAATGTGTTGTTGATGTATTTGACTGTATCGACGGGGAAGGGGTACGGACCGGGGCCTGCCCAGTTCATACCTGGATTCTGGGGTACGTCATCCTGGTTGTTTCTGAACTCGCAGTTTGTAACGTAGATGTTGTCCATAGCCGACGCCCAGGTATTGATGATGTTCGGTGTGCCGGAAGATCCGAAGTGCTCGAACACGCAGTGGTTGAACATGAACGTCACGCTGTCGCCACCGGCACCAACACACTGACCTGTTACTGAAGAATTGTCAGTCCGGGTGCCTAGGAGGTAGAGCCCATCAAGACGAAGTGTATCACCACCATACATTTCAATGAAGGTCCCCGGGGATGAATTGTCTGAGTTAATGAACGGTGCGATCACAGGAGGATGTCCGGTATTCGGGTTGACCTCACCGACAATCGTCACGTTGCCACGTACCTGTATGGTGGCAGTAAGATAATAGGTTGTATCCACCGTCCCCGTCGGTTTCAACAGGAAAACGATATTAGGCGGAAGGGTCCCGTTTGACAGCGTGTCGCCGTTGATAACCTCATTGAGGTTACCGGGGGGCAATGCAGCCACAACGACAGTATCAGCGGCCTGTGCATACAATGCCCGAGGCGTCACCGATAGAACCATCGCAGCAATTAAAAGCATCAAACCGAACGCTTTCTTCATGGTGCTGTTCCTTTCTGTTTGGTTTAAGGTTGATTACTGAAGCTTCCATCTGAATCCTAGATTAGCCGTCATCCCGTAATCATTCTCTGACGTAGGATAACCGGAGCCTCTGACTACGTAGGTATCATTTGCGCTGTTAAGATTGTTCACTTCAAGGAATGCCTGTAGACCGTACCAAGGCAAGCCCTGGTTTACAATCAGGTCCCATCTCACGTATTTAGCCTTATCGGAACGAAGTGAATTGTAAAAATTGGTTGCGTTGTAAACATTGGATTGGTAGATCATCGAAACCAGTATCGAGAATTGCTTGTAGTCGTACCCGACTGACAAGTTCGCAAGATCGTTAGGCTGCTGCAGGAGCCGGTCCACATAAGAAGTATCTACATATATCGACTTGTAGTACGGAAAGCCGGAATTCGTTGTATATGTATACGGGTACTTAGCTCTGGAAAATATGTGAGTGTAATTGATATTCAGGACCAATCCGTTAAAGGGACTCGGCAAATACCAGAAATGTGTCTGCCACTCGGTTTCGATACCCCAGAGGTCGACGGGGTATGGGTTATTGATATACGTGCTGATCGCATACCCCTCCGTATAACTGGGAATCCCCAGGTATGCCGAAGGGTTGGTTATGTAGCTTGACTGGCTGAATATCAGATTGTCGATGCGTTTCAGAAACGGATCCACAGCTATCAGCCCTATGGAGTTATTATAGACGGACACCCCCAGGTCATAATTGTGGGACAGTGCCGGCTTCAGGGCATAGTTGTTCCAAGTGACTGAAGAGCTGAATACGTCCATTCTCGGGATGATTGCGTTGAAGTCCGGATATGCAAGCGTACTGGTATAAGCAGCTCGAATGCTCATCCATGTGAACGGATCATACTTCAAGCTCACATCCGGGAGCCAGTAGCCATGATACTCATCCTTTGTTACTTCCGTGTGAGGAAGAGTTTGCGGATAAGGGTTGGTGGCACTTGCGTTCAGGAACTGAGCGGCGGTATAGGATGTCTTAAGGCCCTGATACCTGACGCCGGGAATGAGAGTGATCTGCATACCGACGTTGATAGTCGCCATTACGTAGCCGGCACTTCTATATTCGTGGCCGGAATAGTCGCTTGCAAGACTTCCGTACACATCGGGTATATACGGATTGGTTCCTCCTGTCGGAGCAGTTTTCAGACTCTCGCCAAAAGCTATTAGTCTATCGATGGTCTGTCCTATCAACCCGATATTCGTCGCGGAATTCATCGAGTAATCCCCGTTCAGAAAATTCTTGAAGGTCAATCCCGGTTCCAGGAACGGGCCGATTGGAAATTCCCCCGCTCCGTCCGGATTCATGTTCCATGGTGACTGCGTCATAAACTGAAAGTTGGGGTCTTGGAGAACGAATGCGCGGCCTACTTGACCAGGTGCACCGGAAAGGATGCCGCCGCCGTCATCGTAATTGTAGTAGCGGTTCGTGTACCTGTACGCTCCGCCCGCCTTCAGTGTGACCGAGACAAGGTCTGACAGATCGATGTCTCTCTGAACGTCAACTTGTGCAGTAAGGTTCTGCTGTTTGTTGAAAGAGTTCCACGTACTGTTCTGATTGAAGTACATGGTATTGAAATTCGTCAAGGCTGCGGCGGCTTGAGCCAGTTGCACCGGGTTGTCATTCTTCGACAGGTTGCCGGTTCCCGCAGATGCTTGATCAAAATTCATCCACCAG
This sequence comes from uncultured Bacteroidota bacterium, assembly GCA_964603995.1. Classification (GTDB taxonomy): domain Bacteria; phylum Bacteroidota; class Ignavibacteria; order Kryptoniales; family JAKASW01; genus JAKASW01. The sequence continues at coordinate 6,879 of CAZRXH010000109.1, read as the reverse complement.
TTATTGGGTGAAATATTCTCCGAGTAAGAGCTGGAGACCTTTGCATCCACTTTGAACGAAAGTATCCTCTGCTCGTAGCCGAGAATATTTGTCGCGATATTAAGTATATTGGGAGAGTATTGAGCTTGATAAGCTATATCGTTACCGAAATTATACGTCTCGTTCTGGTATTCCGTATTCGTATTGCCGTGGCTCAGCAAGTTCACAAAGTCTATCTTCCCATTCGGCAACCGATAATCCAAGGTTAGTGTTCCGTCGTACCGCTGCTCTTCCCTCGGGTAGAAGTAGAGATTTATGCTGCTGATCGCGAGTCGGTTCGGCTTGGTCACGTCAGGCAGGTAATAGCTTGCCCCTAATTGGTCCGAGCTGAGATTCTGCCTTTGCACTATCCCCTGGGCAAATATCCCGAACTTGTTGCCGAAAAATCTCTGCCCTATGCTTCCGACCAATTTGTAATTGTTATACTTGCTTGTGAGATTGTTATATCCTCCCTGAGCAACGACAGAAACCAGAGGCGCGCCGGTGGATGTTCCCCTTGCCTCTCTGATGTCGAAGTTCACTGTCCCTCCGAGAACAGCCGCGTCCATGTCAGGGGTTACCGTTTTGAAAACCTGTATGCCCTCCAGCATGTTCGATGATATCATGCTCAAATCTGTCCCGCGATCGTTAGCGTCCGTCGGAGGTACCGGGACACCGTCTATCGTTATCAGGTTGTATTGCGGTTGAAGTCCGCGGATCACCACCTGTGTCGCTTCGCCTCCCGACCTGACCAGCGAGATTCCCGGCAGCCTTCCAACAGACTCTGCAGCGTTCGCATCCGGCAGCGCTTGTATACGCGCCGATGAAACCACATTAACAACGTTGTTCGAGGTCAATTGCTGATTTATGGCCGCGTTCTGGCCACTTGCCTGCGCCGTTACCACGACTTCCTTGGCGGTCACACCCACGGCTTCCATCTTGATGTTCCGCTCCAGCAGTTCCCCTCCCTTTACCTGCACTCTTAGAGTCAACGTCTTATAACCTACATACGATGCTTCTAACGTGTAAGACCCGGCCGGAACATTCGCGATAAAAAAGTGCCCGTCCAAGCCTGTGGCTGCACCCAGTGACGTGCCTTTAAGTTGAACGGTGACGCCCGGAAGAGGATCGCCGGTGCTTACATCCGTGGCTCTGCCGTCAATTCTGCCGGCAGCGGCCCAGGATAGTTGCGATGTAAGCAACACAACCAGGACGGCACAGAAAACAGTATTTGCTTTTGTAAACATTTCGCTTTTTACCTCCATCCTATGATTAGGGAATATGGCTAGGTGAATTTTTGCGTCTTCACGAGACATCGGGAGAGTTGTCGACACGACAATCCCAGGTGTGGGTAGTCCGTCGTCGGCCAACCTGCGATTCCGGCAGGATGTCGACTGCAAATACTCCTTTCGGAACGCAGAAGGCGCATGCTTTTCAAAAAAGTCAAATCTTTCTCTCTTTAGGGGTTTCACGAGATTAAGTCCAAAAGAGAAATGCTACTAGTGTATATGCCACGCATCTGCCAGCGGTAGACACGTGTTGATCGTGCTCATATTTTCTTAACAATCAAATCTTGGTATTCGGTGTTGGGAAAGAGGGCTTGAAATACGTTTCCGAAAGAATGGGTGACGCTGTGATCAAACAGGTAGTTGCGCAAGATCCCGAGTTGGGCCCCTGGAATCCAGGTTCGGGGAAGCGCAGGGATACAGCAGTTAGGAATGAGAACATCGACGAGGGTACACGCGAGACAACGTCGTAGCCAGCATCTCAATTTGCATCTCCTTTAACTAACGCTTAGGGTATGTTAGCGCTAACAAAATGTGTAAGAAGTTATCATCCGCAAGTATCAATGTCAAGAACCTTTCAATTTTTTTTCTCGACGCTGCACCCGTACCGATTCGCAGCGAGAAGATGCCCCCCAATTCCGTCCGGGCCGTCCCACCGCAACGGATCTTTTGTCCGGTCGACCATCTTTCCCGTTCTCACCTTTTCGTTTCCGCTTGCGGGCCCTAGTTTTCGCGGAAGATTGACAGATCCCAGCGGTTATGCCACTTTACGGTCACCTTGTCCCCTTTGACCCGGAGCGGAAGCCAAATGTATCTTGAGTTGCTCAAGTCCCTTGGCTTCCACTTGTCAGCCATGAAAATGAACGCGCCCGGTTTCCCTGCTACGGGAAGCACATAAGTGCTCTGTCCGCCAAAAGTTATGCTCGAATCGGGTCCGGCACATGGATTTCCTCCTAATGTATAAGGACCTAAAGGTGAGCTGGCGACCACGTACTCAGCCGCGTTGGGAGCCCATCCGGTGCAGCGGGACGTGATGAGATAATACTTGCCGTCGTACTCGAACATGGCGGGCGCTTCCCTGTAACCATTTATGAAAACGCGTGCGTAGGTCCCGCTCTGATGGAGATAGTCATCGGTCAGCAGAGAGACATACATCGTCGCGTTGTTTTCAGACGCATAAATAAGATATGCTTTGCCGTTATCGTCCTTGAACAGTGTCATGTCCCTGCTCATCTCATGGTTCGGTCTTTCGCTTCCGAGATATTTGAAAGGCCCTGTCGGGGCATCGCTCATGGCCACTCCCGCCTCGGCAAAAGCGTAGTTGGGACTGTCGATATGCATCCACATGACATACTTCCCGGTCTTGGCGTTGTAAATGACCTTCGGACGTTCAAGCACGGGAGTAGGATTCGAGTCGCTTCCGCGCGAAGCTGAAGCCGGCAGGACAATCCCTTCCCATTTCCAGTTGTAGAGATCTTTTGATGAATAGCATGATACGCCGACAGCATAGCGTGTGCTCGGCGTTCCCCTGTCTTCACCATACCAGTAATAGGTCTTTGTCTTAGGAACGTACAGGAAGCCTCCGCCATGAGCCTGTATGAAATTGCCACCCGTGTCGAGCCACGAACTCAAAGGAGTAAATTCCGAAAGATGTTCGGCCCCGTCCGCGGTCGCCGCAGCTGCGGCTCCCCTTCCGTTCATCTTGGCGCTCATCAGGAGTAAGGCCGTTGCCGAAACGAGCACGACGTTCTTTATCATTCCCATCGTGACCTTCTTTAGATTTGAGTCGGCCTTTCCGCTTAGCCGGAGGACCTCCCGCTCAATCCGATCGCTTGACGGACTATACGGTTTCACAATTCGATTCCAAAATCACCGATAATTGGCGCGAACAATCGCAAAGATGTCCCCGATACGACGGCAGCGCTCGGTATTTCGATGCCCTCCGGACAACCTTTGTCCCAACGGCTACTTGACATAATCCCAGATGCAGTGATCGGTGAAAGTCTTTCCGTCCTTGTAGCCGATCACACTTACATTATTCACGCCAGGATTCAGGTGAATATCCTGCCAGCTTATTTTGTGTATGACCGAATTCATTTGCTTCTCGGAGACCAAATTGCCGTTAAGGTATAGCGCCACTTCATCAAGATTGGTATATACGTCGACGGTCGTGACCGGGTTTTTCCTGTCGATGTCTCTCCTGTCGCAGATGTGCAAGACAGGATCGTTCGACCAATTGGCCTTATAAAAATAAAAGGCATCCTTCTTGACCTTCCTGTCGTAAGTGACCAGGCCTTTGTAATTCATGTATGGTTCTGCACCTCGCATGGCAAAAGTCCAGCTGAAGTCGAACATGTTCCATACGAATTTGCACCAGATATCGGGTCTGTTTCTGAGTATTTTCCAGACATTTTCGTGATAATATCGCTGGTATTGCTCCGGGAACCACCTGCCCAGCGGATCGGGCCGCTTAGGATTCTCTTCCTGCTGGCTGATGCATCCGGAGGCGCCATACTCACTCAAGCCGGCCTTGAGCTGAGGATATTCCTTGTGCAGATTTGTGTACCACGTGTTGTAATCGTTGAAGTCGCCATAGTACCAACCGAAATACCAGTTCCACGCGGCGACATCGGTCACGAAATGCCTGTCTGAGTCGTTTGCTACCGGCACCTTGTCGGCCTGAGTCGTCAACCGGCTGGGGTCGAGCTGATGCGCGGTTTCGTTGAGCACCTTTAGATCCTTTGCCGAAATGTTTATTTCGTTATATAGTCCCCAGAAGAATATCGACGGGTGATTATAATTCTGCTTTACCAGTTCCGTCAGCTGCTCTTGGCAGTTCTGCAAGTAAGCCGGGACTGTTGCCCGGTACTTGGGAGTATTCGGAATTTCAGTGTAGACCACCAGGCCATACTTGTCGCAGAGCTGATAGAGTATGTCAGCTTCCTGAGTATGGCCGAACCGGACTCCGTTGGAGCCTATGTCGTACATCATCTGGAAATCCGATCTGAGCTCGCTTTGTGTGAGGGCCGAACCAACCCCTTTAAGATCGGCGTGATAGCACACGCCGTACAGATCATACGGCCTGCCGTTTAATATAAGCCCGCTGTCGCGGCTCACGTGAAAGAACCTTAAACCCAGCGGCTGGTCCACTTCGTCCAGTTTCTTCCCCCCGGCATCTTTCAGGCTCACCTTCAGAGTGTACATATAGGGGTCTCTTCTCGCGTCCCAGAGGTGCGGATCCCTGATGTCGATTTTCTGGAAAGAGTGAACCGTGTCGAATTCCTTCACCGAAACTCTCTTCTCATCGCTGAATACCTTGTTCCCTTCGCTGTCGACGACGGTTGTCGAAAGCAGAGCTTTTGTGGATTTGGTCCCCGATGAGGGATTCGGGCTGTAATTCAGAAGAATTTCAACGTCGACTTCAGCATTCTTCTTTGAAACAGTGAGGGGATGAATATAGACTCCGCTCGAAGCGTAGTCCAGCGGCGAAATACACAGGCTGCTCGTGCTGAAGACCGTCACGGGCCTGTATATCCCTCCGAACAATGGATATAGCCAGGTACCGGACGGGGCGACGTCCATGCGAGTGGAATTATCGACCTTGACCGAAAGGTAGTTTACCTCACCGCTGCGAATGTATGGAGTTATTTCAAATATGAACGCGGAAAATCCACCCTTGTGGGATCCTAGATAGACCCCGTTGAAGAAGACGTCGGTAACAAGACAGGCTCCCTGGAAGCGAACAAAGTAACGCTTGCCTGGTTCGCGATTGATGACGAAGGTCGTTCTGTACCATGCCACTCCCTGATAATACCGCGGCCCCTTCGTCAGTACGTCTTCGCCGTTGTACGTATTGGGAACCGTGACATCCTGCCAGCTGGTCGTGTCTATGGTTCCCCCTTCCTCGCCTGAGTAGATCTCGCCTTTATAAAATTTCCACTCCTTTAGCTGAAAACCTGAGCGGTGGGCGAGAAACTCCTGAGCACGCAACATGCCGTTTCCAAGAAACAACAGGAACAAGAACGACATCGTCAGTTTCGTCAATTGCTTCAAGTCAAATCACTCCTTGTGAGTCTTAACTCTTGCACATAGAAGCCGGGAAGTGCTTCCCATGAATTCGCAGAAGCTCTATGAGGTTTACGGGCAGTTGCCCTCATATACATCTACCGAGTGATTTCTGAGACAGCCGAACACAGCTTCGCCATCTCAGTCACGTTCCGCAAGTCCGCCTATCATAGAGGGGCCTCCTCCCTTCAGAAAGGCGGTGAGAGACAGCCTCACTCCGTCACTTCGCCAAGCATTCCCTAGAGAGAAAGCAACATCGCGTCAGACGGTCTTTCCGCCAACAGACATGCACATTGTCACACGCTCAGAACAGATTGACCAACACTAGACTCTGCGCTCATACCGTGCCTCTGCGCAAATGCGTGAGAGTCAAAATCGAACGACTTGATACGTTACGACTATTCGGCGAGACAATTACCTCTTTGAAGAGTCCAGCCGGATTAATATTCGATGGGAGAGAATTAACGGTGGCTACGATAACCCCGGGGAGAGGATTTTTCGCGATTCGAAAAACTAGCAGGAGTTTGCGACAGACCAGCAGCAACGGCTGCCGCTTCACATAGCCATGTGCACAGAACGATGAGCAGAGTAACACAACCGTCAAGGTGCTTCTTCCTATATGGAACAATTTTGATGTTAGCGCTAACTGCTGTTAGCGCTAACATTGTTGCACAATTTAATTTCCCCGATTGCCAATGTCAAGAAAAATCGCATAAATCTTTACAATACTTGTACTAAGTCACTTACCGACGTTCCGATGGGGACCTTAAAACCCTCCGGGAAGTTTCGGAAGCCTCGTGCAACCTCTTTCCGTCTCATTACGTCACTCTAATCGTTGACAACCTTTCCCTGCCGGCACAGCTCGACAGTGCGGCGGTGCACTCTCACCGACCTATACTCTCGTGCCTGTCTTCAAGCGGGTGGCAATCTCATAGTAATGCCGCTTGGTTTCACGTGCTTCCATATTTCCTTTTTCGATTAATATCTTTATATTTATGGTATGGGTTGTGTTAGCGCAAACATCATGTGCTAAAGCGACCGAGGGTGTACAAAGACATGTGGCATATGGAACCACTCGTTTCGCTGAAAGGCATCCGATCCAGCCTATCGGACCCGATGGCATATCTGCATAGCGCACTCCTCGTCGGCGACTGTCAAACAAGAGGAGGTACCTTCTCCACCCGAACACGGGATAGAGTGCTGTCGCTTGGTGAGTAGCAATGCTCGGAAATGAGCAAGGATTTCCGGAATGGAATCTGATGCTGGTCTCGGAATCATATTGCACTTTTTCCAATAAAGAGGAGTTGGAATGAGACGCCCCGGGTGGACTGCCCAAGCATCAACACTTAGACATTGGAAGAAACTTGAAAGACCACCAAGTTGTATTGACGGTTTCATCTGTTTTCATATTCCATCTCTAGCCATGCGAGGCCGACAACAATCCTGTAAGCAGAATCGATACGTTGTCGGGCATAATCAACGGGAGTTTCGAAGCTGGTATCATCACTAG
>CAZRXH010000108.1:7928-10870 GCA_964603995.1 uncultured Bacteroidota bacterium | reverse complement strand
GCACACGACCAGTCTCTTTCTTGTCAAAATAGGATTTGATAACTTATCGTGTTACGTCGGTCAGCAAACGACCACGGCAGTCAGGAGATAAGATTGAAGATTTTAGCCCCCGCAAAAATCAATGTCGGGCTCCGCATCATAAGAAAAAGGTCTGACAACTATCACGACATTGAGACGGTCTTCTACCCTATCCATCTTGCGGATGAACTCGAAATTGTGAAAGCGGACAAGCATGAGTTTCTGTCGAACATAAATCTAGAGGCAGACGCGAACCTGTGCCTGAGGGCACTCCACTTCTTTTGTGAGCGGACAGGAATTAATGCGGAAGTGCGGATGTCACTCCGCAAAAACATACCAATTGGCGCGGGGCTCGGCGGCGGAAGTTCTGACGCAGCAGCGGTCCTCCTCGCACTCCAGGAGATCTACGGGAAACCATTAAGCGATATCGAGCTCTTCGACATCGCCACTGAGCTTGGCGCCGACGTTTCGTTTTTTCTAAAGAAGGTCCCTTCCTACGCTACGGGCAAGGGAGAGATAATCGAACCTGTGAAATACCACGTGAACCGGTACATCCTTACCGTCACTCCGGATATTTCAGTCTCGACTGTGCTCGCCTATTCGCTGGTTAAACTATCCGTCCAAAAAGCCAGATCGCTTCGCGACACAATACGTGAACTTGGAGAAGACTTCGCGGGCTACCGGGAGGCAATCGTGAATGACTTTGAGGCTCCCCTGTTTGAGAAGTTTCCTGTCATCGGTCAAATCAAGTTGGAGATGTATTCCTCAGGGGCTGAATTCTCACTGATGTCCGGAAGCGGCAGCAGTGTATACGGTTTTTTCTCCTCAAGTGCCGATGCGACGGCAGCTTTGAACTCAATCCGCGGCAAGTTCACTCTTCGCGCCGGCGACATTACGCCGCCCTGAGACCATCCCCTTTCTCATCCCATATCGAATTGAAAGGATGGACGGAGAAGACACCCACGACCCAGTCCGGCAGGGCCAGTCACTCACGACAGGCTCCACCGAATAGCGCGGCCAAAGAGGTTCAGGGAGATTTGATTCTGGAAACGGAGGCTTTCGGTTTCTTAACGTAACCGCAACACTGTAAAAACAGCCTGTTAACATTCCACTCATAAATTGTTGCGTGAATCTAAACCCAACAAGCACAATAAGCACGATCTCATTCAGGATAGCTCATATTTCAGACACGCATATCAGTCCGGAATACGACAGGCACAATATCGTCAAATTGAAAAGGCTCCTCGCTCATGTGGTCGATGAGGGATTCGACCATGTCGTCATCACCGGAGACATAACGGGACACGGCGAGGAAAGCGCCTACAGATCAATCAGGCGCCTGCTAAAATACTTCGACCTCCTGAACTACGACAGGCTCAGCGTCACCATCGGAAACCACGATATCTTCGGTGGCGTACACAGGGCAGAAGACATTTTCTCATTCGGCAAACATTGCCGGACAACAGATTATTACCGAAAGGTTCGGCTCTTCGAACAGAGCTTCAAGGAGACTTTCCCCAAGAAAGCGTACCGCGGAGAGAACCTGTTTCCATTCGTGAAGATCGTCGGCCCGGCTGCTCTCGTCGGAATCAACTCTATCCGCGAGTTTCATCCGCTCCTAAACCCGGTCGGTTCGAACGGACTTGTCTCCGATGATCAGCTTGACGAGTCCGAGAGAATCCTGAGGCACCCTTCGATTGCCGCGATGAAGAAGATTGTACTGATTCATCACCACTTCAACAGGTATGAGCCGCACTCCAATTCACTGGCGACCGCGCTCTATCACAGATTCGAATCAAGGACGTTGAAGCTGCACGGCAAAAAAAGTGTTGAGGATGTTTTCAGAAACAGCGGCGTGGATATCGTACTGCACGGGCATACGCATGTCGAGGGGGTTTACGCCCGGTCTAGTATATCTTATTCAAGCACAGCACTGAACACTGTATGCCACAAGTCCGACATCGAAGAGACGAAATGCGACGGCGAGCTGAAGTTCAACGAAGTTGCCATATCCGATGATGGAGAGCTCACGGTCACCAAACGCAGAGCGACCGTACATCCCAAAGGAAGCTCATCACGCACCTTCGACAGGAAATTTCACGGGGAATAGTAACAGTACCCGATTTTCTGGGCCCCACCAAGACTACATTTCAGAAGTCGACCGCTACCTGTAACTCCGTCTGATATCCAAGTCCGAGAGGAGATTTGGTCAACGCAACGTTCGCATGAATACTCTTGCTGTGGTTGTGTGCCCAGATGGCCGCCTCGATAGCCGAGGCGAAATGATTGACGAGCACCACGCCTAATGCGGTCGATGCAACGGCATAGAGGGAGTTTGCCTTGCCACGCTGGTCCATGTAGTAGCCGCTGTTCGTCGTGGAATAGTCCATGAAAGTGGTGTAGTTCGTATTTCCTTTTGCGTAGGGAGAGTCGTTCCAACCTTGCCTGAATTGTGGGTATTTCCCGATCTCTTCGTAGTATTCAAAGTTTTCGTGTGGAAAGAGCTGATGCGAGAAATATCCGCCGAGCGCTCCTTCGACCTGATTGAGTGAATACCAGTCTACCCTGTTCCATGGTGCGGGTCCGCCGTTGGGCTTCACCATAGTCGCTTCGTACTGAATCACGGTCTGCACAGCCGGGTCGGTATTGTCGGAGGGATTATGCCCTCCCAAAACCAGGAGTTGTTGCCAGTTGGCCTGTATCCACTGCGCATATCGCTCCACGCTGTAATGTGCATTTTGATAATTGTCCGCCGCCGTACCGTCCGCGTAGTTCTCATAGAAGGTGATCTGGTTGTTGCCCTTCTGAGTCCACTCCACGTTGACAATCCAGGCTGCTACCTCGACTGCGAAGAACGCGGCGGCTTTCAGATAATTCCTATTGTACAACTGACCCGCTCCCGGAATCAGTAGCGACAGCGCTCC
>CAZRXH010000108.1:0-7828 GCA_964603995.1 uncultured Bacteroidota bacterium | reverse complement strand
AGAGTCTGTGCCTTCGCCGCGAACGACAGCACAAGTATCATCAAAACAACTGTGCGCATCCTTGTCTCCCAAAGTCTACTATGTCAAACGAAAATGTGAGGCCAAAATAGAACCTCCATTCCTTGCCGTAAGTTGCATACGTCTTGAACTGCGGTACCTGTTCGCTGAATTTGTCGAAGCTGTACGCGGCGTCAAAGAACAGAGCAGTTGGAAAGCTGTAGAAGGAGAAACCGCTAAACCTTAGCTCAGCCCCTGCATCTTTCTTGAACTTCGTCCCGATTGGCGTCCCATCCCACGCGTTCCCGACATCGCCATAAGCCGAGAGGTAGATGTCGCTCAGGTAGAATTGTAAGAACTGCCTGTTTACATCCCTGAATAGTGGGTATCTGTAGGTGACGTTCAGTGAAGCCATCCTGTTGCCGCCGATGGCATAGAACGGATATCCTTTCATGCCGATCAGGCCGCCAGCGTAGAAGTCGAAGAAGTTGTTAATCGACGCCCCAAACGTATATCCGATATGGAGCTTCGTTGCGAGAGCGTCATCGTTCCTGAACAGCGGCACAGCCATATAGTTCAGAAACTCGGCCTGCACAAAATTGAACGACTCGTAAATAGGGACCAGAACTCCGTTTTCGTACGTGTAATTGCCATCAGCATTGAGTTTATCCAGCGATCCGGTCAGCCTCAGCCGCGATCTGATGCCGAGCGGATTAACCCATGAATTCCTCGAAGGCACTATTCCATCGAAGTCGAATTCCGTATAGAGTGATCGCCCGATGAAATAGACATCACCGGAAGATCCAACGTACAATCCGAGGTCGGGAAGAATGAAGCCCGACACTGTTGAAGTATAGCGGTCAAATGTAAAACCAAGCGACATGCTCAGGGCAGGCGAGAGAATGTGTCCGCCGAACGAAGCGTCCACCTCCAGCAAATCGTAGTTCACTCCGACGCCGATCGTGTCGAGCCCGAGTCCAATGTCGGCATTGGTCTGTCTGGTCAGGTTATAAACTGCAAGAGTGAACTGCGGGTACATCCCAAGCGACGAAAGGAGGGGAATTTTGTCATTGTAGTCCAGCTGCAAAAAGATGTCCCGTTCGAGAAGCCTGTTAATCGTCGCTCCCCCGAAGATATCGTATTTGTCCAGCATGTCCATCGAGCTGAAATATATTCCCGCCTTCAGCTCGTCGAAGAAACTGTTGTGAGGATTGTAGTTGTCGAACAGCAAGACTGGATAGAATGACAAGCTTGTAGTTCTGCTGCGATAGGGTTCGGTTCTGAGATTTGGAATTGTGATGTCGTTGTAATGAGTAAGATCTCCCGGCAGAGTATCGGCGACTGAAGCGACCTCCGCAGGAGGATCAACGCCCACCCTGTATTTCGGAGGATCGGGAACGGGCTCTGCATCTCTTATTTCAGCCAACTTGTATCCATTCCACTGGTAGCATGAATAGACCATGTTGCCTTCTTTAGAAATCGTCGGCTGAAATGCCCCGCCGAGTACATTCGTCAGGGCGACAGCAGAATCGGTGTATAGATTCATCCTGTAAATGTTGAATATCCCGCTTCTGTCGGACGAAAACACAATCGCGCTGTCGTTCTTGACAAAAATTGGGTTTCGGGAATCCTGGCCGTTCGGAGTGACAAACCTGTAGGAACTGTCCGCAAAGTCATATATGCCGATGCGGCGTGAGGCAGCGATAGAATAGCTGAAAGCGATCTTCGATCCGTCTTCCGACCACCTCGGCCCATAGATCTGTTCACCGCTAATGAAGTTCGTCAACCTTCTAATGTCGGAAATGCGATGGCCGTTCAGCTCGATGTCCGCGGAGTATAAATTCCCTGTGCCGTCTGTGCCGCCGATGTTGATCCCACTCGTAAGCTTGACGAATCGACAGAGAAGCCCAAGGGGCTTGTCATCGTTCACAACGAAGCAGACCTTCTTCCCATCGCTCGAGAGAGAGGGATAATTTGCTCTCAGTCCAAACGTGAGTCTCGTCTCTTTGTCCTTCTTAAGGTCATAAGAGTAAATATCGTTGAGGCTGTTCCAGAAATGATTGTATCGTGTCTGTTTGGAATAGACAAGGTACCGCCCGTCCTTCGACCATGACAGCTCGCTGGCGACATCATCAGTGATTTGCTTTTCGCTGCTGTCGGACATGTTGCGCACGTAGATCGAGGAAGTGCCGAAGTAATCGAACCCTTTGTTGGAGCAGTAAGCGACGTATTTACCGTCAGGTGAATACACGGGAAACAAATTCGCAAAGCCGGTCTTACTGATGATGTCTCCCTGATGCAGGGTATTTCTGATGGAAGCGGTTTTCTCACCGTATGTCTTTTCCAGGAATGCTTTCCATTCACCGTACACTGTGTCGGCAGACTTACCAAGCACCTGTTCAAACGCGTGGTTTATTGTCATCGCATCGACCGCACGCATCGCGATGGAGAGTCTCCTCAAAACATCTGGACCATATTTGTTCGCGAGATATTTCACAAAAGCGAAGCCCGCGTTGTAGGTTGATTCGTTCCCAAGACTCGTCTTGCCGAAGCCTCCCATCTCGTCGAGCGTGAACATCTTGTGATTCAAGACGTACTCGCGCAGTATCATGTCGCGATGCGTATCCCAATAGTCATAATGAAGGTGTGGGATGTTGTACTGAGCGACGCCCTCCGCGAACCACGCAGGAATCACGATGCCGCTTATCGGATAGCTGACGACTATGTTGGGATATCCGTACAGGACGTCCGGCCTCCGCTCCGCTTCGTAACCGAGCCACTGCAGATAAACAGCGGGAATGCGCCTGCCGAACTTGGTGGCGGTATTCATTTCTATTTCGTGCGTGAATTCGTGGGTGACGACGTTCCGCAGCCAGTTGTGCGTGCCGCGAAGATCGAAGTCCAGCGAGGTTGCCCAGATGTTGATCTTATTGTCGTAGAAATACGTCTCTCCGTTCGCATAGTCGTCGGTATTCCAGATTACGAACGTTACCTTCTGGTCGGGTTTATGATGGTACAACTTCGTGAGGGGACCGTAATCCTCCTCTGCTATCTTCGCTACGAGCTGTGCGGTTCTCTCCTCGCCCGGATAGTAGTCAACGTAGGAATGCTCCGTCTCGATGGTTCGCCAGTCCAGCTCAGGCTGGTTAAACTCATCCTGGGCAAACCCGGAACTCGCGAAGAGGAATAACGGAATAAGAAAGAATAAGTGTAATGGAATGATGGAACAATGGACTGCCGGAAGAGCGGACTTGTTCCCTGCTTCTTGCGCTTTGCGCCGTGTGTTCTTCACTTAACCACTGCAATCTTTATGATAGCTACGTCCCGTTCTTTTGATGAGACAGCCTCTACCCGTGCGAAATAAACACCACTTTGGACGCCGCTAGCATCCCAGTCGACTTCATTGGCGACACCACCGATGCCATTTGTCTGGATATCCGCAACTTTGCTACCGGCAAATGAATATATACCGATCGACACGCTCGCATTGTCACGCAGATAGAAATGAATTTTCGTCAGGCCATCCGTAACCGGGTTCGGCCAATTGTAGACCTCCGCGGTCGGCATCAACGTCGCGGTTGGAGTTACAGGCTGCGCCTGAAGTGACTGTGTGACGGAATTCATGTGGTAATTGTCACCGAGGAGATTTCCCCAGAGAACCTGGTCCGCCGACTTTCCTTTGAAAGTCCAACTGTATAGATAGCCGTCCAGTCCGACCGCCGCAAGATAAAGATTGCCTGTCTGCGAATCATAGGCTACTGCCGGGCTTCCTGCCAGTCCATTTCCGACGCTCACCGGAAACCCGGGGAGTATTTTAGCTGTCGCGCCTGTGAAGGCATAGAGTTCCCCGCCTTCGGTCCCGAAAATTATCTCAGGCTTGCCGTCACCATCAAGATCTGCAATGACAATCGATCCGGTTATTCGGTTGGCATCGGAAGGGAGCACTTCGCTGCTGACGGTAGAGATCGGAAACCCGTCGAGCACCGCGCCGGTGTGTGAGATCGCATAGATCTTCGTTTGCGTCGCGAATATTATGTCGCGGTTCCCATCGCCGTTTAGGTCGGCAATTACAGGCCCCGAAACAATCGTGTCACCGGGAAAAGCGGTGAAGATTTTCTGCGGCGTTCCACCAGTACTGTCGATGTAGAGTGAATTATATTGCAGGCCCAGGGTTAGCGGGCTTCGGGAAGCCGAAAGGTTGGCATATGTGATGGAAACCGTCCCAGGCAGGCCGACAGTGGTGTAAGAGGACAAGTCGCTATTGGACCCCGCATGTATCAACTGGCTAATATCGTAAGCATACACTCCCGATCCCGGAATGTTCAAGCACACATTGTTCGTATCGATCGCGGCGAACTGTGCGAAAGACGCCTGCTCCTGATAGCTGTTGACAGAGCTTGGACTTGAGACAGAAGGCCGTGCGTATACGGGCTGCGGGACAGTATATTGCCCGATGTAATTTCCGGTAGTCGAAAAAATCCTGAGGAGGTTGGGATATCCCTGGACTCTTGAAATAACCTTGCCGCCGAGCGTGAGAAGAGGTCCGTCCACGGGAGAGGCGTTGGCGGGCAACCTGGTCGAAAAGACCGTGTCTGCCGTTCCATTCACGATATTGTCCCTGTCTACGAATCCATAGAACACGGAGTCATCCATTGCATAGATAGGATTTGATGTGGTGTTCATCGACGACACAACAGGCTGGAACCGGCCGCCGACTCTTGAGAGCAGACCTGTCGAATCGAATCCGGCAGACGAGCCGTCCATGTTGAAGGCATAAAGCGAATCGCCATTATTTGCTATGACCTGGAGTCTCCCATCAGGGCTGATGCGGCCGAACACCGGCGAAGAGTTCACTGTAGCGTCGTGAATATTCTTCGGGAAACCAGCTGTCGGTTGGACGCTTGAATCTCCGACCATGACATAGAAAGTCATTACGGCTCCGGCGCTGTCAAAGTTGGTTATGTACACATGCGAATCGGCACCGCTGTAGCTGTCCGAGTTCGGCAGCGAAGTCGGAGTAAACGTGTTGTAATAGGACGGAGTAGGATTCCCCTGGAACCAGAAGTCAAAGGGCGATCCGTCGTAATAATAAAGCTGGCCGGTGATGTCCTGGATGAGCCTGCCGATTTCATTGGCACCGTGAGCTTCCATTACGGCGACTCCACGGTGGGCCGGATTTGCGTTTATCGTGTTGGTAGCGAGGTTCGCATCGATGACGCTCTGGTCTATATGCCAGATCAGTATGCCACCGTAGTAGTCCACATGTGCGGTCGTGTCCACGTACGACGGAAGCGCCCAGTCGAACTCGTCTGCGTCCGTGACAACGCCGTTGATATTATTAATCTGGGTCCCGTCAAAGTATGTCGTATCGATCCCGTCGGGGATATCGATTGTGTGGTCTGCGCCCTGGTAATAGGTCGTAATCTGCTCGCCGTTATGCAGCGCATCGCGCTCGCGGTTTTCGAGAAGGAAATACTCACTACCGTTTATCGGCACTTTCAGAACGGAGTACTTCCCCGTCTCGTTCGCGTAAAGCGTATACTGTGTGGCGGTCGAGGGCGACACTTCGACCGGAGTAACCCAACCGAGAGAGATTTTTTCCCATGCCGAGGGCTCCGGAGGGAAAAGTCCACCGTACGCAAATATCGCCTGCCCATCCATCAAGCCAAATCTTCCGATGCCGGTTATGCCTGTCTGCGTGTCGAAAAGATCGGGCAATCCGAGGAAGCTCCCGAAGCTCGCCGCGAGAAGGCCATTTGTCCCGAGCGTGAGGTTAATGAGCGTGTCTTGAGGTGAATCCATGACAAGGTATCGCTCACTCTCAGGCATAATTATGGAATTGGGAATCAGGAACTTGCCACCGTCCACGGGCTGGCCCTGGTACGCCGTACCGAACATAGCCTGCAGACTTTTCATGCTGAGATAGATCGAAGGAATGTTGTATGGCAGTGGATCATATCCGAGAGTCGACGAAAAGTCGATATCCCTCCCGGATCCTGCATGGAATATTACAAAACACTGATACTGGCTGAAATCGAAGCTGCCGCCGTACAGTGAGTCGGCGATGTGCCAGGCATCCTGGTACAAAAGCCCGAGGTTGTCGGCATCCGCTGCCCCGCTCTTAGGCGGAGAATAGTATTGCATTTTATGCGGTAGTGTTATGACTGAGTCGAGCACAGTATAGTTAATGCTCAGCTCACCGCCGGATACTTTGCGGAAGTAGTTTTGCAGGAAGCGGAGATGTTCTTCAAAGTACGTCTTGTTGTGCGGCGGAGCATCCAGGCCACTGTCCGGCGTCATCGCGAACTGGCCGTTACCGCTGGTCAGGCTATCGTTGTCAGGCTGAAACTGCACCATGATAGCAAGGACGTTCTTCGTGCCGATAGCCGGCGCACCGCTGGGCTGGAAGCTCTGGAATGCGGTGATCTCGTGGTTCAACTCCGGCCTAAGCGGACCGCCTGATGCAAGCGCCGGGGATACGTATCCCAGGGATTCTGCGGATACCGCTGCTGTAACGGCAAATATCCGCAGGATCCGCAGGATTAAAGACTTAGAATTCGTTTTTACCACCCAGGTTTAGGGAGAGTGAAAATCTGAGTTGATTTGATAGCGGATTGTTTTGATCAAAAGTCGAAATATAACTGAAGTCAAATCCGTAAATATCGTAGCGTATGCCCGCGCCAAAGGTCAGGAAGTTCCGACCGCCAAAGTTTGGGTTTTCCTTATAATATCCCATCCTGAGCGCTATCAGCCTCGGGCTGCCGTACCAATACTCCGCGCCCAGGCTGACGATTATCCTCTTCAAGCCGCTCCCATCGCTCCATGTCGTTATCAGCGATTGAGGAAGCGGGTCCACATGATTCACGTAGTTCCATGTGGTATCGGGTCCGTTTATCGTACCGATGGTTGAATCCGTGTTTACCCGGACCATAGTCCTGCTCAGATCGAGTGTCAGATACATGTTATTGTACTGACTCTTAAGCAAATGGAGGGCGAACCCTAACCTGAGATTCGTCGGGAGCGGGTCTGCTTGGGCCTGGTCGATGTAGTAAAGGTTGGGGCCAAGGTTACTTAAGTCGATCCCGATCCCGAGCCGGTTGCCAAGGTCCCCAATCAACGGAATGTGAAACGTCTGCGGACGGTACAACAGTCCGAGGTCGAAACTTACATCCGACGCAATTCCGGTCCCGACCTCCTGCTCAGTCCCGAATGGAGCTAGCTCGCTTCTTATGTACCGGAAGTTTACACCGAGACCAAGGCCGGGAGATATTTGGGCTCCGTATCCGGCAGTGATCGCAAATTCGAATGCATGCCATGTACTTACGACTTCCGGTCCGTTTGAAAGGGTCTTATTAAAGGTCCCGAGATTGAAGTAGGTGATGCTTGCACCGAAGTTTCCATCCCAGCTCTCGAGATAGTGAGTATAGCTGAGGAAGTCATAACTGAGATCGGAGCTGAATTCCGGCAGCCATGGTGCATGCGTCAGACTTATGTGGTCGCCTCTGAGAAAAGCAAGACCTCCCGGGTTCCAGAATATGGTTGATCCATCATCGGCAAGACCTGTTCCAGTTTCACCCATTCCTCCTGCACGTGCGTTCGGAGAAATAAGCAGGAACGGCACAGCAGTCTCTCCCTGCGCGAACGCACCAGCGTTGAGCGCAAGTAAGGAGACCGCTGCCACTACCGCATACAATCCTATTTTCATAAATCGTAACTCCTCATTTGAATATCATTATAAATAGTTAGTCCAAAAGTTTCTATGCACTTCATCGTACGACCGCCATCTTTCCGAGAGCTTCGCTCGTGTATGAACCGTCGATCGTGGATGCTA
>CAZRXH010000107.1:0-10934 GCA_964603995.1 uncultured Bacteroidota bacterium | reverse complement strand
AAAAAACGGATGTTGTGTTGTTGACATTCAAAATAAATGTTTGTATAATTAAACCGTTTCAATTAGTATTGAACGGTTGCAAAAGAAGTCTGGTTCCCACGTCTGTATCTTACGGTGAAACAGGCGGTTGGTTTATGACAGGTCCTATTATATCCGTTGCACTATGGATTGTTCTGATGAGATATACGAAATGGTAACGGCTCTGGATTGAAGTTGCGGTGACAGAGTGATGTAGTAATAGACGCTCGGCGGAAGTGCCTTTTAAGCACGAGATGTCGGTTCACTGAACCAAACGACCATTTAAGGAGGAGAAGCACAAATGCTTAGCATCGGGGGAAGGGAGCTTACGATGCTGCGCGGTGAAGGTGTGGGCCAGCTTCAGACGGGTTCGCATTGTCACCGGCCTACCAGCATGGCACACCGAGCATGTCCTCCGGAGATGGTGTTCCGGATCGTCACACCCGAGGGAAAAAGTAGTTCGGGCGATTATTCAAGTGACCTTCCATATCCGCGGATTTTCCTATCTTCTTTGACCGGCAATCGAAACGGTTCCGGTTTTCATTTCGAAGAATTTAAGCGATGCTCCCGCAACCTTTCGACCAAAATCAATCAACGCAGGGTTTGCAGCATTCTCATCCGGAGATTGCAGCTAAGTCCAGCAAAAAAACACCCGGGGGAAATCAGTGGACAATAGCGTCGAGAATATTGCGTCGGAGCAGCAGAAGAAAAGAACCGCAGCTGAAGCTGCCGTACGTGAGGCGTTCGGGAAACTCTCGGTAAGAGAAAAAGTCGGTTACGGCGTTGGAGACGGCGCGGCCAATTTTGTCTTTCAAACGATGCTTATTTTCCAGCTTCCTTTCTATACCGATGTCTTCGGAATCGGAGCTGCAGCAGCGGGGGTGTTGTTGCTCGTCGGGCGGTTCTGGGATGCATTCTTTGATCCTTTTGTTGGTATCGTCGCTGATCGAACGGAAACCAAGTGGGGTAAATTCAGGCCTTGGGTCCTGTGGACGGCGGTTCCGTTTGCGGTGATTTTCGTCCTCGTATTTACTACACCGCATTTTGGTGCTACGGGAAAGCTGGTTTATGCTTATATAACGTATATCCTTCTGATGGCACTCTATTCCATGAATAACACTCCTTACTCTGCCCTTAACGGTGTCATGACCGGCGATGTGAATGAGAGGACATCTCTCTCGTCATTTCGGTTTTTCTTCTCGATGTCGGTGGCATTTATCGTGCAGGGACTGACATTGCCGTTGGTTGATAAGTTTGGCCAGGGCGATGCCCAGAAGGGATGGTCGATGACGATCGGAGTGTACGCGATAGTGTGCATAATTTTCTTTGTCATAACTTTTCTCAGTGCGAGGGAGCGGATCAAACCCGATCCGAAACAGAAATCTTCGCCGAAAAAAGACCTGGTCGGCCTTCTGAAGACGGGGCCTTGGGTCTCGATGTTTGTCGCGACTCTTTTTGTCTTCATCACTCTGGCGATGTGGGGAAGCGGCATGTTCTACTACTTCACCTATTATGTCGACAAGAGTTCCTTGTTCAACTTTCTTCAGTCGATAGGTTTGGGAAAGATGCAGCCGGGTACGGGTGGTTTCATATACGGTATTCTTAACTCTTTCGGGCTCATTGTCAGCAAAGACGGAAGTAACACTGCTTCCGTAGGGTTCAGCCTTTTCAACATGGCGGGACAGTTTGTAACGATCATCGGCGTTCTGGTTTCCACCGCCCTTGCGATCAGGTTCGGGAAGAAGGCGGTTTTCATGACGGGACTCTTCTTTACTGCCTTGTTCACCGGGCTGTTCATCACTTTGCCCGCACAGGCGATCGGCATGGCGTTCCTGCTGAACATACTTAAATCGCTTGCTTACGGCCCAACCATTCCACTCTTATGGGCGATGATGGCTGATGTTGCGGATTACTCCGAATGGAAATCAAACAGGCGGGCCACCGGGCTTGTGTTTGCAGGAATTGTCTTCGGTCTGAAAGCGGGCCTCGGATTGGGCGGCGCAATCTGTGGTTGGATTCTCTCGGCTTACGATTATGTACCGAATGCCGTTCAGACCACACATGCCCTTTTCGGAATTCGAATGGCCGCCAGTATTTATCCGGCACTGACTTTCTTTGTAGGCGTAGCGGCGATTTTCTTCTACGGGATCAGCAAAGAATTGAATATTCAGATACAGAACGAGTTGGCCGAACGGCATAAGGCCTTTGAGTACAGTTGATATGAAGGAAACTATCAGCCGAGAAGTACCATGAAATTTGTTTGCGTAGCAACATATTTGAGCAACTACAAGGACCATGTTTGCACCAATGTTGAGATGGCGAAGCACCGCGGTCTTCAGAGAGAGAGAAGCTAGAAGAGCGCGAGTTTTACATTCGGAGGCGAGGGGGGGCTTCCGGAAATCTATGATCGGATTGAATGGAACGGACGCGGAATCCGGGTTATGTAGTGATGATATCCGGGCCGGTCACGGAGAGCACGGTGACGGTAGGCGCATTCGTTTCTCGAATAGGATTGGTGCGCGGACAGTATCAGTTCAGCATAGGGTTCAATTCAGCAGGCCTTCCACTAGTGTAACCACTAAAGTCAGCATTTATCCCCACCCCGGCCGTTGTCGGGAGCTGGAAAGAGTTGCCTCATGCGAAGCCGAATCAAGCCGGTTCTGTACCCCGGCGGGATTGCCTTCGGTCGGTGTTTGTTTCTCCCTAAGGTCAATCCCGCCCGTGCTCCATTTAGTTAAGGGGCCGGGCGGGATGAGTTTAAGACTTCGGGAAAATCAGTAGGCAGTGGAATGAAAAGGTCACTACCTGTGCTCGTGTGGTTGTTGACGATGAGTAGTCTTGTGAGTGCACAAGTCATTGCGAATTTCGACGGAGCAGGCAACGTTGGCGGATTCAGAATTGTGCCCGACAGCCTACGTGTCGATCTTTATGCTCAGGATGCCGTCAACTACACATGGGTTGAGGACATCTATTATGCAGTCAATTTGCCCAAAGGCAGATGGTACCCTTTGTCGTTCCCACCGACCCAACACTATCCAAATAACCCATCGTTCAACACTACGAATAACAACCTAAACCTGACCACCATTCAAGCTTTTCCGTCGAGTACCGCGTGGACTGGCGTCGTATATGTTGACAACGTGAGGCTCGTTGGGGCTACGCCCGCAATTTCCAACAGCTTTGCTGCTCAGTCCGAGATTGGGAACATGAAGCTGTCTGACAGGCACAATATCAATGCATTTACGCGACCATTGCGACGAATAGCAACGGAATCGCTCATACTGCCATGGCGGTATCGGTCGATCTTGATACATCCACCGGCGGTCATCTTCGTTCGCTGCGGTCCGATTGTGGAAAGAGTCGGACCGCTGTGTGCATTTACTTAAATAAACCATAGGGAGAAGATATGCCAAAGTCTTTAAGGCAACTGCTAACATGTACACTTGGCCTTTTGAGCGCGGTTGTTATTTTTGCTGCTCAGACAGCCCTTGCTGCGGGGAGCGGCACGCTCAAAGGAAAAGTGTTCGACAAGCAGACGAAGGATGCACTTCCGGGTGCTACTGTCTTGGTCAAAGGTACCGTTATCGGTGCGTCGACCGATCTGAACGGCGATTTCAAGATCGACAATGCTCCGGCAGGTGAACAGACCATCGTAGTGTCTTACGTCGGCTACACCTCCGCCACCGAGAGGGTGAACATTCCTGCGAACGGCGCAGTAAAGAAAGA
The DNA here is from genome assembly GCA_964603995.1 of uncultured Bacteroidota bacterium. GTDB lineage: Bacteria > Bacteroidota > Ignavibacteria > Kryptoniales > JAKASW01 > JAKASW01. The sequence continues at coordinate 7,190 of CAZRXH010000107.1, read as the reverse complement.
CTTCTATCTCGAAGCGACTGCAGTTCAGGGAAAGGTAGTGGTGGTAACGGCTCAGGCCGAAGGCCAGATGCAGGCCATCAACCAGCAGCTCACCTCAAACAAAATCGTGAACGTTGTGTCCTCTGCTAGGATTCAACAGCTGCCTGACTTTAACGCGGCCCAGGCTATTAGTCGCTTGCCCGGTGTCTCTGTTCTGCAGAGTTCCGGTGAGGCGGACAAGGTTGTCATCCGCGGACTGGCTCCGCAATACAACGAAATTGCCGTCGGAGGGGTTACGCTGGCGTCCACCGGAAGCGACCAGATCGGCGCGGCCTCGCAGGGTGGCACGGCCGGTTCAATCAGTAACGACAGAAGTGTCGATCTCACCATGGTGACGCCGTACATGATAAAAACAATCGAAGTATACAAGTCGCTCACCCCGGATATGAATGCGGATGCTATCGGCGGCTATGTGAACATGCAGCTGAGAGAAGCACCATCCGGAGTTCACGGCGACGCTCTCTGGCAGTCCGGCTACACTCAGAAGGACAATTCGTACGGGAACTATCGGGCAATAGTCTCTGGAAGCGATCGGTTCTTCGACGACAAGCTCGGAATGTATGCTCTGTTTGATGCCGAGTCTTATGACCGGAACGCCGACAATATGAGTGCGGGGTATTCAATCTACTCCTCGACAGTAGATACGACAACAGGGTTCAGCCCTATTCAGGTAAATAACGTGACGCTCGACCGGCACTTTGAAACGAGGAAGCGCTACGGCGGGAATTTGATACTCGACTACAAACTCCCGAACGGTTCTATCGAATCAACCAACATGTTCAGCGAGCTCAGCTCGAATTATCAGGACAGTAAGGTCGGCCTCGACTATCAGGGAAATGGAATAAACTTCTCGTACCAGTCCGGGGACAATACGACTGATCTCGGTATCAATACGCTGGAAATCAAGAATGACTTCGGATTCATGTCGATGGATCTGAATGCGGCATATACTTATTCCAGAAACAACCTGCCACCATCACCTTTTTATCAGTTCCGGCAAACCGGCGGGGTCGTGACTGATCCGACAAAGCTCATTAATCAGGTTCCTCAAAATCTTGCGGCCACTGTCGACTATCTGGGATCGGCCAAGAACTATCTTACTTCGATAAGCTTGCTCAGCTCCGATTACAAGGAGTTCGACAAGCTGGCAAGAGCGGACTTCAAGATACCTCTGACTGTCGGATCGAGTGTTTCGGGTTACTTCAAGTTCGGCGGCGAATACCGGCGGGATAATCACACGAACAATCAGTTTACGCCTTACGCAAACATCGACAGGGGAAGTCCAATCCAGGTACAAATGTCGGATTCAATTCTCGCGCAGCCTTTTGGCAAGTCTCTTGTGTACGATTCTCTTGCCGGCGGGAAACTCCCCGGATCCAATTTCACAACTACCAACTCGAACGTCTTGGGTAGCTTCCTCAACAACCAATTCGGCAGCATCTACTGGGCCGCCAACCCAACTGTGCTCAACGATATTACCAGTTACATTCAGAACCAACCCGAACTGAACGCGAGCAACGCTACAGGATCAGCCACCAACCCCGGCGGATGGTTCAGCGGGCAATTTCAAACCCTTCCCAACAATTACATGTATTATGAGAACTACTATGCCGCGTATCTGATGTCGGAACTGGATTTGGGACCGGACTTCATGATCGTCGGCGGTGTTCGTTATGAGAAGGTGACGTCTGATTTCACTGCTTACAACCTGCGAGACAGCCGAAATCCTGCAACGCAGCCCGCATTTGTCCAGGAAGTAACGGTTCATCCGGGAAGTGAGTTCTTTCTCCCGATGGTGCAGGCGAAGTACGATGTTGCTGACTGGGCCGACATACGTTACTCCTATACACAGACTCTCGCGCGGCCGGACTACTCCGAGCTCTCCCCCCATTACAATATCGGCTATGGAGGCGGCCCCGTGTGGTCGGGCAATCCTTATCTCAGACCTGCGCATGCTTACAACCACGATCTGGAGCTCACAATTCACAGTAATAGTTTAGGGTTGTTATCCATCGGTGGTTTCTACAAGGAGATAAAGGATTTCACTTACCCGACTTCATACCATCTCTATAGTCCCGGTCCCGGAGTAGTTATTCCGCCTGGTCTTGACTCGCTTGGAACATTTAACAGCCTCAACAGTCCGCCCACTCCTGGCACGACAGTGTACACGTATGTGAACAACCGTTACATCGCCTATGTAAAAGGCATCGAAACGGATTTCCAGACGAGGTTCTGGTATCTGCCATTTCCCTTGAATGGCGTGGTATTGGGTGTCAATTACACGCACATTTGGTCCCAAACCAGGTATCCGTTGGAGGACCTTATTACTTCCGGCCGGCCGCCTCATCAAACACATACGTTGATAGACAGTTCGCGGGCCGGACGTTTGCTCTACCAGCCGAACGACATATTTAACGCGTACCTTGGGTATGACTTCAAAGGCTTCTCTGCACGCGTTTCATTTGTCTTCCAGGGAAATTCAGTCAGCTATATCGGAAGCTTTCCTGAACAGGACGGTTTCACGAATAACTACTTCCGCGTCGATTTCTCGGCCAGGCAGATGCTGCCTTGGACAGGGTTCCAGCTATACGTTGATGCCAACAACCTCAACAGCGAGGCGAACATAGCGAGGCAAATGACAATAGGCGGTTTCACGTCCGAAGCCTATTACGGCATGACGGCGGATCTCGGAATTAGGTATACCCTATGATGCCACATCATGAAAAGGAGTTCGTTTTATAAAATCTAAACACATCTACAAGGAGAAGTAACATGAAACATTTTGTTTGTTCATTGATCCTACTCGCGGCGATGTTGCCAGCGTCTCTGTACGCTCAGACGGATACTGTGAACGTTGCCAGCGACAACCCTCCACAGGAAGGGAATCTCAATACGGCTGTACAGAACGCTATCACCGCCGGTAATCTCTCCAGCACCGTCTTCAAATTGGACGCCGGCGGTTATTACGTTCTTACATCTACGATAATCGTTCCCGCCGGGCAGCACCTGACGGTGGTGGCACCCGACCCGACTTCGAGCGTCGGCCTGCCCCAGATAGTGTGGACCACGTCCGGCAGCCCTGATGAGACCTACAATTTCAACTGCTACGGAGATATTACTCTGAAGAACATCTGGTTGATGTATGCCGACGAGAGCGGCAACCAGGCGACTTCGGAGCTTGCAATGCAGCAGGACTCTGCCTCGGCAGACGGGGAAGAGCACGCTGACTTCAACGATGTCATTTTCGATTATTGCGGGAACGGCAGCGGCGGCTGCGTCACCGCTGATTGCAAGAACCTGAACGCGAAATTCCAGAACTGCTATTTCAAGAACGATGTCAATTCTCACCTTCGCTATTACGGAAGAGCGCTTTCCTTCGACTACAATACGACAGGTTACCATATAGACAGCGCATCATTCGTGAACTGCACTTTCGCGAACATGGGCTATGTCTATATGCAGGAAGGCGGCGAGTACGGTGACTACGTTAAGTTCAACCATTGCACGTTCCTGAACGTGGTGGAGTTTCCGCTGGAATCGAGCTGGTGGCACAATCTAATCGTCACGAACAGCATCTTCGAGAACTGCTGGATGTTCGGCAGCATCCCCGCCAATGATACAAGCGGTGCCAACGGCGGTGTATTTGCCATCGACAGTGTCAAGAATTTCGGATTCAGCGTACCATTCACCGATCAGCAGCGGCATATACTCTTCGCGCACTCCAGCTACTTCGAGGAGCCGTGGCTTGTCAGCTGGATGAGTAATTGTCCCAACAGCAAGTCACTACACCAACAGAGGCTGGACGATGAAATACCGGTTCCGCAGCCCTTCATGAACGGCCGCTCGTGGTACTTTCTCGACTCGCTCAATGCGAACGGGACGAAAATCTTTCCGTACATAAACGGCTTCGATTTTGACACCACCAACAACCCTGTATTCATCAATCCGCCGACAGATACGGCAAAGATTGAAGTGTTCATGAACAAGAAATGGAGTGATAACACAGACACGAACTGGGCATGGAAGCCGATGAACGATATAAACGATGTGTGGCCTTTGCAGGAGAATCTCGCGTACCAGAACACTACAATGCAGAAAGAGGGGATGGGCGGATTCCCGTTAGGCGACCTGTACCATTGGTGGCCGACACAGTACGCCGCATGGAAAGCTCAGTCAGCCGCGGAGAACGACACTCTTACCAGTTGGCTGATGAATGGTATCCTCACAGGCGTGAAGGAGCGTACCGGTGCTGTGCCTTCGAAATACGATTTGGCGCAGAACTATCCTAATCCATTTAACCCAACGACGCAGATCGAATATTCGGTGCCGGCGAGAGGGTATGTGACCTTGAAAGTGTACAACGTACTCGGACAGGAGGTTGCGACGCTGTACTCGGGTCTCCAGCAGCCTGGGAATTACACGGCTACGTTTGACGGCAGTAAGTTTTCAAGTGGAGTCTATTTCTACCGTCTGCAAAGTGGAAATGTGTCCGTAACAAAGAAACTTCTTTTACTGAAATAAAAAACATAATAAAGCTATCAGCCACCAGCTTACCGCCCAAAGCCAATAGCTGACGGCTGATAGCTTCAATCAAGGAGGTGGTCTAAGCTCAAGCGATGAGAGAAGTTGTTTATAAGCAGCAGCAGTGCATTCATGTAGATTGTGTCGTTGAAGATGGCTTGGATTAGTTCTTGCAGTTGTTTTCAGCGAAGGCAGTTTCAACCTCCAACATTTCAAAACAAAGTAAGTAGAGGTGGATTATGAAGAAGTTAACATACGCGCTTGCGTGTCTAACGATGGGCATGTTGTTCGTTGCGGGAGGCACGGCAAGGGCGCAAACTCTAACTCAGGATTTCCAGGCTGATAGCATTGGATATTCCCTGAATCACATTGGATGGTCCGCGACGGACATCCAGGCCGTGGTTGCCAATGATCCAGTAAATCCGGGACAAGGCAATCATGTTCTGAAATGCACCATCCACAACTATAACGCGGCACCCGTTCTTACATTTGTCCTGCCAGCTGGAAAAACGCTGGCTGATTATAGCGAGTTCAACTTTAAAGGCTACTTTGCGCAGGGAGATGTAGGCTATAAGGATATTGTTGTAGAAGCATATCAAACCATGCCTACGGCTCAGTTTGCCAATAATGCCGCCGCAAAAATCGGCGACTGGAATCGCAACCAAAATGGGTCAACAGCCTGGGAAAATATCAGTATTAATATTGCAGGCAGCGCCAGCATGACCGATACCGTGTATCTTGCCTTTGGAATAAACTGTGCCGGCACCGGAAACGTCGGGGCAGCAGGAGACACGACCATCTGGTATGCCGATAGTGTTCAACTCGTGGCCAAAACACCTGCCGCTGTCGATTCGACTCTGGTTTCCCAGTGGGGCATCATACCCAATTATCACTCAAGCGGGTATCACATGACTGTCAGTGCAAACGGAGATAGTGCTAACTTCCACGGCACTGCCCTTCAGGGCTGGGACAGTTTCCGCGGTACATTTTCGAGCCCTATCGTCGGTAACACGAGTGCCAACGGAGCCATCGTTGTTTCCGGTAAGATCACTTTTGTAGGTGCAGGTCCTACCGACTGGAGCAGCATTCGCTACGGAATATTCAAAAACTTAGTTCCGGGAACGCTGACAAATGCAGGCACAGACTCGGTAATCTGGTCCGGAATGGGTACCGCCTCTTATGGATACATGTTCACGCCTCAAAGCGGTACGAATTATGTCGGCAACATACCTGGTGGAACAAACGCGACACAGGGAGTAACGCTGGGCGGAAGCTGGTTGAGCACATACGGAGGCGCGATCGGATACGGTGGCCTCATTCAGCAAGCCCCGGTACGTGCAGTCATGAATCCGGGGACTTACGATTTCGCCTTCTCAGTTCACCCACAAACCAACGGGACGAAACTCGTCACGTTCTACCTGGTGGCAGAGGGTAATCCTGCTCCTTACTGGTACGGAGGCAGCTTCATCGACACGACTTCGCAGATGACGACAGATACTCTGAATGCCCTTTGCTTTGGTTTGGAAGCCGGCAACGCACCAACCCCTCCTCTCGCGATGACCAACGTGATCGTGTCTGATGTGCATGACAGCCTGGGTCCAGATATTGTCGTACCGAAAGCGCCATTCCAGGCATTCTACGTCGACCAATGGGGTAAGTTCGTCAGAAATGGCGGCTGGCATTTCCAGGTCGACCCTGACACCATTATCGGTAATGCCGGTATAGCGGGCACTGCAGTACCGACGGGTAACTGGGCCACGATTCGCGGTGGCTTCACGGTTCCTGTGACTGCAACACCGGAATCTGCCATTGTTGTCACCGGTCAGATAACATTCGTAGGTTCAGGTCCTGTGACATGGAGCGGCATTCGCTACGGTCTGTTCAACACTCTCAACCCAGGCACGGTTCAGTATGCACTTACCGATTCCGCGCAGTGGGGTACAATCCAGAACGCCGGTACAGACTCGGCCAAATTCGTTGCCGGATCTGAGAATTCATACGGCTATATGTTCACTCCACAAAGTGGCACAAACTATACGGGCAATCTCCCGAGCTTCCAAAACGGCGGTGCATCGCAGGGTGTAACCGAAGGTGGAAGCTGGATAAGCACCTACGGCGGCGCCAACGGGTTCGGTGGATTGATCGCACAAGCGCCCGCGCGCGCGACATTCGATGCAGGAACATATAACTGGGGGATCTCCGTGCAGCCTGTTGGAAACCACACCAATGAAGTTAGATTCTACATGTACAGAGATAGCTCCGTCGTCACATACTGGTACGGAGGCACCCTGGAAGACACCTCTCAGGCGACCGATACGTTTAACGGAATCTGTTTTGGTCTCGATCCCAACTATGTCGAAGCGACGAGCCCAATCAGAGAAATGATCCTGACCAACGTGCAGGTCAATTTGGGCGCGCCTCTGAATGTCCCGGCACCACCATGGCAGAACTACTATGTGGACACGTGGGGACTCTACGGCGGACAGATCGGCGGCTGGCACCTCACACCCGGAGATGTCATCGGCAATGCGACAGTTTCCGGCTCTGCCCCGACGACAGGCTGGACCGCAGTCCGTGGAGCTTTCTTCTCCCCCGCATCCGCCCGCGACGCCAATGACTCGGCACTCGTG
>CAZRXH010000106.1:0-10993 GCA_964603995.1 uncultured Bacteroidota bacterium | reverse complement strand
CAGTCCCCAAATCGTCTTTCTCCTTATTTTAGCCCCGTAACTGAGCGGATACGGCATCCCAGCCAGCGGCGGTTTGTAAGTGAGGGTTACGGCTTTTAACTTGGAACATCTGGAGAAAAATTCTACCGTATGAGCCTGGAAGTGAAAAATAGCGGCGTGGTCATTTCCGAGGACCTCTTGAGGCTCTTTGAGGGGATCGGAGAGGGCATGATAGTTACCAATCGCTTCGGGGAAATCGTCGGGATGAATAGGGCCGCAGAGAATATGTTTGGTGTCGACAAGGAGACGAATCTCCACAAGAACTCTGCTGCTTTGCTCCGGGGGCTCTGCGATCCGAACACGACGAGACAGGTGCTCTCCCCGAATCTCCCTTTTAATCAGACGATAGCTACTGAACGTCCCGCCGATTCGCGCGAGTTTCTCTTGAAAAGGCAGGATGGAAAAGAATTCTATATCCAGATATCCACATCTCCATTTTTCGGCGAAGATAATGTTCTCGCCGGGACGCTTGGCATAGTCATCGACGTGACGAACCGTCGCAGGCTCGAGGAGACACTCACTCACAGAAATCTTCAGCTCATTGCCATAAACCGGATCGCCACATTATTGAATCGGACCATCGACTTCCGGGAGGTGCTGGAGTATTCAGTCAGGCAGACAATGGATATCTTTGCCGGTGACGCCGGTGCAGTCCTTTTGCCGGACAAAGCGGGTCGTAGGATTTTCGTCGCCGCCAGTGCAAATCTTGGCGAGGATTTTCTGTCCGAGGTGCATGGCTCCGAAATCGGCTCGACCGTTTTCGGCAGGGTCTTGAAACTGAGCAACGTGGAGTCGATCAGCCGCAGCGAGAATTTTGAATGGATGCCACGTTCCATGAGAAAATCGCAGTTCGCTTCACTGGTTGTCTTTCCACTGAAGGCGAAGGGAAAGGCGGTGGGTGTCGGTGCCCTTTTCAGCGAAACCGAACGGATGCTCGAAGGATCACAGCGGGAGATTATGGAGGGAATTGGCACCGTCATTGGAGCCGCTATCGAAAACTCGAAGCTCCATGAGGAGACCATACAAAAGACAAGGCTGCTTGAAAGCAAGAACCGCGAACTCCAGCAGTTTACCTATGCAATTACTCACGACCTGAAATCTCCGATTCTCGTCATCGAAGGGTTCGCGCGTGAACTGAAGCGGAGTGGCAATCTCGAAGTGGAACAGGAAGTCCTGGTCGAGGCGATCCTTACATCTTCCGCGCGTCTCCATTCTCTTGTTAACGATCTGCTCGACCTGGCTCGAGTCGGTAGTGTGGAAGCGGTGCCTGAAGAGACCGACCTCGGAGGACTGGTAAACCGTGTTTTGAACGATCTCTCGATCAGACTTACTGAGAAGAGAGTCAAGGTATCCCTCGAGGGGGACTTCCCGAAGTTGTATCTGGTCTCGCGCTACGTCGAGAGGATTTTCACAAACCTCATCGACAATGCCATAAAATATATGGGCGACCAGCCGAACCCGCTGTTGACGATCGGCGTGCAGGATAAAGGCGATCATTATCTCTTCTTTGTGCGAGACAACGGAATCGGGATACCGAAGGAATTTCACGAGCGAGTCTTTGCCATCTTTCAAAGAGTGAAAACCAGCGATACTGAGAAGGTCGAAGGGAGCGGCCTGGGTCTCGCATTCGTCAAGAAAATCGTCGAGTTGAACGGCGGTGCTGTGTGGGTGGAGTCTCCGGGCAAAGGGAAAGGGGCAACCTTCTACTTTACTCTTCCCAAGCAATGACCGAAACCCCGAAGCCAATTACTCCACACGACCGCAAACCATACCGAACCCACACTTCCAACCTAGGTTGACATGATCAATCTGAAGCGAAAAACAGCCGGTGGACCTGCACAGGAAGGCGCGTACCGCGCCAGGTTCCAGGAAGCCTTCTTCGCGGCACTTTCAGATGTGATCTCAGCCGACGAGCTTGCGAAATCAATCTTGTCCATACTGTCCGGAGCAAGGCAGGCCTTCAATGGCAACGCGTTCCTCTTCAGGCGCTACGACGAGTACATGAGCCTCGTTGACTTTTCAGCAGACAAGCCTGCCGAGATCGCTGGATTGCTCAAGAAAGCCGGTGTCAGAGCCGCCGCCGAGAAAATTCCGCTGTCGCAGGCAAGAGCGAAGGTCTTCAAGCTGCCTTTCATTGAGTATGATGACATGTTCGATCTGCTGGGGGATATGACCACGTCCGCGGCATGCAGGAAGATTCAAGCCGATCTCCAGTTCAACTTTTTAGCTTCGGCATCCGTCAGAACGGAGTCAGCTGATCTTGCGATACTCGTGTCGTTGCGGGAGAAACCTCCTTCACTGAAGCAGGACATTGGGCGTTTTGCATTCCTTGTCAAGGAGGCGTATTACCTCTCGGCACTGAAGGAAAGGTTGCGTGAGCTGGAGACACGTTTCGACGAGCAGTTCATCAGACTAAAAAATGAGCTTCAGCAAAAAGAAAGCGCGCACCTGTCTCTCTTCAATGAAATGACGATAGCCGCGGCAGTAATGGATGAGCGTGGCGTTGTCATTGAAGCGAACGAGGCGTTGAGAATTCTTGCCCCGGTTGGGTGGAATCCCGTCGGCCAGTCATTCTCTTCCCTGATAAGCGAAGACGGACGGCGCGATTTCATAGAATTCGTGATGAGCGTTGCACCGGGTGAAAGTGACACGAGCGCTGCCATGATAGGAGGTAGGCATTACAAAGCCTATGTCGTGGTCCGCAAGAAGGAAGACGGAGAGCGCGGGCTTTCCGTGATTTACCTTTCCGACGACACCGATGAAATCGAACTGCAGCGTGAGCTTGGGCGGACCATCGATGCTCTGCGGGCAGAGAAGGATATTGCTGAGAGACTCGCATCTGAAGCGAAGAAATACTCCGAAGAAATTGTGCGGGGTGCCAAAATCCCGCTGGTGCTTGTATCGGGGGGAACGGTAAAGTACGCGAGCGAATCAGCTGAGCGGGCTTTTGAGGTTGTGAAAGGACAGACCTTCATCGATTTCCTTTCACAGAACGGATTGGGCAGGATTTCTGATGATGAGGTTGTTTCTGAGGTCATCGATGAGAAAAATAGGACTCTCTCTATCCTTCGATGGAGAATCGCGGACGATCAATTCTTTGCTTTCGACGACATAACGGAATTCAAGAAGCTGCAAGAGGAACTCCACCGGTTAACTCTTGAGTCCGGTAGACTATTCAACAGTCTCCTTCCAACGGCCATGGTGAAAGGAGACCGGATCACAAAATGGAACGATATGTTCGGTAGCCTCTTGCGGGAATTTCTTTCCTCGGACGGGAGCTTAGACGGATTCCTGCGTTACCTCGGAGAATCGAGTATCGGCTTCAAATCCGAGCTGCGTTCGGGTGGGACAGTAATGCGGATGTGCCGCACGACGGACAGGAAATACCTGAACGTCAACGCGGCGGCGGTTGAGGATGTGATCTTCATTTTCCTTGAAGACATCACCGAACAGGAGAATATCAAGCAGCAGCTCCGTGCAACTCAGGCTCTTCTCAACAGCATCCTCGAGTCCTCTCCAGAGGAGCCAATATTCGTGGTGGAGAATGGAATTGCACACGCTACCAATGTTGCTGCCAGGAATAGTCTCTCCGTCAGGCTTGACGAACCGGTTGACCCGGCAAAAATCCTCTCTGGAATAGGCATCGTGGACGCTGATGACATCGGCGAGCTAAATGGGAATTTCTACAGGGTCGAGAGTGTCCCTATAGGCAGCGCATACGTGTACAGGTTCAGGCTGGCGAATGTTGAGGTAACTCAACGAGCTGAGATCGAAAAACTGAAACGGCGACAGGAAATTCTCAGAGAGCTTTCCAGCGCGGAGAGATTCGAAGACATTTTGAAAGGCCTGAACGACATCTTGAAGAGCGATGGCTACTTAGATGTGAAGGTTATCGGCACGGGGACGCTGCAGGCAGCTAAGGAAGTTGGTGAGGTCTATCTCATGACGACCGCTTCTGAAAAGATCGAACCTTCTTTGTCCCTGAGTATCGGGGAGAGCGACATGACTGCGGTGCGCCGGGGAGGAGCATTGTCCAGGATTGAAGTCCCTGACACTACTTTTATGAATGTTATATCGACCGGTGATTCGGCCCTTCTGGTTCAAAGCGCGACCGCAGGTGACACAAGCGGATTTGCTTCAATCGCGATAACGGAAGCAGCGCTGTCCTCTTCTTACGTTGCAGATGTCGGAAAGATCCTCAAAGTCGCTTCCTCGGTTGCGGTCGGCCTGTTTGCCCGCCGGTCCGCAGAAAGAAAATTTGAAGAAACCGGGAAAGTCACGAGAGCGATAGCCGGCCTGGCCGGGTTGGGAGAAGGCACGTTTGAGGATATCTCACGAAGGTCAGTCGATATGCTAAGACAGGTTTTCGGAGCGGAGTCGGTCGGAGTCTACTCCTCGGAAGGGGCGTCGATGACTCTCCTGACTCCAAACGCGAGCCTTCCGGGAGTTTTGTCGATACCTGCCGTGAGATTCGGCTCACTTGCTCCCATAGACCAGCTGGGGTCCACGGAGCTCAAAATGGCCGACGGGTTTTATTTCGCGGTCAGATCGAAGTCCAAGAAGCTCGCCTTGGTATTCACGTTTGTCGGCATCCCTCCCGCGCAGGCGGAGCTCGACGCGGTCTCTTCCGTTTCACTGGATATCCTGGGGTCGAAGAGAGAGTTCGAGGATCAGGCAAGAGCATTGTCGAAGCTTCTGAACAACTCGGAGGTCGTGAGTGAATTCATAACAAGCCTCTTGAAGGCGTCGACTGCCGATGAAGTTGTGCGGATACTCCGCGATGCTCTCATGCTGAGGGACAAGAATGCGATCGTGGCGATGCAAGCTGAGGAAGAATCGGCCAGACCCGGTCGTCCCATGGAATTGTCGGAGAGGGATGAGGAAGGGCTAGCAGTCTACGAGGCGAATTTCCTGAATGTCGGGTTGGGAACCGTTGCCGTCAGGTGCTCCCGCGATGCGATGTCTCGGACCTTTGTCGGTCTTGCGATTGACAAGATCAGAAGCATCTATGCACTGAAGCTTCCCACAATTCAGAGCGAGGCAGCTGCTCTGCGTTCAAGGTTGGAGCGTGCCGGAGATGAGCACTCGAAGTTGCGCGAGACTATCGACAGGATCCCGGCCTCGCTGAGAAGCGCCCGCATAGCCATCGACAATGTACTATCAAGACTCCCATTTGTTCAGGGTGATGAAAAGGTAATGCAGGAAATCAGGCTGCACCTGGCTTCAGCTGCCAAAGAAATGTGGACGGATCTTGACGGTCTGTCGCGAAACCAGAGCGATCTCTTCGAGGCTGTAAGAGTTGCGGTAATTGTGGCAATCGGGTCAACTTCCGACCCGGCCTCCCCGAGGGTCCGGAGTTTTGAGTTCTCCGCCATGACGGAATATCGGGTGGATCAGGCTACTTTCGATCTGCTGAAGGACTTGTTCACCAACTTCGTAATGAAATCCGGCGCGCGCGAGTGCGAAGTGATGATGACGACGACTCAGCCGAGTCCCGACGAAATTGCTGAAGGGAAGGGAAAACATCTCGGGATCAAGCTTACGGGTGGTGAGGGAGAAAGCCTGAGGGATGAGCCTATAAGAGAGAGTGCGAGCATACAGACTCTGATCGTAAAGCTGGAGAAGATGGGATACAGTGCAGACATCCGCGTGCTTGGGAATGAGCTAACTCTGGATATCTGTGAGCTGAAGATGGTCGAAGTAGCTGGAGAACGTGCTGTCAGTGCGATCCTTGTTGAAGATGACAAGATGCTTGTTGAAGAGGAATCGCGGAATCTTCTTCAAATCTTCACACGTCTCAGAGTCGCAGGCGATGCTGTCGAGGCGACAAAGATCTTCGAGACGGAGAAATTCACCGCCGCCTTCATTGACCTTAGCCTGCCATCGATCAACGGCAGGGAGCTCTGCCGGCAAATAAAACAGAATCAGCCTGAATGTATCACGGTTCTTCTCACGAATCGCGAAGGGGAAGACAAATCGGACGGCGTCGATTACATTGCGCTTCGCCCGCTCGATGAAGATACAATAAGAACCTACATACACAAGCAATCCTGAAAACAATCCGATTGACCTCGTGGATCTGAGGAGAACATTGAAACGGTCCAAGATCTCTGCGTGTATGATAGTGAGGAACGAGGAGGAGTTTCTTACTAAAAGTCTGCAGAGTATCAAGGGAGTTGTGGATGAGATAATCCTTGTGGACACTGGATCCACCGACTCGACAGTGGATATCGGCCGCCGACTCGGAGCCAGGGTTCTCTTTCATGAATGGCGGAATGATTTCTCTGAGGCGCGCAATTTCGCTCTCAGTTCTGCAACCGGCGATTGGATACTCGTTATAGATGCCGACGAAGAACTCGATGAGGAGACACGCACGAAGTTGCGGGACTTCGTAGAGGCATCGGATGCGGATGGACTTGAGATTACGGTTCGGAGCGAGATGCCCGAAACGGATATCCTGAAGTATGAAGACTCAAAGATCGTCAGACTTTTCAGAAACAGAAGTGAATACCGGTACGCCATGCCGATCCATGAGCAGGTCAGGCTTTCGATAGAAAAGAGTGGCGGCATTATCGCGTCGTCCGACCTGTTGATAGTGCATCATGGATACGCAAGGCGAACAGTGCAGGGAAATGAAAGCAGAACACAGAGGAATTTGAAAGTGCTTAATGAAGCATCGGTCACTTTCCCTGATGATCCTTACCTGCACTACCAGATTGGATTGACCATGATGAGTGCGGGCAGGAGAGATGATGCTTATGACGAGTTGAAGAAGGTTCTCCTGCTGGATTATTCCCGGCTGGGACCTGCGATAATCGAGCGTTTCTTCATGAAGATATCTCAGCTGGCGCTCGATAAGAACGAGGACGAAGAAGCGTTGAATTATGCGCGCGAGAGTCTGAAGTACAATCCGCGCAATGGAATCTCGATGTATGTCGAGGCGGTAGCGCTCCTGTCCATGAAAAGGATTCGTGAGGGTTACGAGGTGCTCCTGAAAATCAAGGGTAGTCATGATCGCAGTCTGCGCTTGGATGCCCAGCTTGATCGTTTGATCAGGGCCTGCGGGGAACTGCTGAACGGCTGAATAACTCGCGGATCGCAGTGTTTTCCAGTGATTTTAGGAAGAGGTGATTTAAAGTTCAGGAAGCGTTGTCCGATAGTAATGCTAAGGCACGTCTGCTTGCCGGAATCTCCCGGACGAACCATTTCGGGTAGAAAGGAACTTCGGCTCGCAGGCACGGTGGCGAGAGGAGCGCCGCTGAGAGCCGTAATTAAGGACTCCTCTTGCGGCATGGATGCCGCGCAAAAAACAACATGGAGGTAATACCATGGCAGGCACATCGGATGGCTTCCGCATAGCGACGAACATCGGCGCTATGAACGCGTACAACGCGTTGAATACTATCAACCAACAGCTTCAGGTCTCGCAGCTTCAACTCGCGACCGGTAAGCGTATCAATAGCGCAGGTGATGATCCTGCCGGTTACACTATCGGGACGAAGTTGGAAGCGCGTTCGGCTGGTCTCAGCCAGGCTTTGACGAACGTTGGCGACGCACAGAGCGTTCTTTCCACGGCAGAAGGCGGTCTGCAGGCGATCAACAACATACTGATCAACGTGAAGACGCTGGTCACGCAGGCTGGAAACGCCGGACTGGGTTCCGACGAACTCCAGGCGATCGTCACTCAGGTCAACGACTACATGAACGAAATCCAGCAGACGATTTCCCAGACCAAGTTCAACGGTCAGGCTTTGATTGACCAAACCTTCACCGGAAAGTCGTTCCAGGTTGGCGCTGACAGTGGAGACACATTGGCGGTTAGTATTTCAACGGCTGTTGATTCGTCTGCGCTGGGACTTAACTCTTTGAGCACAATATCAATAGGATCTGCGACTACGCTTTCCAGCGTGGATACTGCTATAAACACCGTTTCACAGGTGTTGCAGTATGTCGGATCCCTTGAGTCACGTTTGAGCTTCAAGGAGCAAGTGCTCAACACTTCGATCACGAACGTTGACGCGGCAACAAGCAGAATTATGGATGCCGACATCGCCGCACAGCAAGTGAATGCGACGAAGCTACAGATTCTGCAGCAAACGGCCACGGTGCAGTTGGCACAGGCGAATTCCACACCAGGCGGAATTCTGAGGCTGTTCCAGTAACCGTTCTGAGAGAAGCACCCCGTCAAACAGACGGGGTGCCCTCTCACGTTTTAACTTGAGGTGAGCAAATGGAAGCTATTGCGTATAGACCGAAAAATGCGTTTGAAGGATATAAGAACAACGAGATAATGAGCCTCTCGCCTGTTCAGGTGATCTTGAAGCTTTATGACTACATAATTGTGCACTCTAAGCGTCGTGACTTGGAAAAAGTCAATGCCGGACTGGCTCAGCTTATCGCGGCATTGAATTTCGACTATAAGGAAGTCGCTCTCGGTTTCTTTCGTCTTTACAGATATTGCCAAGACCGGGCGCGGAAAGGTGACTTCGAGGAAGTAAGTAAGGTGATTACCGAGTTGCGCGCGTCATGGGCGCAGGCTTTCAAGCTGTCATAAGATAGGCAGGAGAAGATTATGTCATCCGTCTCCACTTTATCCAGTTCGAGCTCCGGCTCGAGTGCTGTGGATCAGCTAGTCCAGCAATACATACAGTCTATCAGCACGCCGGTCTACCAGATGCAGGCACAGCAGGCGACGCTGAATTCCCAGGTAACATTCTATCAGGACTTTCAAAAGAAGTTGTCCAACCTGCAGACTCAGGCAAACAGCCTTGCGCAGGTCGGTTCGCTCACCCCGCTCGCGGCGAAAACCGTTTCGTCTTCCGATTCGACCGTCGCGACCGGATCAGCGGACAATACGGCGGCGGCCGGAACACATTCACTCTCGGTTTCTCAGCTCGCAAAGTATGACACGCTCGTCTCGAGTCAGCTGTCACAGAGCGGCACCGACATCTCAACTGCAAGCGGCGCCGGGACATTCACGTTCTCAGTCACCGTTGATGGCACAGCCACGAACTTGAACGTGAGCGTCAATGCAGGTGATACCAATTCGACAGTGATGGCAAACATGGCGGCTGCCGTCAACAATGCTGGCATCGGTGTTACAGCATCGGTTGTGAACGATACCACTTCAACCGCAAGACTCGTTTTCACGAGTAAGACCAGCGGCTCTGCGAATGCGATAAGTGTCGCGGATGTGTCTGGGAATCTCATGCAAGATGTGGGCTGGACAAGCGCAGTCATCAGCGGCAGAACAGCGTCGGGTGGCACCGGAGCCGGTTTCGTCAACAGTTCCGTAAGCTCTCTCGATGCTAATTTCACGTTGGACGGCATTCCGATCGTGCGCGGTACAAATTCCATTACGGACGTGCTTCAGGGTGTAACTCTGAACTTGGAAGGCACGCAACTGTCGGGCGCAGATCCGATCACTTTTTCCATTGCTTCGGACACGAGTGCGGTCCAGACTACGATTCAGAATTTCATTAATTCCTATAACACCGCGATTACAACGCTTTCCAATAACCTGAAGACAGATACGCAGACCCAGGTGCGCGGACCGTTTGCCGGAGACATTAGCTTCATGAATCTGCAGCTCCAGCTGCAGAACATTCTCATGGGACAGGTAACATCGGCGAAAAGCGGCAACCCGAGCAGTCTGAGCGCCATCGGGATCACGCTCAACACCGACGGCACTCTCTCGATCAGCAATCAGGCAACGCTTACGAGTACGCTCAGCTCAAATCCGACGGCCGTGTCTGACCTGTTCAATTCATCCAACGGTGTCGCTGTCCAGTTGAACACGCTTGTGAGCCAGTATTCCACTCCTGGCGGCGTCATGGATCAGAAAATTAACGGGGCCCAGGATCAAATCACTGCGATGAATGATCAGATAAGCGGGATGCAGGCGAGCATCAATATTCAGGCAGATGCTATGCGGCAGCAATTCACCGCCTATCAGTCTATGCTCATCCAGTTGACTCAGACCCAGACCACATTGAACACCATTTGGGGCGCCATGTATTCTTCAAGTTCAACTACTGGATGATACATGGCTTCTCATCTATTTTCGTTGAAAATATAGGCTTAAGATGACAGGGCAACAGAAGGCAGAGAAAATCATCAGAGATTTGGCTAAAAACGCCTCTTTAATCAAGGGAAGAGTCAGGGAAGGAAATCTCGCGGAATCGATCAGACTAACGGCCGAACGAGTGGCTTTGGTGGAAGCGCTCCGAGAACTGATGGAGGCTAAAGTTTCGCTGGGAAGTTCCGAAAGAAAAGATGAAATGTTTAATGTATTAAGAAGTATTCAAAACGACGTATCCGAAGCGACCAGCAGCATAAGAACCCGGCTCTCGACGCTGATGAAAGATCTCGCTAAAATGAAGGGCGCAAGAGAAATTGCAGCCTACAAGATACAAGGAGGCCGTTATGGCTATTAGCCCAATTGACCAAAGTCTCAGCCTTGAAAGCATGAAGGAAGTGAAGAATAAGGTGAACTCATCGTCAGATAAGACTTCTCTTGGAGAGGAAAGTTCCCTGGGGAGCGTTAGCGACAAGGTTGAACTCTCGCCTGAGGCTAAGAAGCTTCATGACGCGCAGATGCAGAGCAAGCTGACTGAGATTCGCGGAAAAATCGACAGTGGGTTCTATGATTCTGAAGAGGTCCTTAATGCTGTCGCCGGCTCGCTCGTGAAAGTCCTTCGAGGCAAATAACAGGGCACCTCTCTCAACATTGTAATCGATTTCTGATTCCTCCTGCGGAGGGACGGGCACTGTGCCCACGCAGGGGCCCTCTTTAGCATACTCATATCCTCGTGTGCTGATGCCTTCTACCACGATCGACTCCCAACAAGATCTCTTCTATGCCAGTATCCCGGAACAAAACATCCCGAGACGACTGGACGCAGGATTCATGGGGACTCTTGATTTTGCGTCGTGTCGTTGATAAAATGTCACG
>CAZRXH010000105.1:8754-11046 GCA_964603995.1 uncultured Bacteroidota bacterium | reverse complement strand
TTCGAGTGTACCGACGCACCTCATTTTCTATTTCCAGCTGAAACGGCTCGTGTCTGCCTGTAAGTGCAGTCCTTCACGCCGCAATGGTCGCATATATAATCTCTCCACTTCACGTCCGGTCCGATGCCGATTATGCCGCTGACGGATTTTATCGGGTGCATCAGCGCCGACTCAGATAGCGTAATCCCGCAGAAATTCTCAGGAAGAAGTGAGAACAGGAGATGCTGTTCGGATACGGACCAGTTGCAGTATCCGGGGCTGTATCTGTTCGTGATCTTCAAGCCGCTGGAAAGCATCCGTTCCCCGATATGATCGTGGAGAAGGTTTGTCACTGCTTCGGCAGCCGCAGAGGCGGCTACGTCGGCGATGTATCCGAGCGCAGGATCGTCATGCTTCAAAAGATTCCTGACCCACTCTTCCATCGACGAACCTATCGTGGCCACGAAGAATGCTGCCTGCGTCGATTTCTTCAGCTGACCGGTTACAATCTTATCCATCTTGAAGAACTTTCCACCCACAACGAGACCGTCGATTCGGCCCGCCGGCTTCTCCACATCAAGAATTCTGTAGCCCGCCCTTATCTCGCATCTCCTCGGCAATTGCAGGAGAGCTTCATCGATCATTCCGGAAAAATGGACAGGGATTTCGCCGTCCGAATAGCCGAGTGAAAGTTCGATCTCTGTCCTCTCGAGCGTCAGATCGTCGAATTCCATCGAGACTTCGAAAACATCTTTCTCTATTTCGGTCTCGTTGAGTGTCAAGCCGCCTTCAGCTCCTTTACAATCGCACGAATGTGCGCGGGCGTAGTGCCGCAGCAGCCGCCGATGATATTGGCGCCGGACTCGGCGAGCTTCCGGGCCTTCACGGCAACATCTGCCGGAGTTTCTGTGTAAATGAGTTTACCATCTTCGACAACTGGAAGACCTGCATTGGCATGGACCAGCAGCGGAGTCGAAGCGTCCGCCTTACGAATTGCTTTGACAACGTCGATCATCTGATCGAAGCCGTTGCCGCAATTTGCGCCGATAACAGATGCGCCGGCTTCCTTAACCGCTTCCGCCATCTCGGCAGGGGAAACACCCATCATGGTACGGTATTCGCCGGTCACCGTCCTGTCGAACGTGAATGTGCAGATGACCTCCAGCCCCGTCGCCTCTTTAGCAGCACGGATTGCGATAGTCGCCTCGTCGATCGCGGACATCGTCTCGACAATTATCGCGTCTACTCTGCCTTTCTTCAAGGCGGATGCCTGGAGCCGGAAGCCGTCGTAGACCGCTTCCTCTGTCACCTTGCCCATCATGAGCATTTCGCCCGTCGGTCCGATCGACCCCAGCACGAAACGAGTTTGCCCCGCCGCCTCTCTCGAAATAGCGGCGGCTGCCTCGTTAAGCTCTGCCGCGCGGCTTTCAAGCCCGTAATGGGCAAGCTTGATCGGCGATCCCCCAAAACTGTTTGTCAGTATCATGTCGGCGCCCGCATCCACGTAACTCTTTGCCACCGCAAAGACGTCGTCGCGACGTGTCACATTCCAAAATTCCGGGCATTCGCCCGGCTGAAGTCCGTGCTCCTGGAGCATGGTACCCCACGCACCGTCCGACACCAGAATTCTCCCGCTCTTCAGCGCCTCAAGAAGAGATTTCATTTCTGCACCGCGCCGTTCAGGAAAGCTACCGCGCCCTGCGGATTCGGAGCATAGCCGTCCGCGCCCATCTGTTCGGCGGCCTTTTGTGTGAGAGGAGCGCCTCCAACGATCACTTTTGTCGCTGGAAATTGAGTTTTAATCTCGTTGACTGTCCTGGACATGTTCACCATGGTGGTCGTCAGGAGCGCACTCAACCCGACCGTGCAGCCGGGATTCTGCTTCACGGCGTCTATAAACTTTGCCGGTTTGACATCTACGCCGAGGTCGACAACTTCCCAGCCGTTCCCTTCCACCACCATAGCGACTAGATTTTTTCCGATATCGTGAAGATCGCCGGCGACCGTGCCGATGACAAGCTTTCCTTTAGCCTTCACCGTGCCGGTCTGAAAATATGGTTTAAGGTGAGCCATGACGGCGTTCATCGCCTTGGCAGCCATCAGCAGCTCGGGCACAAACACTTCGTTGCGGCTGAACCTGTCGCCGATGCGCTTCATGCCGTCGTTGCACGCCTGCAATATCTCCTCCGGGCCGATGCCGGAGTCGAGCGCCTGCCGCGTCAGCTCGTCCGAGCCGTCCTGACCCTGCATGTCGTTCGGATAAGGCGAGGACCTGTTAACTTTCCCACGCTCAATACACTCGCCGATTCTTCT
>CAZRXH010000105.1:0-8654 GCA_964603995.1 uncultured Bacteroidota bacterium | reverse complement strand
ACGTTGTGATCGAGCTGCGAAAGTTGAGACCTGTTTAGTCGCTCGCAAAGCGAGGAAGGCTGCCAGACGAAAAGAAGCGGTCTCGTGAAATTCAAGTCTCCGACGAGGAGGTTGTTGACGAACACATGACCCTCGCGTTTGTCGACATCGGGTCCTGTGGTCGGGTGCCAGCCAAATCGGTCACCCGCGGCCGTCCGCCCTGTGCGTCCGATACATGCCGTGCTGTTGACGAACGTGTTGTTATAGACCTTTGCACCCGAACTGTTAAGGATCATCATGCCGTGATCGCAATTCACAAAGACATTCCCCGCCATGACGACGCCTTTCGAGATTTCGAAGAAAAAGCCGTTGTCGCTCGGCCAGAGCTGATCTGTCGGGACCGACTTCGTCACATGACCGACGTTCTGTACCCGGTTATTGACGAACACGCCGTCTACCTCGCCGACGTCGTACCAGATGCCGTTCGAATTCGGAAGATCGGTAACGAGATTATCGCGGCATGTCACGCGATGACTCTGATTGAAAATCTTCACAGCTGCAGGATAATACCCGGTTATGTTCTCGATGTTATTGCGCATGAAGATGTTGCCTTCCAGGAGCACGTCGTTCGAAGCGATGATGTAGATGCCCTCCGTGCTGGTGTCGCTGATCTTACAGTGACGGAACGTCAGGCTGTCTCCGCGGAAATATCCGGCGACGCGGGAGCAATATGAAATCGTACAGTTCTCCAGCGTTGTCCCAACCACGTCTTTTCCGAATTTAGATTCGTCCGCTACTCCTTCGGGTTCGGTCCCTTCGACTTCGAGCGCTCGGTAAGCGTACTGAGTGAAAGTGATTCCGCGAATGATGTATCCCTTGCGATCCGACTTCTTGCCATGGCATTCACCGGTGGTTCTTACTAAAGCCGCATCAAAAGCGGTGATTTCAACCAGATGATCTGTCGGGTCGGTGCCGATGTAGACGAGACTGTCGTCGTAATCGATGTAATACGAATTCGCATCGACATCGCCTTCCCACTCGACGGATTGCAGGAACTTGCCGTCCACAAATACCATGTCGTTGTTGAAACGGCACAACGGCGTATATTTCCCCTCCTTGCTGCGCTGCCACCAGTCGGCAGGTTTCGTCGGGAACAGGTGTGACCATTTGGTGTACCACAATCCGTTTCCGGCGTTCTCCCACCTCGTCGCGACAAAGGTTCCTTTCAACACAACCTTTTCGTTCCGGTAGGGCTGGATCGTGATTCCCTGGTTCAAAACGAGGCCGCCCGTTCTGTAAATGCCGCCGCGCATGACGATCGCATCGCCTGTTTTCACTTTCGCGATGGCCGCACCCAGTGTCGTCGGCATGGTCAGCGATTCACCCGATTGAGTCGAGTCGGCGTCCACCGCCACGTAGTATATGGTGCCGGTCACTGTCGGCAATTGGTAGGTCTGCCTGACCGGCCCGTAAGGTCCGCCGGAAGGCTGTGCTCCAGCCGCGGTGAAGCTGAGACATACGTAAACGACTGACAGAAGCTCAAGATAAAACAGATTCTTTCTCATTGATCACGCCCTCAGTTAGTTATCATTTCACAAATCGTGAGTTTGTTCCAAGACTTTGTTACTCTAAGCCAGTCCGGGATTATCAGTCCCTTCGTGGCAGCAAACGACTCGATATTGATTCTGTAGAATACATGCCGCCCGGCTAATAGGTGAAGTCGGGCGCAACACCGCAGGATCGTGCGGTTTGTTCTTTGCCAGCCAATGTCGCGACTTCCCTGCCAAACACATCGTAGATCTTAGGAAAGCCACTGCCGATCACCGGCGACAGATAACTGATCGCTGTCTCCCGAATGAAAGCTCCATACGGCAACTGGCGCGGGACATCATTTGCGCAAGGGAATGATCTGCCGGTTGCCCTGACACTTCGGCTCTCATGCTGTCTTTCGCAGCCTTCTGAAAACACGACATGATTGTTTCTGATTGCACGACTTTGCTCTGACTGTTCTTGCGGATCTATTTCAATTTACATGCAAGACGATTTTCTTAAAAGCTTCTTCATCGGGAAGGCTCCTGAGAATGGCGACGCCCAGTCGCGCAGCGAAGTGCGGACCGTTTCCGCACGATCTCCTCGCCTCCCGTAGGGCTGGTTGCTTCGGTCAAGAACAGGGCCACGGCAATGGGAACAAACTCTTCATGATTCCCAAGAAGATTATGCTTTGTCTCATGGTCTGTTTAGTGTCAGGTCGTTGCCAAGTCGGTACGCCGCCGCGACTTAGATCTCATGCAGAGAAGGCCCGGTGAGCCTGTCGGCAAAAGTTCGCGTGCCGATAGACTCACCGCTCGACCTATCACCTCAGTAGATGATCCACTGCGTTGGAGAGAAGTATGTAATCGGAACAAATATTAATGACGCTCTCATTCTCGCCCCACAGAAACGGCCAGCTTTCCTGGTTCTCGGGAAAGTCCGGTTTCAGGACGAGGATCCCCGGTACTACACCTCCCGCAATGAATGAAAGATCGGCCCTGTTGCCGCTATAGAAACGCTCCTTCGAGTGCACACCGACGCTCGAGACAAATGAAATATTCGAATAAGGATGGCAGCCGAAAAGATAATCGATCCCGCGAATGGCGTACTTCTTCCCGATTATATCCGGAAATGCTTCGTGAAGATAGTAGTTGGCCACGGCCCAGCCTACGACTTCCTGATCACCACCCCATTGTCTTGTCCCGATCGGAACTCCATACGGGTTCATCTTGAGAAGATCGTCATCCTCTGTCTTCAATTTCTTTACGTAAGGCACGAGCCTGTCTTTGTATCCTTTGCCGAAATAAGGAATTGCGAGTACCGCAGTCTCTATATTCGCTTGTGGGAATCTATCAAGCGCCGGCCAGATGAGAGTGCGGAATGTATCCGCGTACTGAACATCCTTCGAAGAAATATAAAGCTGCAGAGCTGCGGCGATTTTCGGAAACTCCTGTATAAAGAAAGGAACCCCGCTGTTGTTGGCAAGCGTATCCTTCTGCTGTCTTGCCCATGATTGTTCCGCGACGGTCAGGCACTCCGAGGCAAGAGAGTCGTTGAACCCGTTGAGTGCACGGCTCGCGGATGCAAGCGCGTCGATCGAAAGATAGTTTGTCCAAGGCTCGTCGGTCGTGAAGACCCACCTGTCGTCCGGTGTCCCGCTCGAATCTCCTTCAACCTGGTACGGCTTGAGCCTTGGTGAGTAGATCTTATTGTCTGTTACGTCCGCGGCATCTCCGAGCTGGACGTACTCGTAAAGATGTGCTTCGTTTATTCCTTGAATTGCGTGCCCGAACGCTTTTTGCTGCCCGAGCTGCTGAAGTACTCCATGCTCGATCTGTTGAAGTATGTCCGGCTTGCCGTCGGGATCGTGGATATCGACGTAGCGCTCCTTCTCGCTGATGTAAGTCTCGTCTATTTTTGGCTCAAACGCTTGCCACGTGGCCGCGAAATTTGAAATTGTCTGGCATTGAGACGGCTCATCGATATCGTAATCGCCGGCATCGAACCAGCCGCCAACGTTCAATCCGGGAATGTGCTCACCCGCTTTGTATTTCGTATCGGTGGATAGTCCCATCGCATATCCATCGAAATGCTCCTCATCGGGCGGCGCCTGCCTTGCATCGTCAAGAAACGGTGCCGCATGCCAGACTCTGTAAGCGTCTCTCACGTACATATGATCCATCTGGACAGGGAACCACACGTCGAGAGTCTGATGCCAGACGTTGTCGTACACATGAGAATCGATAGGGAACACGTTCGACCTTTCACTGCCGTACTTGATAAAATAGATACCCCTGTCACGGACGGAAGAGAAATCGAAAGTGACGTAGTTGTACCGCATCCACCGGCCCCACTTCTTGACAGGAGCAGTGAAGACTCTTTCGGACTTTCCCTGCGGCGAAACGCGGAATAAAGAAGCCGTCTTGAGAGGCGTATCGTTCTTGTCCAGCTCGATTACCACCCTCTTCTCCTGCATCGGATGATAACCTACTTGCGAGAATTGGATGACCGGTTTGCGAATCCAATTCTTGATTACACTGGCAGTCAAATGCCACTCGACCACCTTGCCGGTTTTGTTAGCCGGGATGAGACTCCTGACGACAATCCAACCGTTCTGTGCAACATTTCGCCCGTCATAGAGCATCAGTTTGCCTTCGGTAGACTGAATCTCCACTCGCCTTTGAGAGTCTTCCGGCGCAAGGATTAAGGTCGAGCCGGTCGCCATCGGTAGTGGATCCACATACACGTCGCGGCCCCGGCTGTCGAAGGTCGAGTGACCCGCGAACATGGGAATCTTCACGGAATCAGGTTTCTCGACCGCGGGGCCGGCCGGATACAGAGGAAAGATGTGGGGACTGTCATCCATCAAATACGTCGTGCGAAAATAAGCCGACGGAAGAAATTCAAGGTTGAATCCGGCGTGGCCTATGAGCTCCTTCGGCAGCGGTTTGTCGAGATAGACGTCGATCCAGACTCCCTGGTTCTTTGCAGTGACGTCGACTTTCGGATAGAAATCATATTTCTTGTATCCAAGAACCACTTCAATGCGATTCTTCTGTCCGTCAACTTTTCTGTCGACCACCTCCGGGACCGCGTCCCACTGTTCCGGTGTGGACCTCAGCCTGACTGCGCCGTTGGTAGCCGTGCGCACGCCGCACTGGATCAACTCTATGCCTGCGTGTTTCTCGTCAAAGAAATATCCGTTGTACTGGTTGCTGAAAACCAGAACGTTGAGGCCGCGCGTCTCGAAATAGCCGAGCTTGTTCAACCGCAATTCCTGCGCGGATGATGAGTCTGAAACGGCGAGCAGAAACAGCAGTGCAGGAAGAAATATCAGCAAGGCTTCCGCCTTCCTTATTGCATCCCCAAGCAGCGTTGAGAACGCTTTTAACAAAAGACTTCGAAACGCCATGGATCTCTCCTTGAGTAATTGATGATGATCAGTATGTCCGGGTCGTGCAACAGAAACCATCATTTCGTTGTTTCAAATTTGTACTTCGTCCCTGCCTGAAGCGGAACGACAGCGGTTTCTTTTTTCTGTAATTATGAAACGGGATGGCTATTTCGCCATCACGGAGATCTTCGATTGTCGACTTCCTTGCGTTGCCGATCGAATAGTCCGGGAAGTAGACGCATAAAAAAGTGTTTCCCATCTCGTTGAAATGCGCAGACTCAGTTTGTATCAAGCTCCGCCTCGAATTCTAAGAAAGCGGGGCGGCCGCGATGACCGCCCCTGGACATCATACTTACTTCAACAACAGCATCTTTTTGAAAGAGCTATTGCGATCAGTTCTCAGCACATAAAAATAAACACCGCTTGCAAACTTGCTCGCGTCGAATGAGACGTTATAATATCCGGCGTTCTGCCTGGAATCGACAAGCGTCGTCACTTCTCTTCCAAGGACGTCGTAGACTTTCAGAGTAACATGGCTGGCTGCAGCAAGCTGATACCTTATCATCGTCGTCGGATTGAACGGGTTAGGATAGTTTTGGTCCAGTTTGAATGCACTCGGCACCGCGGAAGCGTTCTCAACGACTCCGGTCGGATTGTCCTTGACATACTGAGCCATCCACAGGAGCGCCGGTCTTGCCGTTCCGTCTGAATTTACCAGGTAGCATGTCGTCTGCCAGATCTGGCCCTCGATGTATCCCCAAAGGGTGATGCCTTTCACTGCCGGACTGTTCCATAATATGGGGAATATCTTCTCGTATAACTGAAGCTGCTGGTTATCGTCCGGTGTTCCGGTATTGCCGAGATTTCCCAGATCAAATTCCGATACATAGACCGGCAGCCCGGTTGCACCGAGCATGCTGAGACTGGTTTTGATCACATTTGTATCCGCGTTCTCAAGTGTGAACCGGTGTCCCTGGACACCTATGCCGTCGATCAGTCCTCTGTCTTTCAGCAGGTTGATGATCTGAAGATATGCCGTCGTCGCTGAAGTACTGCCGAGGATACCATAATCATTTATCAACAACTTGGCATGGGGCAGGTATTGTCTTGCCAGTTTGAAGGCATTTATCACCCAGTCGTATCCCGTCGCGCCCGCGCCACCAAGAGCAGCTTCGTAATTTGCACGTCCGCTCTGACCATCCGGAGGATTATGTCCCGGTAAAGGCTCGTTCACAACATCAATCATGTTGATATTGGGATATCTCTCCCCTACCATTCTGATCCAGGTCGTGATGTATTGAATCTGCTGCGCTGAATCAAGGCTCGAAATCCATGACGGCTGCTGCGCTCCCCAGATCAGATTGTGATCCTTGAAAATCAGATGGTTGGTCTGTGCATAGTTGTATGCCTGATCAAGCCCGCTCCAGTTCCATTGTGATGTGTCCTCCGAAGTTGCTACGGAGCCCCATTTTCCGGCATTCTCCGGTGTCAATTGGGTCCAGTAGTTTGCGAAATCAGATTCTGCCACCCCCGAGTAAGCGCTGCCAAGGAACTTACCCTGTCCGGTCGCTATAGCAGGTCCGGTCCAGACAGTGCCGGTGGGACCGGATGAAGGCAATGCCGGCACACCGGGCAGACCGTGATCGAGATCTGCGACTGTGTAATACAGGTTGGACTTTCCGAATGCGAACTTGTCGATTTCCAGTCCGGACTCGCGGGTGCCGATTTGAAACGTTCTTGTAAGACTGTCGATGCTTACATAGAATGAATCGCCGGCTGTACCCTGATAGGTGTTCCTGGTAACGTCCACCCATTTCCAAACTTGGGTGGTGGCTGTTCCCGGACCGTCTACGAAAGCGCTCGAGTCGGAAAATCCCGCGCTCGCAAGTCCGTTTATGAATACCCAATCGGCGGTGGCAGTGTCATTCTTTTCACCGAATCCGTTGCCGTAGAAAAAGCTGTCGCTATTGTATCCGTTGGGTCCGACAAGAACGCGAGCGAAAAGGGAATAATACCCCGAGTCGGGAAAGGTCACCTGGTATGTTGCTATGCGGTTCGTATCACCCGGAGTGAAGCCGGTATAGTTAGAATCCGAAGTGATGTAAGTGGTGGAAGTAGCGCTGTCGCTCATTACAGAAATACCGCTCCCGAGCGTCCCCGACTCCGCTTCCACAATTACGGGCTCTTTGTTTGCGTTGACGTCGGCTATCTGCAGATTGTCTATGTAAATCGCGTTGTTCGTATCGGCGGGATAGTCAAAATGAATAGGAGCCCGGATTACAGTTTGACCGTCATTTACCGTGAATTGCATCGTGAATTCCTGCCACTGGGTGCTCAATGTGGCGGGACGAATGGCTTTGTATTCGGTAAATGAATAGTTGCCTACCGTGAAATTGACCTGTGCGCCTGGCTTATCGGCCTTTGCCCAGATGGAATAGTTGTACGTTGCTCCCGGCGTAACATGAAGGCTGTCCGCGACGGCCTGGATATCCCATTGATTGGTTCCTAAACCGTTAACCGTAACCTTCAGGGCACGGCTTCCCTGCTCGACGGTATCGCTGACTATTTCAAATACCGGCGGTGGATTTATGCCGGCGGCAACCTGGATTAGCCATCCTTTGATTGCCCTTGAGCCGTTGGTCCAGCCTGTAGTGTCAACCAGGCCGGTGTCGGAGCTTTCGAAGCCTCCGTTGGTGACAACCTGAGCGTACGCGCTCGCCGCCGAAAAGAGTGCTATCACGGCGGTGAGAGCGAGCAAACTGCTCAGAGCTCGTCTTATCAATGCAGTCATCTTATTGTTCTCCCTTTAGTTTGAGGTTAAGAAAATTTTCTTTCCGCCGGTGAACCAGCTCTCCCGAAAATGGGACCACGACGCAGAAAGAAAGACAATCAAATAAAACAAAGAAACAGTCGTAAACGTGAACCCGGGCTGAATCGACAGAAGAATTGCCACAACCGAGTTGAGCACTGATATCGGCCCGTTCACTCCATACATTCATGGTACATTTATCTCAAATCTATTTTGCCTCACTCAACAATTCCTTGCGCAGATCGAGTGCCTGATTATAGTTCGGATCCAAAGCCAGGGCCTGGTTATCCAACCTGAGCGATTTACTTCTGTTCCTGTCGAAACTAACTTCCGCCAAACCAAACCATACCAGCGGATCTCCGGCGTAAAATCCGAGACTCTGGTTGAGAAAAAGCTGCGCGGAGTCTGCCTCACCGTTACGCAGGCTGATCAGACCAAGCGATTTGGTCGCATAAGCGTCGGGCTGAATATCATAAGCCTCGGATAAATATTTCTCAGCCAACCCGTACTTCTCTGCCATCATCAGATGCTTCGCCGTGAGCTCGTAATATTCCGTCATATAGGGATACTGTTCTATCAACGCATCCATCTCCCTGAGAAAGCCAGACACATCGTTGTTATCGATGTACCACCGTGCTGCAAAGAGATGAGCGTTCTTCCAGCTTATCTTCTGCTCTACAAACTGCGCGGCTAAGGAATCGACGGGATTTTCAGGGTGAATAAATTCCGAATAGGAAGACTCGGTCGCGTTTTTTACAAAAGGCCAGTTGTTCTTCAACACTGTCATCTTATATATGGCTATCATGGAGTCCAATGTGGACAATTGGAAATCCGCTGCTGTCAGACTGTCTTGGACCCTGTCAGATAAATCTCTCGGCCTGGTACGAGGCAGATAATGCAGCTGTTCCATCTTGTCATAGAACAGTCTGCCCATGAGCTCGT
>CAZRXH010000104.1:0-11715 GCA_964603995.1 uncultured Bacteroidota bacterium | reverse complement strand
CCTAACGCGCGCAACTTTGCGGAGAGCCGAATTCGGCTTCTTAGGGGTGGTGGTATAGACGCGGGTGCAGACACCTCGCTTTTGCGGATTTCCCTGAAGCGCGGGGGACTTTCCTTTCAGAAGAATCTTCTTTCTCCCCTGCCTTATCAGTTGATTAATTGTCGGCAATGTGTTCCTCCAAAATACTTACCTTCATCATAGAGATAAAAATATAAGAGACGCCGTCAAAACAAGCAAGAAACTTGGCCATAAAAAGGGGGAGAAATTTCTTTCTCCCCCGATAATGCCAATCATATTTTTACGATGCGACCTTCTGCTGAGGAACTTCCTCTTCGGTCGCTTCCGCCTTGTCGAGCATTTCTTCTTCCGTCAGAATCAGGTCACGGAATTTCTTCAGACCCGTTCCGGCCGGTATCAGCTGCCCGATTATTACATTCTCCTTCAGCCCGATCAGGTTGTCGAGCTTGCCTTCAATTGAGGCGTCAGTCAGGACTTTCGTCGTCTCCTGGAAAGACGCAGCTGATATGAAGCTGTCCGTGGAGAGAGCCGCCGATGTTATTCCCAGCAACACGTCTTCGGCAGTTGCAGGCACAGCATCGCGGAATTCGACGACTTTCTTCTTCGACCTTCTGAGATCACGATTCTTCGCCATCACCAGAGCACGTTCGACGAGTTGTCCGACTCTGTACTTGGAGTCACCCTTTGCCGTCACTACGATCTTCTTTCCAATCGAGGCATTCTCTTCACGTATTCGGTGAACGTCGACGATATCACCCTCGAGGAACGGAGTATCTCCGGAATCCACGACACGAACGCGCTGGAACATCTGCCGCACGATCACTTCTATGTGCTTGTCGTTGATGGTCACGTTCTGCTGGCGATACACCTCCTGAATCTCATCCAAGAGGTACTTCTGTACATCTGCAGGGCCTTTGATCCTCAGGATGTCGTGGGGATCAATTGGACCGTCAGTAAGCCGTTCGCCCGCTATCACAAAATCGTTCTCCTGAACGAGAATGTGCTGGCGCAATGAGACTTTATAGGTCTTTCGGTCCTTTCCATCTGCGCTCGTTGCTATGACTTCCTTGGTACCTCGCGACTGACCGCCAAAGCCGATATAGCCGTCGATTTCGCTGACCGTTGCCGGATCCTGCGGGGCGCGGGCCTCGAATAGCTCCTGCACCCTGGGAAGACCGGTTGTCACATCGCGAACGCGGGAAAGCTCCTTGGGCTTCTTCGCCAGCGTCTCGCCCGACTGCACCTCCTCGCCGTCTTCGACCACGATGTGAGCGCCTACCGGCAAATTGTACGTCCGCCTCGCCTTGGAGTTGTGGACGATTTCGAGAGACGGAGTAACATTCTTGTCTACGCTCTCTATGACAACCTTCTCAACCTGTCCTGTTTGCTCATCGGTCTGTTCACGGTAGGTCACGTCTTTTTTGAGATCGACCCAGACGACCTTACCGGAAAATTCAGTCAGAATCAGTGTGTTGTACGGATCCCACTGGTAGACAAGGTCGCCTTTGTTGACGGAGGCGCCTTCATTCAAGAGCAGGTGGGCACCCTGCGGCACGTCCATCTTCTTTATGGCACGGTTGTCCTTGTCGAGTATCTGTATGACTCCATGCCTGCCAAGGAGCACCTTTTCAGGCTTGCCGGTCGTTCTGTTCGAGTAATCCACCAAAGGATGCATGTTCTCGAATTTCAGTTTCCCATCGCTCGGAGCGATAACGTTGGACTCCTGCGATTCGACGCTCGCTGTTCCACCGGTGTGGAACGTACGGAGCGTCAACTGTGTGCCGGGTTCTCCGATACTTTGGGCAGCAATGATTCCGACGGCATCGCCGATCTCGACCATCTTGCCTGTGGCGAGATTGCGTCCATAGCACTTCACACAGACGCCGCGCGGCGCCTCGCATGTCAACACGGAACGAATGTCCACGCTGTCTATCGCGGTGTTCGCAATCATCTCGGCAAGGTCTTCGGTAATTTCCTCGCCGCCTTTCACAATCACTTCGTTACTGAGCGGATCAACGACATCGTAGAGTGCCACACGGCCAAGTATACGTTCGACCAGCGTTTCCTGCACCCGTTCACCATCCTTTATGGCGCTGACTGAAATACCGCGGATCGTTCCGCAGTCTTCCGTCGCGACTACAACATCCTGAGAGACATCCACGAGTCTTCTCGTAAGGTAGCCCGCATCGGCAGTCTTCAATGCCGTGTCAGCGAGTCCCTTTCTGGCGCCGTGAGTGGAGATGAAGTACTCCAGGATTGACAACCCTTCTCGGAAGTTTGCGATGATTGGGTTTTCGATCAGATCTCCGACCTGTCCGGTAAGAGACTTCTGAGGCTTCGCCATCAGACCACGCATGGCGGCGAGCTGCTTCACCTGGTCCTTCGAACCACGAGCACCGGAATCCAACATCATCCATATCGAATTGAAACCGTCCTTTGAGGCGGATAGAGTCTTATATGCAGCATCACTTACGAGATTAGTCGCTCTCTGCCAGACATCGATTATCTTGTTATACCTTTCGCCGGCGGTGATGAAACCACCTTCATAGCTTGCTTCGATTTCCTTGACTTCGCGGTCGGATATCTCGATGAATTTCCTTTTCACTTCGGGAATTATTACATCATTAACGCTAATCGAAAGACCTGCCGCAGTCGCATTCTCAAATCCGAGGTCTTTCAAATTGTCGAGGAACATCGCGGTTTTCAGAGGACCGGCCTTCTTGTATGATTCAGCGATGATCGAGATCAGCTTGCTCTTCGTGAGAACTTCGTTGATATAGCCAAGTTCCTCGGGCACGATCTCGTTGAACAAAACACGTCCCGGGGTAGTCTCGATAAACTCATCTTTCGCCTTGAATTTTATCGTCTCGTGAGGCGAAAGCTTGTTCAGCTCCATCGCCATTCGGATCTCATCGACCGATGAGAAGTGTTTCACCGGCGCGCCGGTGCTCTTTCTTACTTTTGTCAAATAATACAATCCGAGAACCATGTCCTGCGTCGGATGAACGATCGGCTTCCCGTGCGCAGGAGAGAGAAGGTTATGGCTGGACAGCATGAGGATCCTTGCCTCGAGCTGTGCCTCATACGAGAGCGGCACGTGCACCGCCATCTGGTCACCGTCAAAGTCAGCGTTAAATGCCGTGCAAACCAGCGGGTGGAGTCTGATCGCTTTGGCGTCAACGAGTACCGGCTGGAATGCTTGTATGCCGAGCCTGTGAAGCGTGGGAGCACGGTTGAGCATCACCGGATGTCCCTCAACAATGGACGGCAAAACTTCCCATACTTCCTTGACCTTCCTGTCAACCAGTCTTCGAGCGGTCTTTGCAGTCTTTGCTTCGCCGCGCTCAAGAAGCTTCCTGATAATCATTGGCTTGAAAAGCTCGACCGCCATATCTTTCGGGAGACCGCACTGATGGAGCTTCAGCTCAGGTCCGACCACAATAACGGACCTGCCGCTGTAGTCGACGCGCTTGCCCAGCAGATTCTGCCGGAACCGTCCCTGCTTCCCTTTGAGGACGTCGGAAAGCGACTTCAACGCCCGCTGGCTATCTGAGTTTACCGCACTGATGCGCCGGCTGTTGTCCAGAAGTGCGTCGACGGCTTCCTGCAGCATGCGCTTCTCATTGCGTAGAATAACTTCCGGCGCCTTGATGTCGATGAGCCTCTTCAGACGATTGTTCCTGATTATTACACGACGATAGAGGTCGTTCAGGTCACTCGTGGCGAACCTTCCTCCCTCGAGAGGCACCAACGGCCGAAGTTCGGGCGGAATAACCGGAATCACTTCAAGGACCATCCACTCCGGCTTGTTTATGAATTCCTCGCCGTCTCTTGTTCGGAAAGCTTCAGCGACTTTCAGCCGCTTCAGAAGATCGATTCTTTTCTGCTCCGACCTTTCGGTCCGTGCAGATACACGCAGTGTGTCACTGAGAGTGTCGACTTCCACTCTCTTCAGCATTTCCTTTATGGCTTCGCCGCCAATCTTTATTATGACTTTTCGACCATCGGAATCATCGAGCTCGTTGTTGTGCGGAAATTTCTCCTGAAGCTCATAGTATTCCTCTTCAGTCAACAGATGCTTTTCCTTCAGATCAGTCGCGGCACCGGGCTGGACAACCACATAGGATTCGTAATAGACAATCTTCTCAAGTTCTTTCGTGGACATCCCAAGAAGATTTCCGATCTTGCTCGGAAGAGAGCGAAGATACCAGATGTGAACTACGGGAGTCGCGAGAGTGATATGTCCCATTCTTTCACGGCGAACACTCTTCTGTGTTACTTCGACGCCGCAACGATCGCACACAATACCTTTGTACCGAATCTTCTTGTATTTGCCGCAATGGCATTCCCAATCTCTCACGGGTCCGAATATTTTCTCACAGAAGAGGCCATCTTTCTCGGGACGATAGGAGCGATAGTTAATTGTCTCCGGCTTGGTCACCTCACCGTGTGAGCGGTCGATGATTGAATCGGGGGATGCAAGGCTGATCCGGATAGCCGTAACGACCTTGCGGGTCTGCTGTAAATCGCGGCGAAAATCCATGCTAGGCATTAAAGAAACCTCCAATTTTTATGGCGTCCCCAATCAACTCTCGGTCGATCGGGATCACAAAGTCTTTACTTCCGGTCATCACTTCTGGCGAATTCTCCGTCGTGTATGACTTTTACCTCGAGGCCGAGTCCCTGCAATTCCCGCACGAGAACGCTGAAGGCCTCGGGTATTCCGGGTTCGGGCGTGTTGTCGCCCTTGACAAGCGACTCGAAAAGCTTGGACCTGCCGGGCACGTCATCGCTCTTCACGGTCAACATCTCCTGAAGGACGTGCGATGCGCCGTATGCCTCAAGCGCCCAGACTTCCATTTCTCCGAACCTTTGTCCGCCGAACTGCGCCTTTCCTCCGAGCGGCTGCTGCGTGATAAGCGAATACTGTCCAGTGGAGCGCGCGTGGATCTTGTCTTCCACAAGGTGATCGAGCTTCATCATGTACATATAGCCGACAGTCACTTCGTTCGAGAAAGTTTCACCGCTCTTTCCGTCATAGAGAACGGTCTTGGAGTTATCGCTGAGCCCGGCTTTGCGGAGCTCGTCGGCGACCTCCTCCCACGTTGCTCCATCGAAAATAGGAGAGGCGTACTTGACACCTAATTTCTCTGCCGCCCAACCGAGCGCTGTCTCATAAAGCTGACCTATGTTCATACGGGACGGAACGCCCAGCGGGTTCAGCACCATCTGAACCGGAGTACCGTCGGGCAAGAACGGCATGTCTTCCTTCGGGACGACAATCGACACGACTCCTTTGTTGCCGTGTCTGCCGGCCATCTTGTCTCCGACCTGAAGCTTTCGCTTCGACGCAACGTACACTTTCGCCAGCTGGACGATCCCTGGAGGGAGCTCGTCACCGGTGATGGCTTTATTCCGTTCCCGGCGCGCTTCCTCTTCAAGGTCGAGAATGCGGGTGTGATAATTCTTGTATATCTGCTCGATGAGTCTGTTCTTGCGCGCGTTCTCAACCCATGGCTCACTGAAATCCAACCTCTCCAGATCTTCAATCTTCTGGAATATCTCTCTCTTTAGAGATGTGCCGCTTCTTATAATGACTGAACCGTCTTTTGCACGAATCCCTGTAGAGACTTCGTCTTCGAGAAGTCTCGCAAGCTTATCGATCAGCTTTTCCTGGACTTCGCTCTTGGCAGTCTTGAGCCACTTTTCAATCTCTTCGAGTCTCTTCTTTTCTTCTTTCTTCGACTCTGCGTCTTTCTTCTTTCTCGAGAACAGCTTCGTATCGATGACGACTCCGCGCATTCCCGGAGGCGCCTTCAATGACGCATCTTTGACATCGCCGGCCTTGTCACCGAAGATCGCCCGCAGCAATTTCTCCTCAGGTGTGACGTCGGTTTCGCCTTTTGGTGTGATCTTCCCGACCAGGATATCATTCTCCAGTACTTCAGCGCCGACCCGGATCGTACCATTATCGTCGAGGTCCTTTGTCATTTCCTCCGACACGTTCGGGATATCGCGCGTCAACTCTTCCTCACCACGCTTCGTGTCCCTTACGCTCGTCTCAAGAGACTGGATGTGAATGGACGTGAAGGCGTCATGCGCCACGAGATCCTCGCTCACGATAACTGCGTCTTCAAAATTATAGCCGTGCCATGGCATGAACGCGACCAGCACATTCCTGCCGAGAGCAAGCTCGCCGTTCTCAGTAGAGCATCCATCCGCGAGAACATCACCTTTTTTGAAACGCTGTCCAATCTTGACGAGCGGTTTCTGATTGACCGTTGTATCCTGGTTCGTCCTGAAGAACTTGCGCAGCCTGTATTCGGCCGTTCTGAGATCTTCAAAGCTCGCAATTACCTCGTCGGATCTCTCATTGATGTCGTACTTGACTACGATATGGCTTCCGTCCACTTCCTGCACGATACCATCGTGTTCGGCAACTACGAGGGTCCTCGAGTCGACCGCAACTTTTCTCTCCATTCCTGTGCCGACAAGGGGCGCTTCGTTGGAAATGAGAGGCACCGCCTGGCGTTGCATGTTCGCCCCCATAAGGGCGCGGTTCGCATCATCATGCTCAAGGAACGGTATCAATGCCGCGGCCGGGCTGACGATCTGGTTCGTGGCGATATCCATGAAATCGACTTCCAGCGGCTTCTCAAGAATGAAGTCGCCATGGTGCCTCGCGCGGGCACGTTCACCTACGATTCTTCCTTTCTCGTCTACTGAAGTGTTTGCCTGAGCTATCTTGTATTCATCTTCCTGAGCGGCGCTGAGGAAAACTATTTCATCTGTTACCAGGCCGTTGACCACCTTGAAGTATGGGGTCTCGATGAATCCGAAGTCATTGACCCTGGCATGTACCGCCAATGAAGAGATCAGGCCGATGTTCGGGCCTTCGGGCGTCTCAATCGGACAGAGCCGTCCGTAATGAGTGTAGTGAACGTCACGCACCTCAAACCCGGCACGCTCCCTGGTCAGTCCGCCCGGTCCGAGAGCGCTCATCCTGCGTTTGTGAGTCATCTCAGCCAGAGGATTCGTCTGGTCCATAAATTGCGATAGCTGACTCGTTCCGAAGAAGGAGTTGAGGACGGTCGTGATCACGCGGGCGTTAACAAGACCTTGCGGAGTGAAGTTCTCCTCGTCATGAATGTTCATCCGTTCCTTGACGTTCCTGACCATTCTTGTGAGCGCAAGGTTGAACTGCGATTCGAGCTGCTCTCCGACGGTCTTCACACGCCTGTTACCCAGGTGATCGATATCGTCGATCTGACCTTCGTCACGGCGCAGCTTCAACATGTAGTCAATGATCGCGACGATATCTTCTTTCGTGAGAATGGTGGTCGTAGTCGGTATATTGAGCGTCAACTTCGCGTTCATCCTGTAGCGACCAACATTTCCAAGGTCGTATCTCTTCTCACTGAAGAACATCTTCTCCAGCAATCCACGCGCTGTCTCGGTATCCTGTGCCTCGACGGACCTGAGCTCTTCGTATATCTTCTTCAACGCGCCTTCGCTTGAACTCGTTGAGTCTTCCCGAATCGTGTTCAGGAGAATCGGGTCATCGCCCTTCCGCGTGGTCTTAAGCAACCGGAGCTTCTTCACATTAGCCTGCTTTATGAGCTCCACACTTTCTTCCGTCAGCTTGAGCTCCTCAAGCGACATGTCCGACGTATCGATGATCACTTCGCCGGTCTTCGTATCCACGACGTCACCGACGAGCCTTCTTCCGACCAGTTCTTCCGGCCCGACCTTGGATAGAGTCACTTCTTCGACTTGCTGAAAGAGCTCGAGTATATCCTCATTCTTCTCATATCCAAGCGCGCGGAGGAGAGTTGTCGCGTAGAACTTCTTCTTCCGATCGATATAGACCCAGAGAATGTTGTTTATGTCGGTTGTGAATTCGAGCCATGCGCCTCTCATCGGTATGACACGTGAGCTCCAGATTCTCGCTCCGTTGGGATGCTCGGTCTCAACGAAGAAGACACCGGGCGACCTGTGCAGCTGACTCACCACGACGCGCTCCGCACCGTTGATAATGAAAGTGGCGCGGTCGGTCATGTAGGGTATCGATCCCAAATAGACTTCCTGCTCCTTCGCCTCCATGAAACCTTCTTTGCCAGGGTCGGGATCTTTGCTCGCCAGACGAAGCTTGGCCTTAAGCGTGACCGAGTAAGTCAGTCCCTTCTCTATACACTCATCTACTCCGTAGCGCGGCTTCTCAATGCTGTATTCCACAAAGTCGAGGGCAAAATGCTCTTTGTTGTCATAAACCGGGAAATTAACCTGAAACACTCCCTGTAGTCCGGTCGCCTTCCTTCGCTTCGCCGTTATGTCTTCCTGGAGAAACTTCTTGAACGACTGGATCTGGACATCAAGCAGATCAGGATAATCGACTCTCTGAGGAATCTTCGCAAAGTTTACGCGCGCTGAATCCTGTCCATTGGAATTGACGTTCTTCAACGTAATCACACTCCTTTAAATATTTTTCGAAGAGAGAAATGAGTAGCAGGCATATCCTTTACAGAGACACGTAATCCGTCCCGACTGCTCTCGGGACGGATTACCGAATTGGCTACTTTCACTACTAATTGAAACGTTCAAATGCCTGCTAAAGTTCTGTTACTTCAGCTCGACAGTTGCTCCAGCCTCTTCCAGTTCTTTCTTCAGTTTCTCTGCGTCTGCCTTTGACAACGCCTCCTTGACAACTTTCGGAGCGCCATCTACGAGATCCTTGGCTTCTTTGAGACCCAGACCTGTGGCAGCACGAACGACCTTGATGACGTTTATCTTCTGTGCCCCTGCACTAACAAGATTAACATCAAATTCGGTCTTCTCTTCCGCGGCGGGGGCTGCTGCGGCTCCTGCACCTGCTGCCGCACCGGCCATTATTACCGGAGCAGCCGCGGTGACGCCAAACTTATCCTCAAGTGCTTTCTTCAATTCGGACGCTTCTAAGAGGGTCAGTTTGCTTATCTTATCCACTAACTCTTGAACTACCTCAGACATTTCTTGATTCTCCTTTTGAAATTCTAATTGAACATTACGAGGCTTGCGCCGGAAGTTTCTTCTCTACGGCGTCAAGAACCGCAACCAGGTCTCGCATCACTGCTGAAATCGAACCGGCGATTCCCGAAATCGGCGAGCTGATGCTTCCGAGTATCGCGCCGATCATCTCAGGCTTGGACGGCATCAGTGCAAATTCATTCAGCCTTTTTCCATCAAATACCTGCTTGTCGACAATGAATGCCTTCGTCGCAGGTTTCTGACTCTTGTCGAAAAACTTCTTCAAGACTTTTGCAGGCGCGACCGGGTCTTCAGATCCGAAAGCAATTCCAGTAGGTCCGACCAGATATTTGTATGCACTCTCGTCGGACGAGAATGTCTTCATTGCTTTCTTGATCAGGGTGTTCTTGACGACCTGATATTTGACGCCGGCTTTCTGAAACTCCCGCCGCAGTTCGTTGCTCTCCGCGACAGTCATCCCTGCAAAGTCTGTGAAGAAAAGGCTGTTTGAATCGGAAATCAGTTCCGTTACGCTAGCGACAACCCGTTCCTTTTCATCCCTTTTCATCTTTTCCTCAGATGTTTAACATTGATCCTGTTCCGGAGGTAGGACTCCGGAATGCTTAGAAGCATTTTCACCCCGCGTGAAGGCATCCTTCATGCGAGATGATGCGCCTGTGGCGCAAGTGCGTAAACTCAGTGTATGCCCGACGCAAGCGACTTGTCGATCTTCACGGAAGGACCC
The DNA here is from genome assembly GCA_964603995.1 of uncultured Bacteroidota bacterium. GTDB lineage: Bacteria > Bacteroidota > Ignavibacteria > Kryptoniales > JAKASW01 > JAKASW01. The sequence goes on along the minus strand of CAZRXH010000104.1, from coordinate 1,949 downwards.
ATCGTCGAGGAGATAGCGACATTCTTTATGTATTGTCCTTTCGCCGAGGCCGGTTTCAAGCGGTTCACCGCCGCCAGGAACGAGTTCACATTCTCCACGAGCTTCTCCCTGTCGAATGAGGCCTTCCCGACCACCGCGTGAAGGTTGCCTGCCTTATCGACTCTGAACTCAATCTTACCAGCTTTGATCTCAGTCACCGCCTTGCCGACATCCGGGGTCACTGTACCGCTCTTCGGATTCGGCATTAGTCCTTTCGGACCGAGGACCTTTCCGAGCCTTCCGACATCAGCCATGACATCGGGAGTCGCGACGATGACATTAATATCCGACCAGCCTTCCTGCAGTCTCTTCAGGTACTCGTCGAAACCGACGTGGTCCGCGCCGGCCTGTGTGGCCTCTTCCTGTTTCTGCGCCTGCTTGGCAAGGACGAGCACGCGGACAGTCTTTCCGATTCCATGAGGGAGAGACACCGTTCCACGAACCGCCTGATCTGCATGACGGGGGTCGACACCCAACCGTACCGCAATGTCCACCGTCTCGTCGAACTTTGCCTTTGCCGTCTCCTTCACCTTTTCTACCGCTTCCTCGACGGTGTACTCTTTCACATTGTCCACCAGCTTCCTGGCTTCCTTTATTCGCTTGCTCTGTTTCATTTTGGTAAACTCTTCCTTTTTAACCTTCGACTACTATGCCCATGCTGCGAGCCGTACCGGCAATCATATTCATTGCAGCCTCAACGTCCGTAGTATTCAGATCCGGCATTTTCAGTTCCGCTATTTTCCTTACCTGCTCGCGCGTAACCTTGGCTACCTTCACACGATTGGGTTCACCCGAACCTTTTTCTATTTTCGCTTCCTTGACCAGAAGCACTGCGGCAGGCGGAGTTTTGGTTATGAATGTGAACGACTTGTCCGAATAAACGGTGATGACGACAGGAATTATGAATCCCTGTTTGTCCTGCGTGCGGGCGTTGAATTGCTTGCAAAACTCCATGATGTTGACGCCCTTCTGTCCGAGCGCTGGACCCACCGGCGGTGCCGGAGTCGCTTGTCCAGCCGGTATCTGCAACTTAACAAAACCAACAACTTTCTTAGCCATTGTTCACCTGGGTTATCTCTCTAGTTCAACTTCAGTAAAACTCAACTCGACGGGCGTCGGCCGGCCAAATATCGTCACCGTCACCTTCAACTTCATGCGATCCTCATTTACCTCGGACACTTCGCCTTTGAAAGTTGAGAAGGGGCCGCTTATTACCTTCACCTTGTCGCCGGTCTTGAAAGGCACTTCCATTACCTGGCGTTCTTCATGCTCGTCAATCCTGCCCTTCATCCTGACAATCTCGTCCGGACGCAGCGGACTCGGATCCCCCTTCGGACCGACAAAACTGATTATGGACGGCACACTGAGAATGAAGCCTTTGACACGTTCGTCCATCTCAGCCTCGATCATCACGTATCCCGGCATGAAGTTGCGAGTCTTCACCCTTCTCTTTCCGCTCTCACTGATGGTCGGCACCTTCTCCGTAGGGATCACAATCTCCCCAAACTTCTCACGGAGGTCCGATTCTTTCAGCTGGCTTTCGAGATAGGCCACAGCCTTGTTCTCCTGCCCGGAATACGTTCGGACAACATACCACCGCTTGGTGGAGATTTTTGCCGGCTCGACTACTTCTTTCTTCTCGACCGGTTCGTCGCTCATAATATATACCTTAGCGCAAGATTCACTATCGTGTCAACAGCATAGATAAAAACCGACATGATCAAAGTGGCGACGAGCACGACCTTCGTGAAATCTTTCAATTCGTCCTTCGTCGGCCAAGTAACCTTCTTCATTTCTTTGACGACATCGTCGAAGAAACCGATTATCTTTTCTCTCATTATATTTCCTCTGTTCTGCACGTCAGGAGGGACTCGAACCCCCAACCTGCGGTTTTGGAGACCGCTGCTCTG
>CAZRXH010000103.1:3332-11839 GCA_964603995.1 uncultured Bacteroidota bacterium | reverse complement strand
TCCAGTCCCCAAATCGTCTTTCTCCTTATTTTAGCCCCGTAACTGAGCGGATACTAGCTGGCCGGTTTCATCCGATTGCTTTAGTGAAATCCGGACGCTATTTTTTGTCCGAGGAGCAGTTCCTAATAATACATCCAGGCGAGTTGCCGCATAGTATCATGCTTTGTGTTTGAGGCTCTGTCTGAGAGTTGTACAAGGACAACTGTCTCCTAAAGGCTCCCAACTATCAACGCGTTGGCACCAGACTATTCGATTAACACCAAACCAACCGACGAGAGGTTCATATGAGGAAGTTCATAAAAGTGACAGGGTATACTGTCGGCGCGATCGTGGTTGTAGTGCTCGCCGCGCTCACATATTTCAACTTGACTTATCCGAGAGTTGCGGCGGCTCCGGACATAGAGGTGCAGGTTACTCCGGCGAGGCTTGCTCGCGGGGAATATCTTGTGAACAACGTCGTCGGCTGTTTCGATTGTCATTCGGAAAGGGATTGGACCAAATATTCCGGGCCGATCATTCCGGGAAGCGAGGGAAAGGGAGGCGAGAAGCTTGACCGTCAGACAGCAGGTGTTCCCGGCACGCTTTACGCGGCAAATATCACTCCGGCCGGCATTGGCAATTGGACTGACGGTCAGCTGGTCAGGGCCATCACTTGTGGCGTGAATAATAAGGGCCACGTGATCTTCCCTATCATGCCGTACCTGCACTTCAACAAATTGTCTCAGGAGGACCTGTACTCCATCGTGGCGTATATAAGATCGATCAAGCCAATTCAGAACAAGGTCCCTGACGGAAAGCTCGATTTTCCGATGAACCTGATTGTGAAGACAATTCCTCCTTATTCGTACCGACCGGTGTCACAGCCTGACACTACGAATCTTGTCGCATATGGAAAGTACCTGACGAACGCTGCGGCGTGTGAAGACTGCCATACTGAGATGGACCACGGGCAATATGTGAAGGGGATGGAGTTTGCCGGTGGGTTTCCATTTGCGATGTCCGGTGGGATCGCCAGGTCGGCGAACATCACGCCCGATTCAGCTACCGGCATCGGGAAGTGGACGGAGGAAAATTTTGTGAGCTACTTCAAGTCCTTCGATTCCGATTCTGCCAGAAACATCCCGGTCACGCCAAAGGAGTTCAACACACCGATGCCGATAACTTCGTTTGCAGGAATGTCCGACCATGACCTGGGTGCGATATATGCGTACCTCAGAACTTTGAAACCTGTCCAGAACGAAGTTGTGAGGTTCACGCCGGATAAATAAAATGTAAACCAGAGGCTGTCCTCCTCTCAATCCAATTATCCATAATCGGACAGTCCAAGTAGCCCTTCCTTACACATAGACATATTTGCATTTTCAAACTCGACCATGTATAATCACAGCAATACGGGAGGGATAGAATTTAGGGCGGGTGATTGACAGGCGAACACCCTTCCGAAGGTTGGGCACACTGGTGCCTCGTCATGAGATATCGGGTTATCACTGAGAAAAGCTGAAGGATTGAGTCAAAGCACGATAGAAGCGAACATGGGAAGGTGGAGGAGGAGCACAAATGGGTAATGCGCTTATTGCATCACGTTCAAACAAAAGAGATTTCGCGGCAGGGGTAATTCCAGACTACCTTGCGGAGAAGGCCAGGAAACTGATCGACGAACGTCATGTGGATATCCAGGGCGTAGATGATGTTTGCGCCGTACTTGGGATATCTGCGAGCTATCTTCGGCAAATCTTTTCAGATAGCTTTGGGATAAGTGTGAAATCGTACATCACTTCGGTGAAGATCGAAAAAGCAAGATCACTTCTGAAAAGCGGTAATGTATCAGTTGGTGACATCGCAAAGGCAGTAGGTTATCGGCACACCGTCACTTTTGAAAAAGCCTTCAAAAAAGTGGTCGGCGTTCCGCCTTCAAAATATCGGGGGGGGGGAGATACCGGCGATTTTTACAGGCGAAAATGACAGGCGATTTTGAAAGAGTGCGGTTGACACATTGGTCATCCCAGATTTAATTATAGCAATAAAGACGGAGGTATTTTATGGTGAAGGCAAAGGTCTTCTTTATAGTTAGCTCTATTACGTTGCTGCTTGTTGCGGGTGCCACGGCACAGGTCAACCCTGTATATCAGCGGATGCTAAAGAATGGATGGAAATATCCATTCGAGAACGGCTTCAGGAAACTAACACCTCCTGAAGTCGATTCGGAATTCTGTAGAAGTATGGGATATGATGACTCAACAGTTGCAAATCTCAAAAGGATAGGTGTTGACGTCGCCGGGCGCTGGAAGAGGCATGTGGTTTGGGATAAAAAGGCGTGGGCAGCGCTTTCAGATTGCATTGTTGTCGGTACGGTTTCAAAAGTCGAGCATCCGTTTCCGCGTAGCTTTTGGTTTCACACTGTGGCCTATGTTCAGGTTGATCAGTTCCTGAGAAATGATTACGGCCTTCCGAAGGAAGAAGTCCCGGTTCTGGAAATATCGGGACCAACTGGACGACCTGGAGAGCAGATAGATCTAATTGGCGAAGACACATTGAGAATAGGAGAGCATGTTTTGCTCTTTTTGAGTGCCAGCTCATTGATACTATTTGCTGCGGACAACAACATGCATGATCTATACAATTATCTAATCAATGATTCGACAATTAGTTTTCAAATGCTGGCTAAGTACGATATAAAGTCAGGAGAAGTACTGACAAACACGAAGAAAGAGAGTCTTCGGACCGTGACGGACAGTATCTCCTCGATTGTGAATGTGATAAATCGTTCAGCTCCGTTAAACAGATAACGCCTGGAGGGGGATTTCACCATGAAATTACACTTAGTGAGCTACCTCTTTGTCTCTGCCATTTTGGTTCTAAGGGACAAACTTCGTGAAGGTGGCTTTGATGACAGCATCGTTAAAACGGTAAACTTGAGAAGTTTATCAAAGAGAAAATAACACCACGCAACTGGCACAACAGAATCGGAGATTCAGTTAATAAAACCGAGGAGAGCACAATGAAACAGAATTTAGGTTTATTCCTTTTTGTTGTTCAGGAAAGCATGGAGGAGACCCTCACGCTCCACAAACTCGGAATAACCGGAACACTCCGTAAGACCTTACAATCGACAAACTTAATCGAGTCGGCTATCTCCGGTGTGAGGAACGTGACCAGAAAGGTGAAGCGGTGCGCCATAGTTGAAAAAGGCACGCAAAAACGACACGCGTTTTCGAGACAACGTAGTTGCAAGCTGGGGAGCTCATTCCTAAAATAGGGATAGAGATTCATATGTGAAATATATGAGAGAGGAGAACAAGATGATCACTAGATTTGAACGACGGATGACGATTGCGCTACTGACTGTGGCAACGTTATCACTCTCAGGAGTTTGTATCGCTCAGCAACAACGGCTACCATCGGAACTTTCCAAATATTCAGCGATGCTGGAGATCTATGCCAAAGTTCCGCAGGCAATCCAGACGTTACCAGACAGCGCCCTGAAGGCCGATGCTAAGATAATGTTTGAAGCCGATGATAGGGATGCCGGCTGGGTGGAAGATTATGGTCCAAAATCTCTGAGAGAACATGACTCTCTTTTGACATTATACAAAAGGGGGAATCTTATCGGGAAACCTCCAGAAGTTGCTACTGCGATCAAGCCAGCGCTGCTTTCCAAGATGGCTTCACTTCTCACGGAAAATGAGATGCAGATAGTTTCAACTCCATGTATCGTACGGATAAGGATCGATTCGTCTTGGCAGTCGATAAGTACTGTGCCGGATGTACCCTCATTCAAGGTCAGAGAGATTAATTTGATTGTCACCGTGGAAGATGTACTAAAAGGCACTGGGATGTTTAGGCCAGGTCAAAGAATAAGGCTCTACTATATGAACTTTTGGCGCGTACCTCAGCTGTCGACCGATGATATAGTCTTCCTCTCTCCGAGGACCGATTATTATACCACCGGTCAAAGGAAGATTTCACTTGATGGCCCTGGGGGGGCATATATCGGTGACAAGAGGACTTATCGGGGGGTTTATCCCATAGATAACGGTAATGTAGATGATCCGAATAATGATTGGGGATATGGGAAGCAGATACCCTGGGCAATGTTCAAAAATAACGTAGAGACCGAAATAGCAAAGATAAAGTCTTGGTAAGGAGGGAGAGAAAATGAGGTATAGGATAATTGTTTTGACTGCAATGTCAAGTCTCTTGGCTTCCATCAGTGTGTCTGCTCAAACTAACGCCTATCGGTATAGTTACGTTGACCCGAGTGTGTATGATTCACTTGGCTATCTCCCTTCCGGCATGGATACGCTCGTTAACATTTCCGTGCCGGTCGGTGATGCAATCCCAATTTCGGTTGTCGAATGGAATACAAGTCAAACTCCATCTCTACCGATTCAGATCGTTTTTGATAACTCTGCATTCCCAGGCTCAAACGAAGATCTTCAAGCGGCGGATGCCCAGGGTGAACTTGACACTGTAGAAACGTGGTGGAATGAAACCATGTTTTCCACGGGGAATTGCTTCACGGTACAAGAGGTAAGCTATGGCGGTGCGCAGATTGCCTTCACGTCTGATCAAGATTATTTTAGTAGTAAACCGGGCGCGGAGGCATTAGCTGTAACTGCAAGCGCCGTAAACGGGACTTATCTTTCAGTCAACGGAGATGCAAATTCCCCGAATCCAACAGCGGGAATCCTCTTTAATAACTCCTCAACCTTCCAATCACAGTATACTTGGACCTGCTCTTGGTACACAAACACTTTCACTCAGTATATAAACTTCCAAAACGTCGCTGTGCATGAGATGGGGCATCTATTTGGATTAGGTGATGACTATGAAGATCAGAACTCGGTAATGTACTACGCTCAGAGCCCGGACCAATCTGAGCTGTACTTGGATCGTACCGATGTTTATTCCATGGAACGGTTATACTGTGGCGTGCTTACTGGCGTTGGTAACAGCCCGCCGCCAGCTCCCACCGATTTCTCGGTAAATATTGTAGGACAGAACATCGTTTTGAACTGGAACGAGACCTCTGGAATTCCTATTTCTTATTTCAACGTCTACAGGAACGGCGCCCTAATCACGCAGCAATCCAGTAATTCGTACACTGATATTGATGGTGTATCCTCACTCCCAGCCTCGTATCAAGTAGGAGCATATTCGTACTACCCGGGGCCGCCTTATTATCTGGATGGGGAATCCGACACACAGCCCATCAATGTAATTGCTTCTCCTTCGAACATCAGCTATGATACGCTTTGGACCGGAGTTGTGTATGTCAATAACAATGTGACAATTTCAAGCGGCGCCACGGTGTGCATAGGGGCATACACAAATGTCATATTCAACTCCGGAAGCAGTTACAGCATAACCGCCAATGGCAAACTGAATGTGGAAGGAGAATCCGGTGCCCCCGTTACATTCACCTCAAATTCTTCCTCTCCTTCTCCAGGTAACTGGGGTTCGATTGTTCTGAACGGCTCCGGCGCTTCAGGATCAACACTGGACTATGTGAATATGCAGTATGGCACAAACCTCCAGGCCATTGGTACTTCCGGCATAACAATAGAGAACTCGACTTTCAGCAACAACAGCAGCGGCATAGTCTTCAACGATGCAACAGGGTCAATGATCAGCAACACGATACCCTACTACGAAAGTGGAACTGCCGTTCTCATTCAGAACACCTCATCGGTCGATTTAAGACAGAACACAATCTACACCAGCGCTAATGCTCCACAGAACACGGGAGTTTGGTTCTACTCCGGTTCATCGGGCTCCCTGACCGGAGACGACATAGACTACTTTTTCTATGGTATCGATATCTCGAACAGCTGCTCACCGGACTTCCCCAACTATCCTTATTCCACCAGCACAAACAATCGCATTGCGGACAACTATGATGGAATCGTAATCACCGGCAACAGCTATCCGGATATGTACGACGACACACATTCCTACGGGTTAAACAGCATTTATTACAATTATAACTATGACATAGATTTGTACGGGGAGACTTACTCTCTGGATGCACTTGGGGATTACTGGAATAACGGCAACCCAAGCAACGCCCATCTCTATGCCGGGTCCGGTTGCGCTATATACACATCACCCTATTCGACTACCGATGGATGGGCAAACTTTCCTGTGCCGTCTGCAAAACCTGGAGTCAAACCCACAATCGTCTCAGCGACTGCAAAATCGAAGTTGATGCGGGATGGAGGACAAATACGGGTACAACCAACCATTGTAACCGATTCGGTATGGACAAATCCATTATCCGCGGGTTTCAGATACCGTGACGAGGGGAAGTACAGGGACGCGGCAAACTTCTTCATGTCTTACCTGGGGAATCACCCCGAAGATCAGCAGGCTTACGTTGATCTGTACAGCTGTGCGGACAGCGAAACAGCACCTCAGCTGATACAGTATTTCAATTCCCTTCCGGCCCAGGCTTCGAAGGACCAGAAACTCTTGCTTTCATACCTCTACCTGAAGCAAGGAGACACGAAGTCTGCTGAACAGGTGGATGATCAGATAATGAAAGAGGATCCGAATACTCCGCTTTCCGTGAAAGCCGAGCTGAATAACTTCTACATCGCGTTGTATAACGAGAACGATCTTCAGAGCGCTTCATCGATTCTGAATGATGTCATGAGCAAAAAAGACCTTCTCGCACAGGAGTATGTCCAAACTGGAGGATCGTCTACGATACCGATGGAACTGTCTGCAGCGGAGACAGCACTTAAGACATACGTGGACCCGAAGACCGGAAAGATGGTGAGTTCCCAATCGATACAAAGTGGGGATGAGTCACCACTGATCGGCGCTGAAACGAGCGGATCGATGCAGAACTATCCAAACCCCTTTAACCCGACGACTATGATAAGTTATTCACTTCGTACTGGCGGGAATGTGGCGTTGAGGGTGTACGATGTGCTCGGTAGGAAAGTCATGACTTTAGTAAACGGCTACCAGTCTGCAGGGATTCACTCGGCTGAGTTCAGCGGTGAGAGCCTGGCGAGCGGAGTCTATTTCTATCGTCTTGTCGCACCAGGTATAGATCAGATTAATAAAATGATTCTTCTAAAGTAAATGACAAGTCCAAGCGTTGGGCGGGAGTTCAACTCCTGCCCAACAGATTGTCACACAACCTTTTTCCTGTACGCCTTCATCAGTGAATCGTCAAGTTTCTCATGGTTGTTCCGGAAAAATGTCTCAAGTCGTTTCCTCGCTCCGAAGGATTTGAATATCTGCGGATTCCCGGTAGCTGCCCTGACGATTTCGTTCACCTGCTTGCGATTGCATTCGCTGAAGTCGTTCAGCAAAGACGTGCGCCGGATTGCTTCTTCGAAGCTTTCGCTCCGTCTGACCGAATCGACAAGCCCGTCAAGAAATCGCCTCTGAAGCCGGGAGTTCCTGCTGATGACTTTGGCAATGCTTGAACAGGAACGCACGACATTTTCTTTCTTGAAACTGAGAGCCTGGTTTTTGGAGAGAAAGCCGAACGGATCGATGGTCACCTTGAGAGAGATGATGAATATGCCTCTGGCGACTGCGATGCCGCATTCCTGCGCCGTCCATTTGGACATGCTGAAACTATCGGTGAGAAGAGGAAGGAAGACATCTGCCTTCTTCAATTCCAGCATGATACGACTCTGCCAGTCCTGTGCCGGTTCGATGTCTTCATGCGCCAGAAAAATGTTCAGACCGTAATTACCTAAATGGAGCTTAATCTCACCGGCGAGCAGTTTGTCAGACGAGTGATAGCTCAGAAATACTTTGAGACCCGGCAACTTCAACCCTCTGTTGAGCCAACCTTGACAAGGTTAGTCCCGCAATCCATCGATCCGCCATTCCAACATTCCACTATTTCACCATTTCCTTTTTGCCACGCATCTTCCAAATATAGTAGACCGGGATACCGAGCAGCACGATTACAACTCCCGGCCACGTGTATGCGGGCTTGAAGACCAGAAGGTCAATTGAGATGGCTGCCGCGACCAGTATGTAGAATGCCGGTACGACAGGATACCCGAAAGCCTTGTAAGGCCGTTCTGCATTGGGGCGCTTCTTCCGTAAAATGAAAATTCCTGAGATGGTCAGAATGTAGAATATGAGAACGGCGAATATCACGTAATCGAGCAGATCGCTGTATGTTCCTGAGAGACACAGGAGGCTTGCCCAGACTCCTTGCACGATCAACGCCGTTCCGGGAACAGATCTGCCGTTCAGTTTGCCCGCGCTTTTGAAGAAGACATTGTCTTTCGCCATGGCATAGTACACGCGGGCGCCAGCAAGTATCAGCCCGTTGTTGCAGCCGAACGTAGAGATCATTATGAGAACTGCCATTATGATGGCGGCGGGAGCGCCGAAGATCATCGCAGCTGCAGCGGTGCCGACTCTATCATCGGTGGCGAACTGTATACCGCGGCTGAGCACATCATGGCCGGCCGGGTTGCCGATGACCGGAAGTATGAGGATGTATGCAATGTTAGCGAGTAGATAGA
>CAZRXH010000103.1:0-3232 GCA_964603995.1 uncultured Bacteroidota bacterium | reverse complement strand
GGGTTGCCGATGACCGGAAGTATGAGGATGTATGCAATGTTAGCGAGTAGATAGAGCACAGTGACGGTCAATGTTCCGAGTGCGAGGCTGAGCGGTATATTCCGTTTCGGATTCACGACTTCGCCTGCGGTGAACGTGATGTTGTTCCATGCGTCGCTCGAGAACAGCGAGCCGACCATCGCTGTGCCCATGGCTGCGAGTATCATCCACCCGGAGAGCGATTCGATAATGGACACTCTGCCGTTTGCGACGTGAGTCCAGCTTGCTCTCCACATGTCGGAGAAGTTTGCCGCAATTGCCGTTGTATTGCGGGCAATGAATATTCCGAGTAGAATGATGCCGAGTAGCGCCGCGATCTTTGTTATCGTGAAAATGTTTTGAACAGTTTTTCCCTCGCGCAGTCCGCGGGTGTTGACGTAGGTGAGAAATGCGACGCTGATGATAGCGAGCAGCTGCGCGGCGGAAACCCTGAGGCCGAATATCGTCAACAGTATGTTTGTCTCGCTGAACCAGGGAATTAAAACGGCGGTGAATTTCGCGAACGCTACGGCGACTGCAGCGATCGTCCCGGTTTGTATTACGAGGAAGAGGGTCCAGCCATACAGGAAACCGGTGAGCGGATTGTAAGCCTCGCGGAGGTATGCGTACTGCCCGCCGACGTGCGGCATCATGCCAGCGAGTTCGCCGTAACTGATTGCGGCGATTATCGTTACGATTCCGGTGATGAGCCAGGTCAGAAGCAAGTACCCCGGCGAGCCGAGCGTGCGGGACATGTCCGCGCTGACGATGAAGATGCCCGAGCCGATCATCGACCCGATCACGATCATGGTCGAGTCTAAAAGCCTGAGCTCCCGCCTGAATTGGATCCCTTCCTGTGGTTGTGCTGCCTCAGGATTTGTGCTCATGTATCCTCCCTGTTGGTCTGTTATTCATGAACAGAAGTGACTCTCTGAAAACCGAACGGCTCCGCTTTCTGTGAAGAGCGGAGCCGCGTTGAACCATAACAGGTGAAACAACAAAGTCTAGCTGTTGGTACCGGCCGCCGCTCTGACCTTGCTGTGCTTGCGGCTGTAAGTGAAATAAATGAGAAATCCTATCGCCATCCAGATAATGAGCCTGTACCACGTGTCCAAAGGAAGGCCGGCCATCTGTGCTCCGGAGAGAAGGGCGCCAAGAATCGGAACAAGCGGCACCCAGGGTGTCTTGAACGGGCGGTGGACATCCGGTCTTGTGTACCTCATCACGAGAACTCCGAGCGAAACGATGACGAAAGCGAGAAGCGTTCCGATGGAGACGAGTTCCCCGAGAATGCCGATTGGAAACAAGCCTGCGACTATCATGGCGACTGTGCCGGTTGCGATCGTGGTTATGTACGGCGTTCTGAATTTGTGATGGACTGCGGCGAATTTCTGCGGAAGGAGTCCGTCCTTTGCCATGCTGTAAAAAATCCTCGGCTGGCCGAGAAGCATAACCAGAACCACCGAGCTCAGTCCCGCGATTGCGCCTATCTTGACGATCGGTCGAAGCCAGAAGAGTGACTTGCCGGCAGCGTCAATCCCGACCGCGATCGGATCCGGGACGAGGAGTTCCTTGTAGCTGACCATGCCGGTCAGGACGAGGGCGACGACGATGTAAAGGACAGTCGAGATTCCGAGAGAGCCCATTATACCGATCGGCATATCCTTCTGCGGGTTCTTTGCCTCCTGGGCGGTTGTGGATACGGCGTCAAATCCTATATAAGAGAAAAATATTACGCCGGCGCCGCGCAGAATGCCGCTCCAACCGAATTCGCCGAAATGACCTTTGTTAGGTGGAATGAACGGAACCCAGTTCGAATGGTGTATGAAAGCTAGTCCGAATCCGACGAACATGAGAATCACAGCCACTTTGATAATTACAATGACGTTGTTGAAGTTCGCCGATTCCTTTATGCCGATAACGAGAAGGGTGGTGACGATTGCGATAATGAACATCGCCGGGAAATTCAGGAACGCGCCAGTCATTATCCAACCGGCATGAGTATCGTAATTTATCGGTGCACTGGCGAGATATGCCGGTATGTTAATTCCGAAGTCCTTGAAGAAGCTGACCACGTAGCCTGACCAGCCGACAGCGACGGTCGAAGCGCCGAAGAGATATTCGAGTATCAGATCCCAACCGATGATCCATGCGAAGAATTCTCCGAGCGTGGCATAGGCGTAAGTGTACGCGCTCCCGGCGATCGGGATCATCGACGCGAACTCGGCGTAGCAGAGTCCTGCGAAGGCGCACCCTAATCCCGAGACGACGAATGACAGCACAATCGCAGGACCGGCATACTGAGCCGCAGCTTGTCCGGTTAGCACAAAGATTCCCGCGCCGATGATAGCGCCGACGCCAAGCGTGGTTAGGTTGAGAGGCCCGAGAGTCCGCTTCAGACCATGTTCCGTGTCTGAAGCTTCCCTGGTCAGACTTTCCAAAGATTTGGTGGCGAAAAGTGGATTACCCATTATTCCTCCAGTTCCGTCCGAACGGGTCCTCCGGGGGAGCTTATTTCGTCCTCCAGGGAGATAGTGCTTCGGACTTGGTTGTATGAATCGAGGGACCAGTCCGAAGGATCCTTCGGACTTTGAAAGCGCGGTACACGGCGACTGCCGCGGCGAGCTTGACTAAATCCCAGAATGAAAAAATTAGAAAGCCCTGCGTTATGGAAACGCTCCAGTTGTGTACGAAGAAGGCGTTAAGCCATGCTGTCCCGCAGGCGAAAATCACGATGAAGCCCGCCGACATCGAGAACAAAGTCCAGAGGAACGAGTCATGAGACTCGATGGTCGTGCCAATGAAGGCGGCGCTCAGGAGGAACCCGAACAGATATCCTGCGGTCGGACCGAGAAGCACATGCAATCCTGCCTCGGGTCCGACGAACACCGGAACGCCTGCCGCCCCGAGCAGGAGGTACAAAAGCATGCTGGTTGTACCGCCGCGCCTTCCCAGGAAAGCGCCTGCTAGAACCACGAACATCGTCTGCAATGTATATGGGACCGGCAGATGGGGAATGTACACCTTGGCTCCGACAGCCGTCAATGCTGTGAATACGACGACGCCTTTGATCTGATCCGATTCGTTGGTGCGAGAAGAATCGAAAACGCGAATGGTTCCCGCGTCGTATCTCATTCTGCCTCTCTAAATTTACCCCGCATTGCGAGGGTGATCTTTTAAACTAAGGTTCTCTTTGTTGGTATGCAGGAATTGC
>CAZRXH010000102.1:0-11968 GCA_964603995.1 uncultured Bacteroidota bacterium | reverse complement strand
CAATGGCGCCATCCTTGAGCAGTCCTACGGTCTCGAAGCTGAAAGTTGAAAATGTAGTGAAGCCGCCGAGCACTCCAACCGCAAAGAAGATTCGGAAGGAGGGGTTGATGAGGAACCTGTCTTCTGCCATCGTAAGAAACAGACCTATGACGAAACAACCGATTACATTCACTGCGAGAGTGCCGTAAGGGAAATCGGTTCCAAGAACTTTATAAATCCAGCCGGACAGCAGATACCGAAAAAAGGCTCCGATGCCGCCACCGATGATAACGAGTATATTTCTAAACATTTAACTTCTTTCATCTTTTTGTTTTGGTATATACAAAAAATCCTGTCGCGCACTTCAGGTCATAACTCAGTTGACCATGCGGACAGGAGTCATCATTTGCGTCACGGACGCAAAATTTATCTGGCGAACTCCATCGCCTATGTCGTTATGTACCAGCTACCTCTATGGCGCGCTGGCACAGGAATAATTTAATTAACGGCGGCAAGTAAGCAAACTAAAAAGCGGCTTGAGAAGGACCCCCTGATCTTTTTAAAATGCTTTCCACAATTCTCCAGGCCACTTCTGAGTGAAACCCTCCCCTGCTGTTTAATTCGATTGCGACATAAGTTTCGTCCTTGTCCAGGATGCCAGCAATCGCCGCAACGAAAGCGCGCGCCATAATGGGATCGAGATCTTTTCGACTTACAAATGCAACGGCTATCGCTTCGGCACCCGCTTTCGACTTTCGCATCGCAAGTATTTCCGCGGCGCGAATGGCTGTTTGAGGCTCAAAATGCATGAGCGCCTTCATCAACTTTTCGTCGTAAGTCAAATCGTCAAATACAGAAAGGTTGCTGCCACAATTGGGACAAACGACATCGTCGGCATGAACCTCATGCCAGCAGTTAGTGCAGAATATTTTTACTTCGGACATACGTGACAATTCTGAATAAGGTGTTTCTCTGTCGTCACCCTCAGCTTAATCCTCTCCCTTCGAGGGAGAGGAACCCTGGTCCATTTTCGATGGATGCATTTGTTTGAGCTCCAGCAGGGATTTCCGTATATAGTCTTTTGCGATTTCGACGTCATCCAGCATTTTTTCAGCGATGGCGAGCTGCTCATAGGGATCGTACGATACTTTGTTCCAATCGAAATAGCCTTCGAGAAACTGTGAACCGAATTCATGATTTGCGATCTTCACATTCTCAAAGGGATACAGAATTTCCATCTTTTCGCTCCTGAGAACGCGCTCAAAATCCTCGGTGAAGTCGAAGAGAGCCGAGGCGGCCTTTTCGGGATTTTCAAACCATCGGAGAATGATTGTAAGCAATGCGTCCAAACGTTTGGCATCGGCACGGGCAATGTACGTCTTCCGAAGAGTGTCCACGGAAAACGTGAACTCATCACGGGCCCGGTTATTGGAGTCGCCTTTATCGTTCATAATCTCATCTGACCGGAAAAGAAATTGACGACGTCTACATAGCTGTCGAGCTCGTTGCGGGTGAAGTCATGATCGCTCTGGTAATCATGCTTTTTAATGAAGTTGGAAAGGTCGAGTTTCAACCTGTTCAGTTTATCCAGCGTGACATTCAAAACCCGCTCGCTTGTCTTCCCAGCCCAAATCGGATCAGCAGCTTCCCTGACGACCATCTGGACATGCCGGTAACAAATAACTGTTCTCGACCTTCTGTAGGCTTCGATGAACTCATCATCATTGGAGAAATATACAAGACCGTGTAATGCTATGTTCTCAGATTCCTTGAGGAAATCGCACACGAAACACTTACCGGCGTCGACAGATCGGACCGATCTCCTTTTTCTCCTTTTGTTTGTCTCTGCCGCGATTTCCTCGATAATCCTGGCCTGGTCCTCAAGAAGCTTTATGTTCTCCTCCAGGACCGTCTCAAACATGGTCGCGAGATGGAGCCCATCGCTCTTTAGTTTGACCTCGGCCATAAGCGCCAGTTTAGCATGACGCGTACAAAACCCGTGCTGACGATGCAGTTTCTTACGGACCCCGACGTCGAGGACATACTCGTAGAGCATTCCCTCAAGGTAGTGCCTTTCAACGGCTTCGATTTGTGTACAGACCGGGCAGCCTGTCCCACGAAATGCATCTTCCAGCTTTACCCAATCTATTCCACGTTTCGCACGGGTCATTTCGTCTTCGATAAAGAGTTCAGTCATTCATCTCCTTCCACTGAGTTTCTCCACAGTTCTCCACAATGAACTTCTAACCTCGGCACTCACCTGATAATAATTCTCGGTCTCCAATACCTTGAGTTGAGCCAGGAGTTTTCGCAGGGAGTCTCTGTATGCCTTGAGGATCTTTTCCTTGTTTTCCGGATGAGTAGCGTTTATGATTTTCTTCAAGTGATCCATACAGACAAAATCTCCAGAGGTTTGCTCGAAGGGAATTCCGGCGATCCTGCATATTTCCTCCCTTTCGACAGCTTCGAGCCGCTCGCAAACGGGGCACGGTTTTCCGCATACGCGGAACACGTTTCCATTAAGACTGATCTCTATCAGATATTGAAGAAGCTTCGAGGATATCGAGGATGTCGTTATTCGATTGAACATCCGGAGATGTTTGTTGCAAATGCCGCAGAGGCCGCTTGATTCCAGATACGACACATCCTCCTTTCCGACATCGAACTGAAGCCTGGCAAGAGTGTCGAATTGGACGTTCCATATACGTTCACACAACGGGCAGCCCTCGTTTGCCGCTTCATCGTCACCAGCATTATTTCCACGGGTCGTCGTACTCATCACGTTTTATATAATTCTTCTTCAGGCTGTCAAGGATGTCCTGGATATATATGACCTTTATTAGAAGGTTTTCGTTGAGCTTTGGGGCTTCGCCGGACAGGGTCCCGGTGCGATGGGTGTCTAAGTTCGAATCGAGATGTTTGTCAAGTTCCTCCTTTTCCAGAAATAACTTGTTACAAGCTCTGCACCTGTATTGGGTACCTGAGAGCCGTTCGACCGCAAATGGAACGCCCTTCCGCTTTCTGAACTTAACTTTCAACGCCGGGACCATGGCGTAGCTCCTTCGATTAATAACAAAAAAACCTGCCTCTGACGTTGTCAGGAGCAGGAGTCATCATCATGATTGCCATGATATTGGGCGAACTCCATCGCCTACTCTGTTTTCACCAAGACCGCAACAACGCTGTGTTCAATTTTCAAGCTCCGCAAATTTGCTCTCAAGATTTGCCAGATTAGAAAGAGCTTCTTTATATTCTGTTATTTTGCCGGAGGCTTCTGACGAATTCTTCTCCCTCATCGCCATCGCGTCAACGATTATCTTCTCGATTTTAGAGATATGGCCGTTGACAGAGTCGGCAAAGACTTTCCCGAGCTTGAGCATGCTCTTGTCGACCCTTTGGATGACATCGTATCTTACCCTTCCGCACTGCCTGTCAAACTCGATCCTGAGCGTCTCCTTTTGCTTCCTGAGAATCAGATGTCTCGCGATTCCTTTTGGGAGCCGCTTTACGATTGCGTCGGAGAGTTCCTCGAGAGATGGCTTAATGTCTTCGAGTATGAAGTAATAGAATTCCGACTCGTCGTTGAACAGAGGATAGTCTTGCAGCCTCTCGAACTGAACATCGAATAGTTGTGCGGCATGCTGGTAAACATCATCTATCAAGCCGTTCATCCTGCCAAAGAGGTCTTCTACCGCGAGGTTGAATTTCTCCCTGACTTTCGATTCTTCATCGTGTCGCCACTTGTCGATGGCGTCGGTAACAAGGCTGATAACGGTTTCGTTGAGCTTTTCTATAAATTGGGAAGCGCTTAAGTGTGAGTAATGGGCGGCAATGTCATCGAACTGCTTTTCGATTACAGGGATCGACCTGTCTTCAAACAGCACCCTGTCCTCTTCGACCATGGTTGTAATATTGTATGCCGTATAAATTACACGCGAGATGTCTTCCTGCCTCCGCCGGATCACCACCCTGAAGTTCTTGAATTCATCGACTTTCTTTTGCAGGCTCTCGGTAGATTCCGAGTACGCCTTCAGCCGGAGCTTTGCAAGAGTCGATGCCTCCGCAGCGATCTTCCTTGCCCGGCGGGCAGCTGCACTGACCATGACATTCGTCTTTTCTTTTCGAAGAGATTCCTTCAGTGAGTTCTCCAGAGACCGAATATTGCTTTCGCCTTCAAGTTCTTTATCGTTCCGTAACCTGGCACGCACTGCCATTTTCGAGCTTACAAGAAACAGCTGAATGCTGTCCTTGCCAACCGACATTTCCTTAGACAGGGAGTCCCTCACAAACTCTGCGGCCTCACGTTTCTCGGCTTCCGAAAGCATATCTGCCTTGTTCAACACGAAGAAGATTTTTGTGACGTGCTCTCGGACGTTCCGGAGAAACTCCACTTCGCCGATGCTGAGCGGTTGATCGGCTGTCATTAGAAATACCGTGGCGTCGGATTCAGGCAGAAAATGATTCGCCGCGTCGGTGTTGTGAGAGTAGATTGAGCCGACACCTGGAGTATCGACGAGTTGCACACCCCCCTTCAGGGAGTCGCATGGAAGCTCTATGTCTACTGCCTCAACTTTTCTGGCGTTCTGAGGATTGAGTTTCTCTGTAACGTAGTTTGGAAGTGTTTCGCGCGTAATAACCTCTCTGGCACCGTCAGCAAAGGTGACCGTTATTCTCTGTTCCGCTCCGTAACGCAGAATGGTCACAATTGAAGTGAGAGGTACGACCGCGGTAGGGAGGACATCATCTCCTACCAGTGCATTCACCAGGGTGGACTTTCCCCGTTTGAATTGTCCCACTACAACTAAGTTGAATTTATCGTCCTGGAGCTTCTTCGCGAGGTTGGCAGAGTGTGGGATGAGGTCGGGAAATGAAGGCGACAGATCCTGAATCAGGCTTTCAAGCAGCTGAAGAAGCCGGATCTTCTGCCGACTTTCGACGGGATTTCCGTTCCGAATCGGTTCCTTTCTATTGGATCCTGTGGATCGGATATCTGGTGATATCATCATAAAACAAAAAACTCCTACTTTTGGTCTGGTAGGAGTCATCAATCCCGACTTTCTGGGGATGGTTCCGAGGCGAACTCCATCGCCTGAATATATAATTTATATCAAAGAAGGACTCCAGTCAATTTGACGCGGGTGTGGGGGTATTGGCTCAAATTGGTTTCTCCCGCTGATTGCGCAGATGTTCGCCGATCATTATTCTGCGCTTATCTGCGAGATCTGCTCCGTGCCGAAGGCATCGCTTCGCGAAAGGAGCCACTTCGTGGCGAGAAACGGATTCATGCTCCGATCAATCTTATTGAAATCGAGCCAGTACCCGGATGGGAACCGATAGATTTCAGGAACGGTCGCCTCCTTAAGGAAAGGGGGCACGGATGCTCTACTGCCGATATGCAATTTCACGTGCCGTACAGAATTGACAGATCGTACCCGCGACTTCCTCTGCAGCCACTTCTGATCAAGTCTTCAATGCAGTGGCTGTGCCTCGCCGAGCTCCATAGGCTTCTGCGGCGAAGACCTGAGTGTTGGCTCCGACTTGAGAATCCGGTTACATTTCCTTCAAACACTTCTCAGTGACCGAGACCGGCCCGTCTGCGAGCCGGCAAATCACCGCGATCCTTAAGGATTTATTGCGGCCGGAGCATGGCTTGCCGGACGCCTGGTAAGGGTCGCCAGGCTGTCGAGAGTGAATACGACCGGGCCAGGTGCAGCGTAGACGTTCCATAGATCGTACTCGGGCGCCCAGTACATTACCCCGAGACCGTTTGGGGTTTTCTTCACCGTGTTAACAAGATCCACCATGAATTGCAGCCGGCCCTCGGACGTTACGGGCCACTTCATGTCTTCGTTGTCGGGAAAGTGGCTCGGACCATAGCCCGTCTCGGCGACCAGGAATGGCTTGTGGAATCTGCTGGCACAACTGTCCATGTTTTCCCACAGCTCCTCGAGAGTACCATGATGCCACGGTGGATAAAAGCTCTCCGCAATTATGTCGTAAGGGACGTGCTCCTCGTCCAGGTGATCGAAGAACCACTTGGTAATCTTCCAGTTCCCGCCCTGATCGATGTGGATCGCGATCAGAGGCGGCGTATTACCTGCGGCCTCTTTCACGCCGCGAATGCCCGCCTTGAGTAAACCCGCCAGACGGTTCCATTGTTTAGCCGAGTCGTAGGGTTCCGGCGGATTATACATGGTGGAACCCGGTTCCTTCAGCTGGGCAATCGGCCAAGCCGTGCCCCTTGTAATCTCGTTCCCGATCTGGACCCAATCTGGCATGGCGCCGGCATCCTTGAATCGCTTGATGGTTTCATAGGCATATTCCTCCCACCGCGTTTTCAAACTGTCGTAGCTGAGCCCTCTCCACGCGACGGGTATATCCTGATGCTGAGGATCGGCCCATGTGTCGGAGAAATGCATGTCCAGCAGGGAGATTGCTCCCAACGCTTTGATTCGTTTGGCCAGGGGGATCGCAGCCGAAACCGTATTGTCCGGAGCGCGCCTGACCGGCGAAACGAAAACTCGAATCCGGAAGGCTCGCCAGCCGTTCTTCGAGAGAATCGTCAACTCGTCGCTCGGCTTGCCGTTCTCGACATACTGCACTTTTGGCCCGTAAGAGGGCGCGTCCAGTGCGCTTATGTCTGCGCCGAGGACGAACCCGGGCTTCTGTGCCAGGCTGACAGAAGATGAAGCGATCAGTATCAGAGATGTCATCACGATCGAGATGAACATCCGCGATACGACATGAGTTCTTCGCTGCCATTTCTTTGTTGCAGCCGATTGAATAAGGTGTATGTTTGCGTTCATTTCGGCATCCTCCTTCTGTGTTGTTGCGCCGTGATCGGAAGTAATCATCACTTGCCCGTGTCGATTGACAGCCGGTATTCGGGAACCAAGGTTAACGACTTGAGCTCGGCCACCTGGCCGCTCTTTGGGAACCTGGGCCAGCGGCCCTTCTCGAGAAATATCGGCGCGTCCTTTCGCAGCGGGAGTATGTCGAGCTGGAGAGGGCCCGACTTCAGCTCGCTGCTGAAACGCTTCAGACCCACCTTCCATGGCATCCCATTATAAAAATTGTCGTCGAGCAGCCGGCCGTGTGAATAGAGGCGCGCCACATCTCCATAATATTTTGCATCAATAAATAATTCACTCAGTTCCGCGGGGAAACTGTCCGGCACAGTCACCTGCCATTTGGCGGCCTTTGCGAACGCGCTGTCTGTCGGCGCTTCCGCAACTCGCGAGTTCTTCCGCCAGGATACAGGCGGACCAAGTTTGACCGGAGGCACGTGGCCTGCATTCTGGATCTTCCTGAGGTCCAGCTGGAGTTTCAGCGCGGGAAGTGTCGCTTCATAGCTCCTGATCCCGTTTACCGCCGCACCGGTCCGGATCGCGAAGCTTCCTTGAAGCTTTTTGGATACTTCAGGGAGAATCTGAAATCTGAACTCCGGACTGCCGATAGATTCGAGATAGATGCGCGATTTACCGAAGAAGAACTGCTGGTGAGTGAAGAGGAGATGTTCGCTCCCGCCAACCTCGACCTTCCATGCGGATTCGGCTTCCTCCTGAGAAAGGACGACGATCTTCACCTCCGAGCCTGTCTTAGTTCGCAATACGATAGCCGTGCTTAGCCCAGTCCGGGGATTTGTCACGTAACGCGTGCCGTTCTCCTCTGTGACTTGACCGCTCTCCGCCTTTATCGACTCTGCTGTCTTATCGTCGAACGCGAACTGCGGAGCGATGCCGCGGATAGCCACGAAGAAGTATGTCGTGACGCCGCCCGCCGTCAGCTTCGTGAACAACTGTGCGGTGCTGTACTTCAGCATTACCCCCGACAAATCGAAATTGAAAGGCCAGATGAAATAGGCACCGGAAGGAACCGTTATTGGTTTCCTCGGAATCTCCAGGACTTCGTTCGGAAGCTTGACGGTGAGCTGCACGTTGGTCCACGTCGGCAGAGGGTAGTAGCGAACGTAGTTATTCCAGAACACAAATCCCTCGCCTCCGTTGGTGCGGACCGAAAATCGCGGCACGGAAAAATCGGACGGCCCTATCGGCCGAACATCCGGCACACGGACGGCTAACGGCGCCAGTTGGTCGCCGAAATCGTTCATGAAGTAGTTGAATATCTTTATTTTCCGGAAGGACTCCCTCTCCTGTCCGAACTCTCCCAGCGGCGCCTGAAAGTCGTACGACTTCACCGGCACGTCGTTCGGGTATCCCGTCGCCTGCGATTCCTGGAGAGTGGTCAGTTTCCCTTCCGGGTTCTCGCCACCCTGGAACATATATGTCCCGTACAGGTTTACGCCCGACCCGATCATAACGGGGTACATGGCGGCGACGTCGTTAGCGCTTATTATCGGCCTGCGATGGTAAGTGTCTTCGATTCCGCCGCCAAACTCCGTCGCAAGAAAGGGAGTTTCAGCGTCAACCTGGGCTGCGTCTACGGGCGCCTTGTCATCATGGGGTCCCATCATCCCCATGCTTCCCGAAACGCGGCTCCCGAACCGGAAGGCATACACTTCGTTTGGAGGAAGCTGCTTCCTCGATCCGGCCCAAGGCGCGTCCATGTAACCTCCATAGAACGGAAGGACCGCTCCTTCAGGAACAACGGCATTGTCCCATCCGGTGACGACGTAAAGCGGTACATCTAAGCCGGCCTCGATCGCCAGTTTCTTGAGCGCCAGGATGTACGCGTCTCCGGCATTGGGGCCGCGCATGGCGTACTCGTTGTCAAGCTGCACGCCGATGATCGGGCCGCCGTCCTTCCACATAAGCCCTTTCACCTGCGTGCCGATCTGGTCGTAAAACTTTTTCACATACGACATGAACGCGGGGACATCCTTGCGGAGGTCGTCCTTCGGCACCTTCTTCATTAGCCAGTTCGGGAAGCCTCCGTTCCTCGCCTCACCGTGGTCCCACGGGCCGATCCGTAGCTGGATGTACAAACCGTTTTTCGCGCAAAGCTGGACGAAGCGCCGCAAGTCCCTGCGACCCGACCAGTCGAACTTTCCTTCGACTTCCTCCTGGTGGATCCAGAACACGTAAGTCGAGACGATCTGCACGCCGTCCGACTTCATCTTGAGAAGCTCCTCGTCCCACATGTACTCCGGTACGCGCGTGTAGTGGAACTCGCCCATGACCGGCAGCCACGGCTTGCCGTCCCGCATGAGATAGCGGTTGTTCAGGGTTATGGAATCGCCATCAGGCGCGCGAGAAGGGCCTTCCGCATACGAGCTCGCCACGGGTGGCGGCACGGGCGCCGTGGCATCGACGACCAGCGGATGCGGCGCAGCCTGCGTCCCGGGTTGTGCATATCCGGCAGCCGGAAGAAACAGCCCCGTGATGAGCATGACACTCCAAGCGATGTCTGAGATTCTATGAGATCGTTTGTGAAATGACTTCATGACTAACCTCTTCAACAGTGTTATCATCAGATAGTAAGAATCCGACTGCGATGTCTGCGCAATCCGTTGAACAAAGTCTCTGTCTAAAACCATAACCGGCGGGACAGGAATTTCTCATACTTCCTCCGGCAATTCCAAACACGGCATGAATGCTATGACCGAACATTTCAGCTAATTTCTCTTTCTCCTAATATAATAAATCCATTCCGAGTGCGGCGGTATATCCCGTGGGTCTATTGGCTCGCCACTCTGATGGTGGCGGTATTCGGGCCATGGCCGCCGATGTTGTGCACGTCGTACTGGGTGTCCCAAATCTCGTATCGAACGCTCTCTTCGCTCTCGCGCTCGCCGGCTTATTCATCGGCTGGTATCGGAGCGAGAAGAGGCTTTCCATACACAGCATCTTCACTTTCCGGCGCGAAGCTTTCTACTGGGCCGCCGTCTTTGCCACGTTTGCGCTCGGAAGACGAAGGCGAGACGACGTACCCGGCGAAGTGAAGGCGAGAGGTGAACGGCAGGCCTTCAGCAGCCGATGAGGAATGCGAAGCGCGCCTATCCCCGCTTCACCGAAGGAGGACACACAGATTACACAGATCGAACGGATTTTCACGGATAATTCTTCTGCCTAATCTAATCAGTCCGTGGTGAGCCGTCACTTCCGCTTACTCTGAGTTCTATTCACTTCCTGAGCTTCATCTGAATCGGCCAGCTCACTCAGCCACAGGCTAATGAGCCTCAGGCTTAAACTCCCGTCAGATTTCAATCAAAGGAGAATTGTGCAGAAGGAAGCTTACTTCGATTTTACAATATCTCTACTCTAAGAACACCATGAACTAATTTTCCAACCGTCAAAGAAGGGGTGGTGAATTAAATTGGCCCTGAGCATGGGGAATAACGTGGCCCTCGACAGTCTCCTGGACGGAAAATTCAAGAAATGGCCTCACGGTCCTGTCAACGTCGATGTTTATCATGAGTTCAAAGAATATAAGGGAGAGGCAATCGCCCTTCCCAAAAAGCATCCGGCCAAGATGCCTTTCGGGGGGCTCAGAAGGAGATAGCAGATTTCATTCTGGATTGCTATGCACCGTATCCGGCCGTCACGCTATCGGCGATGACTCACTCGGAGGCACCCTGGATCGATACGGCTGACAACGCAACGATCTCGGACAAATCGATGAAAGAATACTATTCGAAGCTCGCCTTTGCAAATAACTTCCCACTCGATTTTGACAAGAAGCCGTTTTATCCTGTCCTGACGGACAACCATTACGCCTTCATATTCGACATGAACGCAAAGGACGCGGCCTCAGCTCAAGTTTATCCATCCTACAAAGTCTACAAGGCAAAACAAGAAGCCGCGAGCAAGGAACTCCAAGAACTGCTCAAGAGCCTTGAGCGCAAGTGACGAAAGAGAGCTTCTCGCAGGTCTCATAAGAGAGCTCGCCGAGAGATAGAGCGGCGCCTCGAGAAGGGTTGACTAGAAGGACGCTTTCATTGAAGCCGGATAAGTTAACCTCAGAATCGCGTTATCGCTTGGGACCTTGCGTTCGAGGCTTGTGCGGTCGTAGAAAATCAGCCAAAGGTCATAGCAATGAAAGTTGTTGCTCAGGTTTGCGGGAAGGCATTTCGTCCCAGGTCCTTCCGTCGAGCTCCCTCCCTGCAAGCTTCTTCTTCATGCCGCCCCATTGTTTGAAAAAGAACTTGGTTCCTGCCTCGAGACATTGATCCCTGATCTCGGTTATCCACTCTCTCTTCACCGGTCGCGCCTTCGGGCCGGACTCGCCGCCGACAATGACCCAATCGATGCCGTGCAGATCAATTTTGGGTAGCGGCCCCAGAAGCGGCTCCAGGGACAAAAACCTTACGGATGAAGGAACAGACCTCAGGTGGTCTATGCGCCACAGGTACTTCTCGCTTTCCACAGACACTCCCATCCAGATGTTCTCCGACCACGGCAGTTTGTCAGCAACAGAGCTAAGATACTCGGCTCTCTTGGTTAATACCTGGAACACGTGCCAGCTTGCCTGGTTCATCACTTGAAACACCTGAGACAAAAAATCCATCGGTATTTTCTCATGGAACAAATCGGACATGGAATTCACGAAGATTACGCTCGGCTGCTTCCTCCTCAGGGGCAATTCCAGAAAATCAGGATGCAGCGTTAACCTGAACCCGTTCGCATAATGAGGCTGCCCCATCAACTTGAGGCGGTGCGCCATTCTTTCGGCATAGCAGAACTTACAACCGGGGCTGACCTTTGTACAGCCTGTCACCGGGTTCCAGGTCATTTCGGTCCATTCTATTTGAGAACGGGTAGCCATCAGTTTCACTTCCCCAAAATATCTTGAGCAATCCTCAATGCCGTAGGAGCACCGGTCTTGTTGCCTACTGCAAATAAGAGTAAGTACAGCGGATTGTTTTTCGAGTTCAAAAGTCTCAAGGGATTTTTTGCGACTCCTGCAAATATGCTCTCCAAACGCATTACAAAATACCCTGAAATGCTGTCAAAGTCTACAACCTTCTTCACCTGCTTCGTATCCGCTCAGTTACGGGGCTAAAATAAGGAGAAAGACGATTTGGGGACTG
>CAZRXH010000101.1:0-12240 GCA_964603995.1 uncultured Bacteroidota bacterium | reverse complement strand
TACCTAATGTTTGCAGCAAGAAGAGATTGTCTTCTGACGTCCTTATCGTCATCAGGATCGACAAGCATGAAACCGCTTTTCTCGAGAAACTCGTTATCGAGAAAATTTGAATCTTCCTGTTCCTGTACCTTCTTGAGTTTCCAGTCATCTAAATTTTGTTTTGCCATCTCGTAAAGCAGAGTTCCTTTGTGGACTGAAACTGTCTCGTAACTATACGGATTTTCGACGCCGTCGATGGAATCCAAGAGAATAACTGAGACAGAATCGACAAGCCGCACGAGTCTGCTCGCTTCTGCTTTTTCAGGCTTAGCCCAAACTCGTTGAATGTCCTCACGACGCTGGCTTGCCTGGATACCGCGAACCTCATCGAGTTCCTTTGATGTCAAAATAGTATTTACCAATTCTTGACCTTGAAGATAACCAAGGTTCGCGTCGTCGCTTTTCTTAAGTACTTCCAAGGTGGTTTCACTTAACTCTTTTGAATATGGAGCATACGGGTTTCCCTGTCTTGCACGTTCGGTCTCCGTATCTTCATCTTGTTCATCTATATCATCTGGTCGCGGCTCAACGACAGGGTAAACCAATACCTCGCCGCTCTCATTTTCGAACCGTGCACACCTACCCGCTCGTTGAAGCAATGAATTGATCGGAGAAATCTCCGTGTGCATCACGTCGCATGTAATGTCGAGTCCCACCTCGATCACTTGCGTCGCCACAAGGATTGCATCCGCCGTGCTTCCTCGCTTGAACAATTCCTTGATCCGATTCTCTTTTTTTGTCCTATGTCTTCCGAAAAAACGTGAATGAATGCAGATGATCTCCGTGTTGTGAAGTTGAGCCTCACCAGCTTCTTTCCGTTTTTTCATTTCGAGGTAGATTTCCTGGCATCTCTTTACACGATTACATATTACTATTGTCTGTGTTGCTTGTTTATGTTCATTAATAATTGCTTCAGCGTCAAGTATCTTCGACTGTGTTTGAATCTTCCTAATCTTGTACGCCTGGCTGGGTATCTGGTGGAGTTCCTTCTCATCGACAGAAACAATTTCCGCATCAAACTCTCTCCCAAGCTCCTCTAAGAGCGACTTAGAAAGCGTCGCCGTCATCAAGCAAAATGGCGAAACTCCTTTCAGCATTTTCAGTAGGTGAAACCATGTGGAAAGAGATCTCTCTGGATCGAGGAGGTGGAATTCATCGAACACCAGATAAGCCCCGATAAAAGCTCCAGCGTTGATATTAGCCTGCCGTATAGGCAGGCTCAAGGGAATGCTCAACAAGCTCGATAGTGTTTGGTCAATTGTTGTGAATATGATATCCCCATCCAAAAAATATTTGTCGTTTGGACGTTCCCCAGTCTGTAGAGTTACTTTTAAATCATCTTTCTTGACAAGGCCTTCCACTGTGCCATACAACGAGTTTGCGAGCACGCGCATCGGCAATGAATATATCATCTTATTCGGAAAGAACAATTTCTCTTGGCGCGCAAATATGAAAGGCGCCGTCGCTGCCCATGTTTTTCCGGCGCCAGTTGGAGCTTGCAGAATAACATTCCTTCCGTTAAGTAGATTTTCAGCGACAGATAATTGAAAATCAAACGGGTCTTTGCCGGTCAACACTGCAAACTTCTTTCCGTATAGATTACTATTCATCTGTTTTCCTATCTTGCACCACCGGTTCCCTATTCGCCGACAAATCAAAATAGAGTCTCATCTCTCAGTCCTCCCTTGAATCAACAGACAGAATCATGCAACACATACTCGCTTCTCCTGCGCTATTGGACTCAGTTACTATTGCACTATTGAACTCAATTACTATCGCGCTACTGAACTCATTTACTATTGAACTACTTCCTTCCGGCGGATATCATGGTGCAACAGCCCAGAAACTGCTCGGCGGGACGCTGCACTATTGCACCCATTTACTCAGTCACTATTGCACTCGTTCACTATTGCACTCAATTACTCATGCACTA
Source organism: uncultured Bacteroidota bacterium (assembly GCA_964603995.1). GTDB lineage: Bacteria > Bacteroidota > Ignavibacteria > Kryptoniales > JAKASW01 > JAKASW01. Next base: position 10,268 of record CAZRXH010000101.1, on the reverse strand, counting down.
TTCCCCTCTTTCGGCGCCGGCTCAGGCGGCCTGTGCCTCCGGCCGGTATCTTTGATGGTTCGCGCAGCGTTGTACTCGTTGTAAAAATCCGGGTACTTTGCTCTAAGGAGCTCCATCAGATTGTCGAGGTCCTCAAGGTCATCGTCAACCTTTGCGAATAGATCGGACACAGCCTTGCGAGCCCCCTTTCTTTGAGCGACGCTGCTCTCGCGTCCGCCGATAGACTTATCGTACGCGTCAACTTTTGCCGCGAGATCGAAAAGGCTCTCCGCCGTTTTGCCGAAGGGGGCCAGTTCCGTCTCCAGTTTGATCGCTTCGGCATGGATCGACTTTCCCTTGGTCACGAGCTCCGTGTCCCTCATCCTGCGAAGAGACGTTTCGGAAATGTTGACTTTCTCCGCAAGCTCCGGATCCTTCTTCTGCTTCGCGACAACCTTCAGCGCGGAGGCGATCGGCAGCAGCGTGTAAATCAGATCATCCTCCGCATTCCACTTCGACTTCGTTTTGCCTGCAATGGCGTTGTCAAAATAAAGCAGCTCCCCGTTCAGCTCCGACACGTCGGCCTTGAATTTAGTCTTCGTAATCTCGAATGCCGGAATTTCAGCGGTCTTCTCGGCGTTCTCATCCAGCAGCGTATCGACCGCCTTGTGCATTGTCGCCCTGTCTTCCTGCCCTTTGTTCATTTTGCACTCCTAATTTTAAGTTACGATTTAGTGATTGATGCACGACTTGTAAAGACCACTCTCTATTGCACATCCAATTGGCGTGATTCTCCTGTTTTCCAACTCTTTTCATGAATGCTCGCCGAGAAACGACCGCTGCTCGGTCAGAAATTGACATTGTGGCACTCACTTTTGACAATGTTTCACTCAAACCTGCCGATGTTCTTGTACAACCATTCAATGCTTGACTGCAAACTCCCAATGCTTCATGTGAAATGAGCAATGCTTCACGCGAAATTGACAATGCTTCATGTGAAAACACCATTGCTTGGTGACCTGGCGCTATTGATTGTGTTGAACTGTCCAATGCTTCATACCAAAACCTCATTGCTCACATACAACCTTCCGATGTTTGGCATGAATTCGGCGATGTTTAGACTCAAGTCATGCCCGTTTTTCATTTACACATCGGTCCATCTTTCCATCATGCCGGAATTCCATCTTACTAATCACATCTTTCAGTTCGAACCGGGCATTTTATGTCTCACTAAATTCCACTTTGCCTCCATGTTGGCGGGGTATTCTTCGACGGCCTTTCTCCATGTCTCGACCGCCTCTATGCCCGATCCTCTTCGCCACAGAAACTCGCCAAGAGTATTCAGATAGCTGGACCTCGCAAGATGAGAGCCCGGAGGAGTAACGGAGAGCGCCTTCCGCAGATATTTTTCAGCGAGATCGTATTGCGCGAGTCTCTTATAAACACATGCAAATGAAGATTCGATTATGTGATTATCGCCGAATAGACTTTCCGCATTCCGGAGCTGCTCTATTGCGCGCTGTTGATCTCCCATGTCTGAATAACACGACGCGATCTGCGCATGGAGCAACGGCACGTCGGGAAATTTCCCGACGGTACTCTTTGCGATCTTTATCGCGACATCCGGCCGTCCGCCGTTCAATAATCTCATGACCTGATCAAGAACTTTTTCGATCTCGCCCATTTTGTCATCCTGCCGTCTGATGTTTGTTGAACAAAAAGGTATACATCATTTCTCTTTACTCTTCTTCGTTTTGCAGAAGCTTTCTTGTCTCTTCGATCTCCGCAACAAGAATGCGTTCGTCAGGCAGGACAAGTTTATATTCGGCCGCCATGATCTTATTAGGCAAACCGTCCAGGGCGTACTTCGCAACCGCCGCATCTTTCTGCGTACAGAGAATCAGTCCGACGGGCGGGTTCTCATCAGGTCGCACCCAATTTTCACGCGCGTAGTTAAGGTACATATGCATTTGTCCCGCATCGGCGTGGGTGAATTTGCCGGCTTTCAGATCGATGATGACCAGACAACGAAGTCGGCGATGGAAAAACACAAGATCGACCCGGTACCACTCCGTCCCGATACGAAGCCTTTTCTGCCGTCCCACAAATGTGAAATCATCTCCAAGTTCCAGCAGGAAATTCTGCAGGTGATGGATAAGGGCGTCCTCTAATCTGCTTTCAGAATATTCATCTTTAAGTCCTAAGAACTCCAGAATGTACGGGTCTTTGATTTCCTCCTCCGGTGTTGTGCGATCGACGGCTTTGGGTTCGCTGCCCTTGGCAAGCATGGATGCTTTGTCCTTAGAGAGGAGCGTTCGCTCATAGAATTGTGTGGCGATTTGCCGGTCGAGCTGCCGGACGGACCAGCCACCGCGGAGAGCTTCGGCCTCATAGAAAGTTCTTGCTTGATTGTTTTCGACAGTAAGGAGCCGGACGTAATGAGACCATGATAGAGGGAATGCCCCTGCAATCAATTCCAGTCGATCAGATCCGCGTTGTGCGGAGGCTAGTTGCCTTTTCGACTTCACACTAGGACATGATTTGGCAGATGGTGTTTCCGTAATTACGGCCGTCGAAGAATTCGCAGACAATGTCTGCGAATTCGGCCAGAGACTATAAAAGAGTCGCATCTGTTCGAGGTTCCTTTCAGAGAATCCTTTCCCAAGGCGTCCTGTGAGATCGGTAGATAACCTCTTGAGTAATGCCGACCCGTACTCGGCTCTCTTTTCTCCGGCCTGTTCAAACTCCACAATACGTCGCCCGATCTCCCAATAAGTTGCAGTCATGATAGCGTTCACCGCACGAGCAGAAGTTCTCCTCGCCGCTTCTAACAGCTCCGCGATGCCTTCCGAGAATCGAGAAAACGATCGCCTTTCTTTTACGATTGTCAAAGACTTCCTTCCTGCCATCCAGCTATTTTGCCGTTTTGTTATTTTCCATCTATTCAATCATCCCGAATCCCAGCGAATTCTTCTCGCCCAGCCCGCTCTCATACGCAAGCTTTATCAGCTCCGGATTCCCTTCGATCGTCACCGGACACATGAACCCGCGAACCCGGGTTTCATCGGGCTGGCCTTCTTTTATGGTGATCATCCTGCTGATCCTCCTTCCCTTCCTTTCAGCATCCTTTATAAAGGCATCGTCGGGTGTACAGCTGAATTCCTGGTCGACCGGTCTTTCCCCGTAGAGCGATTCGTATTTGTTCAGAATGTTCTTCCGCAGGGAGTCGCTCAGTCGTGGATCATCATGGAACAGGTAATGCGCACCGAACTTTTCGTCCTTGACATCAGGCACTGAGACAGTCGTCGGCGAAAGCATCCTGAATGTCATCTTCCTTTCCCATGCAGGTTCGGGAAGGGTTTCGATTTGTTCAACTGTAAACCTGTTGTATTCCCGGTCGATGTACAATTCCTGTTTTTCGAATATCCCGACAACAAGGTGTTGCAGTGCTTCCTCAACCGGCATGCTTATGTACCAATCGACCGTAGGGGAAACTATCGTCATGGTCCCGCGCCTGCTGTCTATCCTGCGTCTCTCCACCATCAGTTGCGAAAAACAAAAATGCTTGAACCTCCTGACACTGTTCTCCGCCTGATAACCATGGTCGTGAAGAAAAGAACCATAGGAGGGAGACGATTCCTCAATCCACCGGTATATTGCCCCGGAAAGGCAATAGCTATAGTTCAGGCGTATGTTGCAGCCATCCCGAATTCTCCGCAATCTCAAACGGAGGCGCATTTCTATTCCCCTGACATTTATTATATCAGCAACTTATTCCCTTTTAAGCGCCAATAAAACGCTCCGCACACATATCCGGCAAGACTATTCGTTCACTTGTGGCCGCCTCTTACCCGGACACATGCGGGTTCCTGAGAACCGCTTCACAAGCCCGCCTTGTGCAAGGAACGTTGTCCGAATCTAACTAGTCACAATAGAAGAAACAAACTCGAATACTGGCTCAATTTGAGACGGGATGGCTCAGTTTGAAATTGAGGGGATTACGAGTTGATTTAAAAAGGGGAGTAAAATTTAGGGACTAACGATATATAATCTCACAGATCTTCTCTCGTACTTCGTCTAATTTAGGCAAAGAGATACGGCCAGCGCATGAGAGAACTTTGTGAGAATCTGCTGTAAATAGCCTATTGGGTCTAATATTAGAATCTTGACGAAGGGAACCATTTGAAAAATCGGTGTTGATTAGCGGAATAGCGTAACCATCTTGTTTTTGCTTTGAAGTGATTTGACAAAGGATAACATCATCCCCGTTCAAAGGGGCAACGACTAACGCGGGACGTTTTTTATCTCCGCTTAGATCTGAAAACGGGAAAGGTATAACAACGACATCCCCTCCTACAAATCTGCCCAAACCTCGTCCTCTTCAGGATCATTCCAGTCTCTTCCTAACACATCTTCCGATGCAAGCATTATCGCAAATGCTTCTGAATGCTCCTGAATTGATGTGGTTGGGAACTGAGTTGACTCAATAAAGCAACCACCGACAATATGCTCTGTGTCCACTGCCGGAATAACTTTTATTGTTTGCGTTACAGTAAAATTGTTGCGCACGAATGCGGAAATATATGAATTACTGATGCAGCTTGGTGTTAATTCCATCGTCATATTATTGCCCCTTATTTAAGATGTGCGACAGATTTTTCTTGTAGACCTCAATGTTTTTATTGAGAGCGTCCGCAAATTCCATCATCTTAGACGGAGTCAATATAATTCGAGATACACACGTGCCATCAACTGCGTTCATCGTCTCTAAAACTCTTTTTAGCTCTTTTGGATCCTCAACAATCACTGGCGGTAAAAAAGCTTCAAAAAAAGATATCGTAAAAAAGTCTTGTTGCTGCTGGATGACAACATTAGTCGCGAACTTGGATTCGAGGTTCTCTGGATACTTTAATTTCACGCCTAATTTAATCGGTGAGAAATCTACCGCATTATTATCATCTGGCATTGGAAACCCATCCTCCGAGGTTGTGTTCGCTGAGTATGCTCTTAATTACTAACGGGAAGATCGTACACTAAATTCCACTGTCTACTCTACTATATCGGAAATTTGCCCTAACATCTTCAATATCGCTTAAAACAAGCTCTTTAGTGCATTTATCACTGGAAAATATATGGTTATCTGATGGGTTTGTCAAGAGAGGGACACGGTGTTCATTATGCCGCCATTCTCTCTTGCTCGTAACTCAAGAACTCTTCCCAACTAATTAAATGCTTGCTGATTCCAGCTTCCATTGCCGGAGTGACTCTAAGGCTTTCGTGAATGCGCATAAAGTTACAGTGCAAGAAGTGCAAGGCAATCGCGGCTTCAAGATACTTGAGGCTTTGCGAAAAGCCATTTGTCAACCTCGTAAATCTTCTCAAAAAAAGAAACGACTAGCCTACTTTAGCCGTCCATTCTCTTTTGTTGTCGAGGTAATAGAGCTTTTTGTAAAGCTCCTCGATCCCTTTAAGTAGATTTTCACGGCCTGCGTCCCCTGTGATGAGGAGATTGGCACCCCCTGTGTTTGACTGAAGTGCCGCTTTCACAATTTCAACCGTTGCGGTGCTGAAGATACCCTTCAAACCTACGGGGCGTCCGCATCCCGGTCGATCGTTAAAAGAATGCTCTCACTTCTGCCGTCATGGTATGAATCGGTGTTCCACCCGCCTCGCTTCTCCCTGAATAGTCTGCATTCGCCTGTATGAATGAATTGATCCGGTATTGAAACCCGACTTCCCAGATGTAAGTCTGGCCTGGAAGGAATCCCTGCGTGAGCTCGAAGGGCATGTAAACATTGGGCTGTTGGTTGCCGATGGCGACTTCGTCGCGCTCCAGTTGGACTGTCATGCGCCCTCTCGATAGTATTGAATATGCAACGTTGACGACTTCGGAATTCATCGAGGCGGTCAGGTCGGCCCGGGAAGCATCCACCGCCTTGGAGATCTGCAGCTTGAAGGATGATTCGACGTTGATGTTGGGACGATAAGAAAGCTCGGAGGAGATACTGTTCGAACCGATCTGGTGCGCGCGGTCTGTATAAGTCGTATAGACATCGTTGTCGCTCCATGAAAGGTCCAGCTGCTCGTAGAAAGTGTCCGTCAGCTTCGTTCTCAGCCTGAGGCTTTGCTCGCGGCGGTATCCACGCTCCGTCGCTATCGAATACTGGCTCAGCGATTTGTTCTGGAGAAATCTCAGGCGAAGAGAGAAATCGCGGTTGTTCTGCAAGACGTAAACATCCTGCTGGAACACCTGTGCGCCGCTGACCGTCAGGCTGTCATTCAGGAATTTCGACAGGTGGAGGAGGTAGATGTCGCCGACGTTTGTGGTCTGGTTGTTCTCCGCGATCTGCCACAACGTGACCGAAGAGAGAGCGCGCAGGACGGTGTTTGTGATGCTGCCGTCGTTCTTAACGAAGCGCTCGGGCGTCAGAGCCAGCCTGGCATTCGTCTTCAAGTCGACAACCGGATAGAGAGTCGTGGTCGGCCGGGTGAGAAGAACGTAGTCGCCGTCGAAGTTGACCTGCTGGAAGTCTGCGGGGTTCGTGATATCGACCTGGCCGTTATGATTCCCGTCCACCCATTTGTATTGTCCCTGTCCGGGCTGGACTTTCCAGAAAATCTGTTCGAGCCGGGCCGCGCGCTCTGTGCCCACTTGGTAGAAAAGGTTCGTTTCAACCCCGCGGTTGAAAGGCGAGAAATTGGTCTCCCATTTTGACAGGAGTGACTCATTGTCTGAGTTACCCAGATTCCGGAAGCTTTCGGTGTAAGTTTTCTTGCGATATGCCAGAGTCAGGTTGGAGGTGAAATTTCTCCACTCGGTCAGCTTGAGCGAGAGTTGGTCGGTGACGGAGTTTGACGACGGCAATAGCTCTCCGCCTATGATTCCGCTCTCGTTTCTTACAAACATTTGCGCTGATACATCGAAGTTGTAGAAAGCCATTAGCGACAGGCTGGGTCCGTATTCGATGTAGCGATAGGAGTTTGTCCAGAGAGAATCGGTTCCTGTGGTCGCAAGCCGCCGGTCTTCCGAGTCGAACCTGAACCCAGGAGTGAGTTTCCAGAACGAGAGTTGAATCGTCCCCTGCTGCCTGAACCATTTGCCGAAGTTCGATAAGGCGTCATCTTTGCTGTCAATGAAGGTCGCCTGGTAGTTGACAGTCGGCATCCAGTTTACCGGCCCCTTCGGACTCGGCTCCTTGCCAAGACTGAAGAAACCGGAATATCTTCCCGAGCTGAAGCCTGCTCCGCGGGTAATCCTTCCGATGTCTCCCCCTAATGTCAGTTTCGTTTTTTTCAATGCCGGAGAAAAATCGATGTGTGCCTGGTTGAGAAGCTCATCGGCCGCAGTCAGAGTGTCGATTCCCCACTCACGGTTGAACTCGACGTCATTCGTATTGTCCATCGGAACGAAGTTCTTGTTTTCGAACCGGGTCATCTCGTTGAATGTCAGCGCACCAATGTCTGCGTCACCGATCCGGATATGCTTCGGTGCATAGTCAAGCCCGAACTTCATGCCGTATCCGTTGGAGATTATTCCAGGAAGCGAAGAGAGCCTGTTCGGATTGAAGCTGCTGGCTGCATATTCAAGACTGACCATACCGTCCTGGTTGAACCTGTACTTTGTGCTCACGTCGGCGAGCTGCTGGAACTGCGGCATCGGAAGAATCACGATGGGAGCATAATCGCCCTGGTCTGGCCCGACGAAATTGAACTGACCGAACCCGACTGACTGGTAATCTCCCTTTCCGCTTCCCATCTGCGAGAAGGCTACGCTGTAAACCGCGTTGACGAGATCGACGGTGTCAGTCGGCTGAACGAAGGCGTAGTAATAGTAAGGTTTCCCGGCGACGGTGGTCGAGTCGAGCATGTACTGTCCCTTGCCGATGCCGGTGATCGAATCGCGTCCGACATACGTCACGCCGCTGTGCGATGCCGCGAGCCTGTTGCTTCCCGCCGCGTTGAGAAGTGCCTTGTCGGAATCGGCCAGCGAGATGCCGAAGGTGGAGTTGGGGTCGTCACCTTCCTGGAAATAAGACACGCCGACTTCGAGCTTGCCATGCGCAAGCTTTGTTTGGGCCGCGCCTCCCGCGAATGTCCGCTGGAACTCGCCGTTCGAGTATTCGAATTCCACGAAGATGCGACTCAGACTCGTAATCAAGTGTTTGGGCGTGAAGGTGATCTGTGCGTTCGAGTAATCGATCACGTAGTCGTTCGTTTCGCCGCGGACCATGCGGACTCCGTCTAAGTAAACTTTCTCGGTCCCGGCTATCACGATGATGTCCGGGCTTCCGTTGTCTCCGACAAGCTGGTACGGCCCCTGGCTTCCGTCGATCGGCGCCACCTGCTGCGTCCTGAATTTTCCTGTACTGACAGCACCGCTTAGCATAATCGTCGTCGCGCCGTAGTTGGCGACCCCCATGGCGCCCTGGAGTTTCCGGTTAATGATGCCGAACTCGGTACCGCTCTCGGTGAGACTGAAGTCTCCGAGTGTGCCGGAGATGTGCGGCGACTTGATGTTGACGAAGACATTGTCGAACTCCTGGAGTGTTCTCGTGTTTCCCTCCGGCTGGATGGGGCTCGACTGATCGGTGAGAGCCGCAGTGACCTCTACATCTTTGGTGAGCTTCCCATCGAGCTGCATCCTGAATCCGGAGTTGACGGTCAAGTCGCGGTTCGAGCCTATGGTGATTCCGCGAACTATGCTTCCGCTTTTCCGGATGTTGCTCCCGAACATTTCGGAAGGGGTCAAGGGAGCGCTTTGCTCTATCATCACTATCTTCTGCTTCGTCGACGTATCGTACTTCACTATTGTTATGTGCCGTGTGTATTCGGTCGGCAGGTTGAATGGGAAATTTCGGTAGGAGACCCCTATAGAATATGCTGAGTCTTTTCTCGTGCGGAAGAATGCGCTGCTCGAATCGAAGCTGATAACCCCGGTCGTATAGTCGATGTTGTAGTCTACTCCGCGCTTAAGGACCACGGAATCGCAGACCACACGCTCGGAATTCTGGATAATATATTTCGCAGGAAGTCGAACGGTTGAGTCGGGCGATGCTATGCGAACAACTATGGAGTCAGAAGTTGACTGCGCAAAGAGATTCGACGATGCTACCAGGCATGCCAGGAAAAATAGAACGTACTTGGCAGTGGACATCGTGTCAATTGTGCAGCGACCACCTCAAGCCGTTTCCCGCAGGTTACGGCCGAATCCTGACGCGCCAGAAGATGGCACACTGACTATGCCGACGAGACAAATCCTCACTGATTTCATATTAATATCTTTGTCCGTGAAAATCTGTCCGATCTGTGTCACCAGTATGCTGTCCCGGTTTATTTTCGTGAGCTCTTCACGATTTTGGCAAATGAATCCGCCTTCAGGCTCGCGCCGCCGACGAGTCCGCCGTCGACGTCGGGTTGCGAGAGGAGCTCGGCAGCATTCTCCGGCTTCATGCTTCCACCGTATTGGATCGTCAACGCCGACGCTGTGTCCTTGCCGAACATCCCGGCGACTGTCGACCTGACGAATGCGTGAGCATCTTCGGCTTGCTGCGGAGTCGCGTTGCGGCCGGTCCCGATTGCCCAGATTGGCTCGTAGGCTATGACTAAAGATGCCAGCTGCTGTTCGGTCAAACCGTCAAGAGCCGCCTTCACCTGGCGTTCAAGCACTTTCTCGGTGACACCACCGTCGCGTTCCTCGAGCGACTCGCCGATGCAGAGTATCACCTTCAGGTCCGATGAGAGCGCCTTCTTTACTTTCTTCGCCACTATCTCATCTGTTTCACCGAAGAACTGTCTCCGTTCTGAGTGACCGATGATTACGTAATGCACTCCCAGGGACTTCAACATCCTGGCAGATATCTCGCCCGTAAACGCGCCATCGTTTTCGAAATGCAGGTTCTGTGCTCCCAGCTTGAACGGTGTCCCCTGGAGAAGCTTCGCCGCTGCGTGCAGCGCAATGAATGGCGGACAGATCACAACCTCCGCCGCACTTTCCACATTCTTCATTTCATTTTGATACGCCGAGATGAACTCCGAAGTCTCATTCACATCTTTGTTCATTTTCCAATTTGCTGCGATGATTTTCTTTCTCATGTGCCCTCAGTGTTAAGAGATTCCTTGATTCATTGGAGAAAATTCCGAACACGAAATCCTAAAGAGATGAAATTCTAAACGAAGAGCCTTTGAACTTTCGGATTTAGTGTTTTGAACATTGTTTAGGATTTAGATTTTAGAGTTTCATTCCCAGCGTCTACGAAATCGAGATCCAAAAACAAACTAGTTCTTCAGCC
>CAZRXH010000100.1:0-12294 GCA_964603995.1 uncultured Bacteroidota bacterium | reverse complement strand
CGAACCTTCATCAAACTGAAAGGAACAAATGGCTCCCACGTGTGGTTTACAAAGCTGCAGATTGAAAATTCACCAAGGATTTTCTAAATTTAGTTTATCGAAAAAGGGAACATGGAGTAGTAACGATGCCAACGTACGAATACAAGTGCGAGAATTGCGGCCACGTTTTCGAAGAGTTTCAATCAATGAGTGATGATCCCCTCGATGAGTGTCCAAAGTGCGGCGGAAAAGTACAGCGCCTTATCGGCCCCGGTGCCGGTCTTATCTTCAAGGGTTCTGGCTTTTATCTGACCGACTATAAGAAATCAAGCTCTTCCCCGGCTACAACTAACGGCAATGGATCACCAAAGAAGACTGAGCCGGTTGCCGCCACTCCCAAGACTGAAAAGCCCTCGACAACAGACAAGAAGCCGGACTAATTTCTGCTACTCGACAGTCTCGAGCCAGGCTCGATACGTGCTCCCCTGACGAAGTCCTGCGCGACGAGTCTTTTTTTCCCCTCAAGCTGCAGCTCCAGTATTTCAAGTGCCTCATCAGCACACGAGACGAATATTCTGCTGCTTTCCACGGTTATTTCTCCAAGCTGGACCGACGGCTTTCCCCCGATCAGCCGGGTTCGAAAAACCTTCAACAGCTTCTGGTTCAAGAAAGTGAATGCGGCTGGCTCAGGCGAAAACCCTCTGATGAAATTATGGACATCTCTCGCCGGCTTGTTCCACTCTATCAGGCAATCTTCTTTGGAAATCTTTGGCGCCTTCGTCGCGAGCGTCCCGTCCTGTTCGATAACCTTGACACTTCCACTTCCAATGGCTTTCACGGTCTCGATCACTGCCTCAGCGCCTATCAACGAAAGCCGCTTCGCCAGTTCTCCTGCTGTCTCATCTTCTCCGATCTCGGTTCTCTTCTGAAGAATAATCCTGCCGGTATCCACTTTCTCATCCAGGAAGAAAGTAGTGACTCCGGTTTCGCGCTCGCCGTTTATTATCGCCCAGTTTATCGGCGCGGCTCCCCTGTAACGAGGCAGAAGTGAAGCGTGTAGGTTGAACGTGCCAAGCTTTGGTATGGTGAAGACCTCCCTCGGCAAAATCCTGAAGGCGACCACCACAATAAGATCAGGCTGGATCTTATTTAGGGTACTGATAAATTGCGGATCCTTCAACGAGTCGACCTGAAGCAGAGGTAGCCCAAATTCTTCTGCTGCGCTCTTGATTGCCGGCGGAAGCAACTTCAATCCCCTTCCTTGCGGCTCATCAGGATTTGTCACAACCGCTGCTACTTCGTAGCCCGCCTGGACGACCGCCTTCAGCGAGGGTACCGCGAAATCCGGCGTTCCCATGAAAACTATTCTCATCAGAAAACTTTCAGATTAACGATTCAAGTTAACTGAAGAGTCAGAAGAATTCTACCGATCAACGATTCAGAGATAGATCAATATCTCGGCATGTTCGGGTCTATTTCCCTCGCCCATCTGTCTATCCCGCCCGACAGGTTCCTTGCACGCGAGAAGCCTGCTTGCCGGAGAAACTGAACCGCTCTCGCACTGCGCCCCCCGGAATGACACATTACAACTATCTCACGGTCTGAGTCGAGCTCATTTATGCGCTTCGGAAGGTCTCTCAACGGTACAAGGTAGCCTCCCAGGTTGCAGAAGTTGTACTCTCCCTGCTCCCGGACGTCCAGGATAAACACGTCCTTTCCTTTGTCGAGCTTCTCCTTTAGATCCGCCGCCGAGATTTCTATATCTGAATTGCCTCTTAATCCAAACATCCGTCTTACTCCAAGAATTTGTGATGATGCCATGTCCGCAAGTCCACCGGCAAAACAGCAACGCGTTAACCGGCCTACTCGATCCGCTCCAATCCGGCTTTGCATATAGGATTACCGGATCTTTTTACTTCTTCAAATCTCTTTAACGATTTATCCGATGGAATGGTTCTCGAGTGATGGACATGATATTGCACGGCGAGATTGCGAAGCGACTTTCCCGTCACCCCGATAAGCGACAGGCGATACTGAATGTCCGAGTCTTCACCGTGGCCGGGGCCGTCATATGATTCATCAAATCCGTTTATCGCTACGATATCCTTCTTATGCAGAGAAAAATTACTTCCCAGAATCCGATCCGCTTTCCGGATTGACAGATTGCGAAGTAACCTGTTTCTTATCCTTATGCCGTCCTCCAGTCTGAGTGCTTTGCCTCTGAGACCATCGACCAACTCCCGAACACCAATGCGTTCAAACCTGCCGGAAGCTACTCTCTCTAACGTCAAAGCTCGCGCCCAGCGTTCGCTCATTTCGACTCGCCTACCAAGAAGGGCTCTGCTTTCTTCACGTTCACTCCAATGATCCAGCAGGAAGTCTTTTCCCGGAAGACAATCACCATCCACAAACACAAGATACTCTGACTTCGATGTGCGAATTGCGCTGTTGAGAATGCGGTTCTTACGCCAGCCGGAGTCTTCATGCCAGAGATGCACGATTGGAAAGTGGTACAGCTTTCGAGACTCCTCGACAACTTCTTTGACAGCAGGACCCGACCCGTCGTCAGCTATGATTACTTCGTAGTCCTTGAATGACTGTCTGTTGACAGCCGCCAGAAAAAGGCGGACAACATTCGCCCTATTGTAGACGGACACGACCAAGGATACGGCGGGAATTCCGTTCATCAGCAGGATACGCGGTGACGCTGTTCTAAAGGGGACTTCCTAACACTCGCAGGTAAGGTTAACAGCACGCCGCCTGCAGAATTTCTCTCACATTCGAGTTGAATTCAAAACGGGACAGCACCCCGTCGCAGCCGGCGGCAATGGCTTGCGCACGAAGCGGTGTGTTGACGTGCGACATGTACCCGATCGTCTTAATGGACGTGGTTTTCGGATTTTGCTTCAGTCGTTCTATGAGATTGAGCGAATCCACGAAATCATTCTCCAGGTCGATAATTATGAGCTCGCATCCGGTGAGGTAGTGGTCTATCTGTCCTTCGCTCCCCACAAACGCAACAGACAGACCGAAGTATTCTGCCGTGTTCCTTATCTTCGTCATGAAGATGAGGTCATTCACAATTGCAGTGACTTTTGCCATCAGACCATTCCTAAGATTGCTGCATTCTCCTGAAGTGCCCGTATGACAAAAGAGATGTGCTCAGCTTCCGGAATCCCGAGTTCGACGATTCCGTTGCGTATGTCATCGCGGCTCACGCTTCGGGCGAACGCTTTGTCCTTGAGCTTCTTCTTCACTGAGGATACCTCCATCCCTTCAAGCTTTGTTGGGCGAACCAGAGCTATGGCGATGATGAATCCCGAAAGTTCATCGCACGCAAAAAGGCATTTCGCCATTCTTGTCTCTCTGGGAACGTTCGTGTAAGGAGCATGTCCCATTATCGCTTGCCTCACGGCTTCCTGGTATCCCTTTTCTTCAAGTATCTTGTTGCCCACATATGGATGTTGATCGGCATTCGGGTACATCTCATAATCGAAGTCATGAAGGAGTCCTGCCAGACCATACAGATACTCATCTTCTCCGAACTTTCTGGCGTAGGCACACATCACCGCTTCGACGGCCATAGCATGCTTTCGCAGGCTGTCCGTCTTCGTGTACTCATAAAGAAGCGAAAGTGCATCCTCTCTCGTAGGAACTGTTGGTACTCCTTCAATCACGTTCGAAATATATTTCGTGGATGGCTGAGAATCAAACGCGAAAGTAACTTGTCTTCAAATGCCATGATCGGTCTCCAAAACACATAACCGCTGCAGTTTCTCCTCAGTTATTTCACCGACAATTCTTAAATTGGATAAAAAAGGACAATATGCTCGACAAGATAGTTGAGATAGCAAGAGAAGCAGGGGCATTCTTAAAAGAAAATGAAGGAAAGATTTCAGAGATAAAAGAAAAGGGTTCGTTTACAAATCTGGTGACGAATATTGACAAGAGCTCCGAAGCGATGATCAAAACGTTCATCCAAAAGAACTTTCCCGACCATGGCATTCTTGCTGAAGAGAGCGGTGCGTCATCGCCGACATCAGAATACAGGTGGATAATTGACCCGTTGGACGGCACAACGAATTTCACGCACGCCTTTCCGGTCTATTGTGTCTCGATCGCCGTTGAACGGAGCGGGGAGATTGTTGCTGGCGCGGTGTATGACCCGAATTTCGACGAGCTCTTTTCGGCAGAAAAAGGCGGTGGGGCTTATCTCAACGGAAAGAGACTTCATGTAACCACCACTGATAATCTCGAAAGGGCGATGCTGGCGACAGGTTTTCCCTATGACGTTAGAAATAATCCTTTCAATTGCGTCCAGCATTTTGAGGAGTTCCTTGTGAAGGCTCAGGCAGTTCGACGCCTCGGTTCCGCCGCGCTGGATATCTGTTATGTCGCGTCCGGGCGACTGGATGGTTTCTGGGAGGTCAATCTCCATCCCTGGGATACCGCTGCCGCAGTCTTGATTACAGCGGAAGCTGGAGGCAAGGTAACAGGTTTCAAAGGTGAAAAGTATTCGATCTACCAGCGAGATATTGTTCTCTCAAACGGCGTAATTCACGATGAGATGCTGGAAGTAATCAAGAAGAATCTCTGAGTTTATTCAAGGACGAAATTGCCATCGAGCTCCATCTCGAATCTCTCTGAGCAGCGCACGAATATCTTTTCACGGCTGTTCGAAGGGATCTGAATTGCCCAGTCGCCTTTTGTGTTTCTTGCGACGCTTCCAAACAACTTCCTGTGCTTCTTCTCGGTGAACCGTTCCTTGAAAACCCATCCGAAATACGCCTTCGAATCGCGAACAACGAATGCTGCCACTCGCTCGTCGAATCCGATATCTACTTCACCGACCGTTGACTCGACAAATCCCGCATTGAGCAGACGTTCAGCAAAAAGTCTCGCCAGGTTCCGGCCGTCCAAGTGAAGATCGTGCACGAATCTCTTGACGTTCCTCCCGCTTATTATCTCGTCAATCGCCTCGGTGATCTCCCCGTCATAGCCCATGAGGGTATTCGATTTCTATCTGACGACAGCTTCTTTCGCGGCGTCTACATGAGACTTCGGGGAGAACATGCTCTTCGTTACCGAAAGGACTGTCCCATCCTGATCGATGATAAATGTAACTCTGTTGGCGATCTTGAAAAGCCGGTTGAAAACCCCGAAGAGGCGCGACACTTTTCCTTCCGAATCCGAAAGCAAGTCGAACGGGAGTCGGTGTTCGCTCTTGAAGCGCTCATGACTTTCAATCGTGTCGGTGCTGATGCCGAACACTCTCAGCTTGGATTCCCTCAGTCCGTCGAACTCATCCCTGAACCCGCAGGCTTCCGCCGTGCATCCCGGTGTGAAATCCTTCGGATAGAAATACAAAACTAGTTTCCCGTCTCTGAGGCTATCGCCGAGGCGAAATGTTTTCCCTCCCGTCGACGGCAATTCAAAATCGGGAGCCTTGTCACCTATATTTGGTTTCATAAATATTGAAACACGATTTTCGCAATTATGATTCCAGCCCCATCAAGACCGTCCTCCACCGAATTTAAAGGACAGGTCATCAGGAGGAGATTAGCGGATTTTCAAGGTGTCGAGCGCGACACGAGCCAGTCTGCAGGCGTTATCATCGCCGTTCAACCTTATCGCCGTCTCGAAATCGGATACTGCCTTCAATTTCATCCCAAGACGTTCGTATAGCGAACCCCTTCCATAGTATGCCATGGATGCCAAAGCAATCGGCTCCCCCATCTCGATCGCCTTGCTGTAGTCTGCAATTGCGCCGGGGTAGTTCATCTTCAGCGCCATGTATGACTCTCCTCTATAGAAAAGAATATATGCCAGACTCAGGAAGCGGCCTGAGTTGCTGGATTTGTACTTTGATAGAGTCGGATCCGAGTATCGAATGACGCTGTCATAGTCATGAAGTTTGTAGTACGCGAGACAGAGAGTGCGGACAAAATCCAGGTTACCCGGATATTGCCTGTGAAGCGCAAGGGCCAGTCTCACCATCTCAGGGTAATTCTTCTTATCCTTACACACGATGTCGGCAAGAAAAGATGCGGCTTCGGCTTTCGAGTAATCTCCAAACTGGGCGGCCTTCTTCAGTTCCGCGATACCTTCTTCTTCGTTCCCGTTGATTCCGAGTACGAGGGCAACCGGTTTGAGATACCATGGAAGGTGCGCGGCGTAATAGTTAAATGCCCCTATTCCTGAATATGCGTCATAGAAATGCGGATCCAATCCTATGGCTTTCTCCAGTACTTTCTTGCTCTTCACTCCGTCAGTCATCAGGCCGATCCAGTCATTCTTTGCGGCTTCGTATCTGGATCGGTAAACCAAAGCACTCGCATAGTGGAACAGCCCCGTAACATCGTCCGGCTCGGATTCAACCTTCTTCTTTGACAGCTCACAGGCTTTATCGACAAGTCGTTTGTATAGAGACCATACACTGTCCGGCGATTGAAAGCACTCTTCCACAAGCATCTTGGAAAAAATACCGCACTTGTAGATATAGCCCTCCGGCCTCTCCGGATACATGGCAATCATGGTGTCCGTGATCGCGAGCGCGCGGCCGAACCTGTAATTGTAGGTTTCCTCGATGGTTGAGTCCATCATGGATTCCATCTTGTCGTGAGAGTTCGGTGACTGTGCCGCCCTGCAGGTGTGAGCGTATCCTGCAAAAGCGACAATCGCTGCCGCCGCTAGTAATAGGATGGGCTTCTTCTTCAAGACTCTCCCGTCAGATTTCGTTGTAGCCGAAATAGACTTTTTCACCGACTATCAGGATAGGACGCTTGATGGGATTCGGGTCTTTGAGCATCAGGTCGATCAGTTCGGACTTGCTCACTTTCCTCTTCGCCAGGTTGAAATCCCGATAAGGTTTTGAATGCTTGTTGACATAGGCGTCGAGATTATTCGCATCTATGTTCTCTTCGAGAAACTTCCTTGAGGGCGGGTTCTTCACTATATCCAATTCATCGAAGGAGATTTTCACCTTTGACAGGTATTCCTTTTCTTTCTTGCATGTGCCGCATGTTGCCTTCTGGTACATGACAATCTTCTTCATGCAATTCTCTCCTTGATCAACTTCATTTCTGGCGGTTTCTTTGCGGAAAGTCCGTAGGCTGACAGGATCTGTTCTTCGGCTGATTTTGCCTGATCGTCATCATTAGCGTGTACAAGCGCGACGACATCACCGCGCGAAACTTTGTCGCCAAGTTTTTTCAACACAGTGATTCCAACGACCGGGTCTACCGTGTCATCGACCTTGAGTCTTCCCCCGCCAAGCTTAACCACGGCCATCCCTATTGCGGACGTTTCGATTGAAGCGACATACCCGTCTCTGGAAATCTTCACTTCACGGACGACCCGGGACTTTGGATACTTTTCGGGCTTCTCGATGACGCTGACGTCACCACCCTGAGCCCGAACCATTTCAAGGAATTTCTCATAGCCCGCTCCGGAGCTAAGCGCTTTCACAACGCGCTTCTCAGTCGATATGAGGCTCTCTCCTGAACACAACGCCACCATCTCGGCAGTGAGACGCTTAGTTAGTTCAGTCACGTCCGCAACATCGGATTCCCCCCGGAGTACTCTGATTGACTCGACAACCTCGTTCCAGTTCCCTACTTCCCTGCCGAGCGGCTGGTTCATGTCGGTAAGGTAGGCGGCCACCTTTTTGCCGTAGAGCTTTCCTACCTTCACCATCTGTTTCGCCAGGCTTCTCGCCTCGGTCACCTTCTTCATAAAGGCTCCGCTTCCGACCTTCACGTCGAGTACAAGTACATCGATGCCCTCGGCGAGCTTCTTGCTCATTATGCTCGACGTAATGAGTGGGATCGATTCGATAGTCGCGGTAACATCTCTCAGTGCATAAAGCTTGCGGTCCGCCGGGACAAGATCTTCAGACTGTGCGCTCATCACGATTCCGACTTCGGCAAGAATTCTCTTGTACTCGTCAATCGACATCCGGGTCCTGAACCCAGGGATCGATTCCAGCTTGTCCACTGTTCCGCCCGTATGTCCCAGACCCCTTCCTGACACCATCGGCACTCTCACTCCACATGCCGCAGCCAGTGGTGCCAGAATAAGAGAAATCTTGTCCCCGACGCCGCCAGTGGAGTGTTTGTCTGCCTTGCAGCCCGGGATTTCAGCGAGATCGACGACCACGCCGGTCGCCATCATTGCCTCTGTCAGATAGAGAATCTCTTCATCGCTCATCCCGGCAAAAAAGACTGCCATGAGGAAGGAAGAAACCTGATAATCAGGCATGCGATAGGAAGTATATTCCCTCACCAGGAATCGTATTTCATCCTTCGAGAGAATCAGGCCGTCGCGCTTCTTCCGGATTATTTCGTAAGCGGTGAGCATCAGGTATTCAGAAGCTTCTCCAGGAAAAAGAGACCCACGATTGTCTTCGCGTCGACAATCTCATTTCGCCTGACCATTTCAAAGGCTTCCACGGCGGGAATGTACTTCAGCGAAAGACCTGACTCTCCCTCTTCAAGTTGCTGCTTTCCGTCGCGCAGATCTTTTGCGATGAAGATGTGTAGCTTCTCCGTGCAAAACCCGGGGGTCGTATAGATCGAGGTGAGTTTTTCCAGTTTGCCTGCATCGTAGCCGGTCTCTTCTTTCAGCTCGCGTCGTGCACAAACCTCCGGAGGCTCGCCGGGCTCAAGTTTTCCGGCAGGAAGCTCATAAATATATTCTTTCAGCGGATAGCGATATTGATACACAAAGATTATTCTTCCGTCGTCGAGTACCGGCAGGACGGCTGCGCCGCCGGGATGCTCGGCTACTTCCCGAATCGACCTATTGCCGGATTCATACTCGACCTCATCGACAACGGTATTGAAGACCTTGCCTCTGTAAACCACCTTGTGACTGACGATCTTAAGCGACATCGAAGTACCTTTTCAGGGCTTTGCAGGATCAGCCACTTTTCGGCTTCCCGGCTTGACGATGGGGATATTCTCTCTGCAAAGCGGACAAGCCTCTGGCTGATAGACCGGGACTTCCATTTTCAGCAGTGAAAAGAACTCCGCGCCGAAGCCTATCGGCTCACGGCTCCTGTCGACGATCGAGGCGACCCCGATGACTGTACCACCGCACGCCTTCACGAGGTCGACGACTTCCTGCACGCTCCCGCCTGTCGTGACCACGTCTTCGCAGACCAGAACGCGTTCATCCTGCTTCACTTCAAATCCGCGACGGAGCGACATCGCCTTGTCCTCCCGCTCAGCGAAAATCCCGCGGGCCCGCAGCTGCCGTGCCACCTCTTGTCCCACCATGATTCCACCTATCGCCGGAGCGATGACGAGATCAACTCTTGCGTCGTGGAAATGGCGCGAAATCTCGCTGCAGAGTAACTCGTTATGTTGCGGGTATTGCAGAACCTTGGCGCACTGAAAATACTCCGCACTGTGAAGCCCGCTTGTCAGACGAAAGTGTCCGTGCTGAAGAGCTCCGGTCGACCGGAAGAGATCGACAATCTTTTCTTTTTCCATTATGCTATGAGAGTCCTTTTGGTAGTTTCTCGCTGACCTTGCAGACACGCGCAGATACACATCAGCGTGTGTCCGCGTTATCTGCCGGAGATTTCCTGGGCCACGCTCGAAAGTTTTCTCTTCAATTATGATCCGAGAAACTTTTCAATTTTCTCCGCGAGGTCGAAATCTTTCGCGGTCAATCCTTCCTCGCTGTGAGTCGTCAGGACAATCCTGACCCGATTGTATTCGATCGTAATGTCCGGATGGTGCTGTACCCTCTCTGCTTCAAGCGCGACCTTGACGACGAACCCCATCGCTTCCGAGAAATCTTTCAGCTTGAAGTCCTTCCTAATCGAGTCTTCAACGATCTGCCAACCGGACAATTTCGACAGTCGCGAATCTATTTCCTGCTTCTTGAGTTTCATCTCCTGCTCTCCTGTGAATCTATGTGTGTGAGAAGAGTCTCAGCCGTAGAGCTCCATCTCGGCAAGTTCGGCCACGATGTGGCCTATGGTGATGTGTCCTTCCTGAATTCTCTGAGTATTGTCAGAAGGAACGACGATCGGAAGATCGCACTTCGGCTTCAATTTTCCTCCATCCTTGCCGAGCAATCCGATCACCGTCATTCCATTCTCGTGCGCCCTGTCTACAGCACGGAGGATGTTCTCGGAATTTCCACTCGTCGAGATGCCGACCAGGACATCTCCCTTTCTGCCGAGTGCTTCGACAAGACGTGCAAAGACGTTCTCGAAGCCAATATCATTCCCGCCTGCTGTCAGTGCAGACGTGTCGGTCGTGAGCGCGATCGCAGGAAGTCCCTTTCGCTTTATCTCGTGGTTGAGGCGTATCGTAAACTCCGTTGCGATATGCTGCGAGTCAGCAGCGCTGCCACCGTTTCCACAGAACAGGATTTTGTTGTCGTTCTTAAGCGCGTCCCTGACGATTGTCACTGCTCGCGAGATATCCTCGAAGCAGGAATTCAAAATTGCCTTCTTCGTTGCCGCGCTTTCTTCAAGAGACTCCCTTATGAACTTGGTGCGATCTACCACTAAACGATTGCTCCTTTCGCGATCTATTTTCTTTGGTGTTCGGGATCCCGACTATACTATGGTCGGAACCGGTTGTTTGAAGTGTACAGCCCTCGCAAAGTCTTTCAGTTTCGTCGAGTTCCCGTTTCTCTCAAAAAAATTCCCGGTAACAATGAACGATGCTCCCGAACTTGCAAGCTCATATGCAGTTTCAGGACTCTTTATCCCTCCGCCGACCACGACAGGTGTCCTGACCGCCTTCGAGACGACCTGTACCATCTCCTTCGGGACACTCGCCAAGGCTCCGCTGCCAGCCTCTAGATAGATGAGCTTAAAGCCAAACATTTCCGCAGCCATCGAAAAAGCGGCGGCGATTTCGGCTTTATCCCTCGGTATAGGCAAACTGTCGGACATGAAATGCGCTGTCGTCAGTTTCCCGGATTCCACAAGCAAATACGCCGTGGAAATTGTCTCGAGATCATGCTGCCTGATCAGTGGGGCGGCATGGACATGATTTCCAACGATGAGATCCGCGTTCTTCGACGCGAGCACGGACAGGAAGAATATTGCGTCAGCCTGTCCTGAAATTTGGAAGAGGCTTCCCGGGAAGATTATCACCGGGACTTTTGCGTATCTCTTGGTCTCGCCGAGAAATTTTTCGAATGTGTCACGCGTCATCAGGCTGCTGCCGACGAGGAATGCGTCAACCCCGGAATCTTGCGCATGATTTACTATACTTCCGAGTTCTTGATTAGCAAGCTTGTCGGGATCCAGAAGCAGCAGGAATCCAGCCCCCTTCCGCTCACGGATTTCAAGCAGGTAGTCGAAAGTTTTCATTGGCCTCCTATTTTAATAGCCGCCTCACGATTTCGGTTACGCTGTCCACTGCCTCGCGAATTTTTGAGTGGTCCTTTCCGCCCGCGGTGGCGAAATTCGGCCTTCCGCCGCCACCGCCGCCCACCTTGCGGGCAACCTCGTTTACTATCTTTCCCGCATGCAGATGTCTTTCCGAGATGACATCGGAAGAAACACTCGAAACAAACATAGCCTTGTCCTGGATCTTGCTTCCAAGCACAACTACGCCGCTACCAAGTTTGTCTTTCAGATAATCGGCAACCTGTTTCAACTCTTCGTCGGAATCGACCTCGACAAGGCCGCTAACAACTCTCACGCCTTCCACTGTCCCGTCACTGTTTGCAGATTGAAGGAGTTGTTCCGCCGCCAACATTGCGGTCCGTAAGCGATAACCGCTCAACTCTTTCTCGAGATTCTTAATGCGCTCGACAAGCTCGTCTCTTTCCCGTTCACGCTCATCTGCGCGAGCAGTCAAGGTCTCGATGACCTTTTCAACTCCTCCGCCGGTGACGGCTTCGACTCTTCTGACACCGCTGGCGATGCTGGATTCTGCCACGACCTTGAACAATCCGATTTCACTGGTATTCCTGACATGCGTACCGCCGCAGAACTCCATCGAGAAGTCACCGAACTGCACGACGTTCACCTTATCGCCGTATTTGTCGCCGAAGAAAGCGAGTGCTCCCATCTTGCGCGCCTGATCGTAGGGTATATCTCTGTGATGCGTCAGTTCGATCCTTTCGAGAATCTTCTCGTTCACGATCTGTTCGATTTCACGGAGCTCTTCGGGAGACACTTTCTTGTGATGCGTGAAGTCGAACCGCATATGTTCAGGATCGACAAGTGACCCTGCCTGGTGAACATGTGTGCCGAGAGTTTTTCTGAGCGCCGCGTGAAAGAGATGCGTTGCACTGTGGTTACGCATGATTTCAAGACGACGCTTGCTGTCAACCTGG
>CAZRXH010000099.1:0-12364 GCA_964603995.1 uncultured Bacteroidota bacterium | reverse complement strand
GTGGCGGGAAACGGATTCATGCTCCGATCAATCTTATTGAAATCGAGCCAGTACCCCCGGTTCGAGGTGCTGAGACAAACCTTCTCGTGTTGGCATTCGTAAACAAAAAGCGCCAAATTATTGGAACAATAGCTCGCCTTTTTTATTTTCAATTAGAAACTCAAACATTTTGGAAAAGGAAATGATAGATTTAACCGACAGAGTTGTCATAGTAACCGGAGGTTCAAGAGGCATCGGCGCTGCAACAGCAGTTCTGTTCGCGAAAGCCGGCGCCAACGTCGCAATAACCTACCAAGGAAATGATTCGAAAGCCAAGGAAGTAGTTAATGAGATAAAGAAGTTCAACAGGAAGGGAGCAGCTCACAAAGGCGACAACAGCAAGAACGAAGTTGTCAGGAACATCGTTCACGACGTCCACAAAGAATTCGGCAGGATTGATGTACTTGTGAACAATGCGGGGATTTGGACATATGGTGAAATCGATACGATGACGGAGAGTGTCTGGGACAGGACGATGGACCTCAATCTGAAAGGCACGTTTCTGTTTTGCCATTACGTCGTTCCAATAATGAAAAAACAAGGTGGAGGCTCGATTATTAATCTGTCGTCCACGGCGGGCCAACGCGGTGAAGCATTCCATTCTCACTATGCCGCCACAAAGGGCGGGATAATTTCCCTCACGAAGAGCCTTTCCACCGAACTCGGGCAGTTCAATATCAGAGTAAACAGCGTCGCCCCTGGCTGGGTTGACACGGATATGAGCGCTGAGGCGTTGAACGACTCCGCCTATAGAGAAGAAGTCCGACGCTCCATACCTCTTGGAAGGATACCGACAGGCAACGATATCGCCGGGCCCATTCTTTTCCTCGCTTCCGACCTTGCAAGGCATGTAACGGGAGAGATTCTGAACGTCAACGGCGGCTCAGTGCTCGTTGGATGAAGTGAAGGCTATACGAGTTCATGAGCACGGTGGGATAGACAAACTAGTCATCGACGAAATCACCGTCCCTGCTCCAAAATCCAACGAAGCAATAGTGAGAATCGCGGCCACATCGGTGAACCATCTCGATGTCTGGGTTCGCGTCGGAATGCGAAATCTTTCCCTGCCCCTCCCTATGATCCTTGGTTCCGACGGCGCCGGCATAGTCGTCGAGGTTGGAAGCGATATAACCGATTTGAAAGCGGGCGACCGCGTCCTCATCTCCCCGGCGACGTCGTGCGGAAAGTGCGAGCAGTGTCTCAGCGGACATGACAATCTTTGCCGTGAATACAAGATCCTGGGCGAGCAGTGCGACGGCACCGATGCCGAATTCGTCGCGGCAAGACGAGACAATATCATCAGTCTTCCCGATGGAGTCACTTTCGAGGATGCCGCTGCCTCCTCACTCGTCTTCATTACTGCTTACCAGATGCTTGTCGAGAAAGCGAGGATACAGCCCCTCGAGGAAGTGCTTGTGATGGGAGCGAGCAGCGGAGTCGGGACAGCGGCAATTCAAATCGCGAAGCTCTTCGACGCCAGGATAATTGCAGTTGCCGGATCGAACGAGAAACTCGACAAAGCAAAATCACTCGGAGCAGATGAGGTGATCAATTACAATTCGGAGAGAATAATCGACGGCGTACGAAGGTTGACCGGAAAGCGCGGCGTCGATATAGTCTTCGAGCATACCGGCCAGGTTACCTGGAACGACAGCATCCTATCGGCAAGACGCGGCGGAAGAATAGTCACCTGTGGCGCCACGAGCGGATTCGAGGCAATAACGGACCTTAGATATATTTTCTCCAAACAACTGACAGTATACGGGAGCATGATGGGAAGCAAGAGCAGGCTGTTCACAATGCTGGACCTAATGGAAAGAAAGAAGTTCAAGGCGGTGTTAGACAGCAAGTTGCCGTATACTGAGGTACGGAAGGCTCACGAGATATTGGAGTCAAGAAGACATTTCGGAAAAATTGTGCTTACGTTCTGATTCATTCCTACTCAGACAAAATTGAACCCCATTCAAAGACAAATAATCATTAAATTGATTCATATTAAATTATCAGGCAACTGAAACTGAAAACATGAAATACTCAGGAGTAATATCAAGATATTGGGAATACCTCCCTTTGCCCAGAGATGTGGAGCCTGCGACTCTTGTTGAGGGCAATACCCCCTTGATTGAGGCAGACAATTTGAGGAGAGAGCTTCACGCACCGTGCAAGATCCTCCTGAAATTCGAGGGGGCCAATCCTACTGGCTCCTTCAAGGACCGCGGAATGACAGTCGCGATCACCAAGGCGGTGCTTGACAGAGCCGAGGCAGTGATCTGCGCCTCCACCGGAAACACATCGGCGTCAGCTGCCGCCTACGCTGCTAAGGCAGGACTCAAGGCGTTCGTCGTCCTTCCAAAGGGAAAAATTGCCATTGGCAAACTCGCGCAAGCGCTGATCTACGGCGCAAAGGTAATAGAGATCGATGGAAACTTTGATGACGCTCTCCGCATAGTCAGGGAAATTGGCGAGAAGACAAAAGTCGTGGTCGTCAACTCAATAAATCCCTACAGGATCGAGGGACAGAAAACAGCTTCCTTCGAAATCATCGAGGCATTGGGGCATTCGCCGACGCATCATTCCCTTCCTGTCGGGAACGCGGGGAATATTACAGCGTACTGGAAAGGATATGTCGAATGGGCGGCTAGGCACGGGACTTCCCTGCCAAAGATGCTCGGCTTCCAGGCCGAAGGGGCGGCACCTATCGTTCGTGAGAGAGTCGTCGAGCACCCTGAGACGGTGGCGACGGCCATCAGAATCGGCAATCCCGCCAGCTGGAAACAAGCCGTTCAGGCTCGAGACGAGTCCGGCGGACAAATCGACCTCGTTACCGACCAGGAGATTCTTGCGGCGCAGAAACTCATCGCTTCGACAGAAGGAATTTTCTGCGAGCCGGCTTCAGCATCTTCGGTAGCCGGGCTGAAGGGGCTGGTCGCCAGGAATTATTTCACGGACAAAGACACGGTGGTCTGCACACTTACCGGCAACGGACTAAAAGATCCGGACACGGCGTCACGTGATGTTCCACCTCCTCTCCGAGCGAAGCCCGTGCTGGCTGATGTTCTGAATTTAATTCAAAAGTAAAAAAAGCAGTGATATGTTAATCGTACAGAAATTTGGCGGAACATCAGTCGGTACTATCGACAGGATTCGAAACGTCGCAAGCAGAGTCGCGAGGGCGAAGAGACAGGGGCATGATGTAGTTGTCGTCGTCAGTGCTATGGCCGGAGAAACCAACCGTCTCATCGACCTTGCAAAGTCAGTTGTTCCAAACCCCGACCCGAGAGAGCTGGACGTCCTCGTTTCCACTGGTGAGCAAGTTTCCACTGCTCTGCTATCCATGGCGCTGATTTCGATGGGATACAAAGCGCGTTCCTTGCAGAATCACCAGGTCAGACTGGTGACTGACTCAGCGTATACCAAGGCACACATTAAGCGCATCGATGCTCAGAAGCTGAGAAGCGTCTTGAAAGAGGGAGCAATAGCGATAGTTGCGGGTTTCCAGGGAATCGATGAACAGGGTGACATCACGACGCTCGGCCGGGGCGGATCCGACACCACTGCAGTGGCTATAGCGGCCGCAATGAAACCGCATGCGAAGAGTGGTCTCGTGTGCGAGATCTACACCGACGTTGATGGAGTCTACACAGCCGACCCTAACATAGTTCCAAAGGCAAAGAAGATCAAAAAGATAAGCTTCGAGGAGATGTTTGAACTTGCCAGTTCCGGAGCGAAGGTACTTCAGACAAGGTCGGTGCTCTTCGGAATGAAGTTCGACATCCCAATTCACGTAAGAAGCAGTTTTAACGATAGCGAGGGTACAATGGTGGTAAATGAAACACTCGACATGGAAGGCGTCGTAGTAACCGGAATCTCATACGACAAGAATGAGGCAAAGATAACCGTGCTTCACGTTTCTGATCAGCCCGGTATTGCTCACAGCGTATTCGCACCGCTTGCGGATGCGGAGATTATCGTTGACATGATAATACAGAGCGCCAGCAGCGACGGCTATACCGACATGAGCTTCACCGTGCCGCGCGGTGACTACGAAAAGGCGATGTCAATACTGAAGGAGCTCGTCAAGCAGAAAAAGGCAACTTATGTCGTTGGCGACGACAAAGTCTCGAAGGTGTCGCTGGTCGGAGTCGGAATGCGGACTCACTCGGGTGTCGCCGCGAGAATGTTCAAGTACCTTTCTGAAGCCGGGATCAACATTGAAATGATCTCCACGAGCGAGATCAAGATCTCCGTTGTGCTGAACGAGAAAGACATGAAGAAGGCTGTAACCGTTCTTCACAAGGGGTTTGGTCTGGAAGATGAATAGCAGGCTCCGTGTTGCAATATACGGGGCTTCGGGTTATGCAGGCTATGAGCTGTACCGCATACTCAAGCACCACAAAAATGTTGAGATAAAGTATGCTACCGCAGAGACATCCGCCGGAAAGAGACTAAGCGATATTTTCCCAACGACCGACAATTTCAGCATCGGCAGGAATGAAGACGTAAAAGTTGACGAGATCGACGCAGCGTTTCTCTCACTTCCTCACGGCGCCGCAAAAGGCGTTGTGGAGCAGATGGCAGGCGGCGCAAGCAAGATAAAAATTATCGACCTCAGCGCAGACTACAGGTTCGACGACGCCGAGGAATATGAGAAATGGTACGGACGGAAACACACCAGCCCGGATTTCCTCGACGATTTTATATACGGACTCACTGAGATCAACAGGGCCGCCATACGCAAGGCTCAATTCGTGGCGAACCCGGGCTGCTACCCTACCGCAACAATCCTCGGAGTTTATCCGCTGCTGAAGGAAAGACTGATCGATCTTTCCGAGCCGATTATCATCGACGCCAAATCCGGAGCCACGGGCGCCGGCAGAAAGCCTGAGGTCCGACTTCTCTTCGCCGAGGTGAACGAAAATGTCTCTCCGTATAACATCGGCTATGTGCACAGGCACACAGGAGAAATAGAGCAGGAGTTGAAGAAGGTCGCCCGGTCTGAGGTCAGCATCATCTTCTCGCCCCACCTTATGCCGATCACAAGAGGGATGCTCAACACAATCTATGTCAAACTGACCAGCGACAGATCGACGGATGAGCTTGGCGAGATTTTTTCCGCGGCGTACAATGAGGAGCCGTTTGTGAGGGTGTTGCGTGGCGAGTCAATCGCCTCATTCCAGCATACAATCAATACGAACCTGTCCGTCATATCCGTCAAGAGAGTCGAGAACTCACCTCACGCTATCGTGGTTTCGTCAGTTGACAATCTGGGAAAAGGCGCTGCGGGACAGGCAGTTCAGAACTTCAACGTTATGTTCGGCATAAATGAGACCGAGGCACTTCTTTGAGAATAGTGCTCAAGATTGGGGGAAACGAGATCGATGATGATGCTTTTCTTGCTAGAGTGACGGCTCTCGTTTCCCGGCTTCAGAAGGAAAATCACAAGGTCGTCCTCGTCCACGGCGGCGGAAAGGAAATTACCGGTCTCCTCGAAAGGCTCGGGATTCAGTCGAGGTTTGTGAACGGCCTTCGCTACACCGATGCTGACAGCCTTGACGCGGTCGAAATGATGCTTTCAGGGTTGATTAACAAGCGCCTGGTGCGCAGGCTTCAGCAGTCGGGGATCATCTCCCTCGGCGTCAGCGGGATCGACGGCAGACTGCTTACCGCCGAGAAGATGACGCGCGACGGCAAGGATATCGGACTCGTCGGGGAAATATCAGCGGTCAACACCAAGGCTATCGAAGAGCTCATCAAAGATTTCGTCCTTGTCCTGTCGCCGATAAGCGGCGATAAAGACACAGGCGGTGCGCTGAATGTAAATGCAGATTATGCCGCGGCGGCAGTTGCTTCTTTCCTCAGATCCGAATTGATTATATTTCTTTCGAATGTCCCAGGCGTAATCAGCGGGGGAAACGTCCTGGAGAAGATGCGCGAAAGAGAGTTTGATGAATTGAAAGAGAACGGCACGATCACCGGAGGCATGATTCCAAAGCTAGAGGCCGCCCTACGGGCAGTAAAGGAAGGCGCGAGGCTCGCCTACATAACCGACGCCGACGGAGCCGAACGAATTGCCTCAGGCCAGAACGCCGGCACACAGGTGATAGTTTGAAGGACGAAAGAAAGAGCTACTTAGCATTGCTTCTACTCGCTCTGATCTATGACGCGCTTTTCACTTTCCCTCCGATACTCCTGCACCTCGGCATTAACGCCGATATTCTCTACAGATTCTTCCACCCGATCTGCGACCAGCTCGACTCAAGGAGTTTTCACATATTTGGCTACAAACTTGCGGTCTGCTCCCGATGCGCCTCAATCTACTACGGCGTCACGCTCGGTATTTTTTCCTATCCCTTCTTCCGCTCACTTCACAACATACAGATACCGAATCCGTTCTACGCAGGCATCCCACTCGCCGCCATGGTGGCCGATTTCAGCATCAACTACCTTGGAATCGGACATAATACCTTCGTATCGCGATCGATCACCGGCGGCATCTTCGGTGTATCGCTTGCGTTCTTCCTGGTCCCTGTCTGGGTATCGCTCCTGTCCGAACGGTCCCGACTTCTGTCGGGAAATGGACTCTCCCGAAGCGATGCTCTCGATAAAAACGAAAAGGCTTCTTCAGAATGAGGAATAATTCTCTTTATTTCAGGCCAGCGATGTTCGCCGGGCTCATACTTGCCATAATAAACTTTGCGCCGGGACTGGACCTTGTGAACTGTTTCTGCTGTGCAGGCCTGTTCATCGGCGGAGTTCTGGCGGTGCTCTTCTTCCGCATGGACGTAGCGCCTGACTACACAATACTGAACATCGATGGCTTCTACCTCGGCCTCTGGACGGGAATCTTCGGCGCAGGTTTCGAGACGGTCCTCAATATCACGATCGGACCTTATATCGCCGATATCAAATTCCAGATGCTGAAGAATATAATCGACAGGATGCTCTCAGGAACACAGATTCCTTCCGGGATCATGGACCAACTGAGCCAGGCGATCGCAGCGGCAAAGCATCCGGGACTCATCGATACCCTGCTTAGTTTCTTCCTAATTGTTGTCGTCTATTCGATCTTCACGATTTTCGGTGCGCTGCTGACGACGGCTTTTATCCAAAAACGGAAACTGAAACAGGGCTGAGTAGCTAGCGGCTCCCAATTTCTTTCCAAAGATTGACGGGAGAATCCGCAGCATTCACCGCCCGATTCCCCCGAGGACAGCTACTCTTCAATGACGAGATCATCGGGCACCTCTATCTCCATCCTCAGCAGCGCCGTGCTCATCGTCTTCCCCTGTGCATCGTTCCTCAGCGAGACTGTACCACCACCGCCTAACGCTTCATGGAGCAGGAAGTTCAGCGCGTGCAGGTTGGGCAGCTCATATCGTTCCACTTTGCCTTTGCATATCCCTGCAAAGTGCCGCTTGACTGCATCGGGCGTGACTTTATCTCTGAGGATGGGATAGTATTCCGGCTTCCTCGCGATCAGGCCGATGTTCGAGGCATCGCCTTTGTCACCGCTGCGGGCGTGGGCAAGCTCTATCAACTTAATCTTTTTCATTCGGTCCAAGCCGTGTCTAAAGTTGGAATTCTAAATTTGGAATGCTGAACTGTTAATTGAAATAAGAACGGAATATTGAATACGGAACACCGGCTTCTTAATCCAAAATTTAAAACTAAGAATTCAAAATTCATTCAAGTTCCGTTACTTCCACAACGGGTTCTACCAGGGTCTTCGGAATGAGCGCCGGCCAGTAGGCGACAACCTCCTGGGGTTTTGGCCGTCCGGCGCCGAAGCCGGTCACGGTCGGCGGCCCCGTCAGCACGAGCGGAACCAACTGCCTCCCGAATGCCTCAACAGCTTCCCTATTGTGGCTCCTCACGGCGACTCTCATTGCCACCTCGTTCAGCTTCTGCGACACCGGGCTCAACGGACCATGACAGGAGTTGTAACCAAGAAATTCGGTGTGGAACTCTTCGTACATGTGTCCCAGGTCCTCCAAGCGTTGCCGCATGATCTTGTCCGCCGCCTGTGCCTTCTCCAGAGCGTCGGGCCAACCGTAAGTGAGCGTCCCGATTGCATAGTAGCCGTCGGAATAGGCCATCGAGACCTTGAAGAAATCTGTTGCAGGTCGTCCTTTGACTCCGAATACTCGAACCCGGTTTTCTCCCGCTTGCTCAAGCTTAATGCTGGTGAAGTCCGCGATCACTTCCGGCGTGATGTACTCTGTCGGATCTCCAATTTCATAGAGAAGCTGCTCCTTCACCGTGTCAACTGAAACCAATCCACCGGTACCGGCATGTTTGATAACATAGAATGTCCCATCGGGGTAAGCCTCTGCGATCGGGAAACCGATGTTTGCGAGATCGGGCACTTTCTTCCAGTCTTTCAGGAAGTTTCCGCCCGATGATTGTCCGCCGCATTCGAGTATGTGACCCGCCACGATTCCCGCAGCCAGCTTGTCGTAATCACTTTCGCTCCATCCGAATTCGTATATCATGGGTGCCAGGGTAAGTCCGGTATCGGTGGCTCTGCCGGTGAGGACTATTTGAGCCCCCTGGCCCAGGGCTTCAGCAATCGGGAAAGCTCCGAAGTACACGTTAGCACTCTGAAGCCTGTCGCGAATCTTCCTGACGCTCTCGCCGGTATCCATATTCTTCAAGTCATGTCCGGATGAAATGTACTCATCTATTCGTCCATAGATGTCATCGCCGGATACAACGCCGATCGTCAGTCCTTTCACTCCTGACTTCTTTGCTATCTCGAAGATCGCGTCGCAGCACGCTTGAGGGTTCACTCCTCCGCCGTTGGTTATCACTCTGATGTTCTTCTCGACAATGATCGGAAGAATCTGTTCCATTACCGGGAGCAAATCCTTTGCGTAGCCAAGCTTCGGGTCGCGCGACTTCTGCTTTTGAAGGATGGACATCGTCACTTCCGCCAGATAATCCATGACAAGATAATCTGTCGGCCCCTTGCTCACTTGCCAATACGGAGCCTGCGGAAGATCACCCCAGTAACCTTGTCCGGAAGCTATTCGGATGAATTCTTTTTGTCTCAATCGAATCCTCAATTGTCTTAGAAGGTCATGACTCGGTTTACCGACATGTCAGTTCACGCCTACCGCCGTCTACGCTCGCACGCCGGAGGTTTCCCTTTCCTTTTCGGTCAACTCGAAGACTTTTCTCAGCAGCCGCTCTTCGGCTTCGTTCATTGTCACGTTTCTTCGTGCCATGACTTTGCGTGCCACGTCTATCGCCTTATCGAGCCGATAAGTAACAAACTTGGATGGCGCTTCGCCCCAGGAGAAGGCGGGAAGATATTTCGGAGGCGATCCGGAGCCGTAGATGTTACAGCAAACGTCGACAACTGTGCCTGTATTGAACATGGAGTTGATTCCGCATTTGGAGTGATCTCCCATTGTCAGGCCGACGAACCGCAGGCCGCTGTCGACAGTCAGGCCGTCATTGTAGACCCTCACGGTCCCGTAGTCATTCTTCAGGTCGCTTGTATTCGAGTCCGCGCCGATGTTTACCCACTCGCCCAAGTACGAATGTCCAACGAAACCTTCGTGTTGCTTGTTCGAGTACGCGTGGACGATGGAACCTTCGACTTCTCCACCTACCTTGCACATCTCACCAATCGACGTATTCTCATAGATCTTCGCGCCAGCCTTGATCAGACTCCCTTTGCCGACAAAAGCCGGACCACAGATGACTGCATTGGGCATCACCTCAACGTCGTCTGAAATATAGATCGGTCCATTCTCAGCGTCGAGGACTGCACCAGGTTTGATCTTCGCTTTTCTTCCCACATGGATCTGAGATCGATTGAGGAGATGCGCACCATCGTACACTTCTCCGAGGACTTCCGGGCGCCCTTCGGTCGAGACCAGAAAGTCCGTGAGGAGCTCAGCGCCGTTTCTATGCACGAGATCCCAGGGATAGTTTATGATTTCTATCTCTTCGATCTCGTCTCTTTTAAGTTCGGGAAAGTCAGAAGACGACACGAGTTTCGCCGCAATCGAATTTCCAAAAGCTTCAAGTCTCTTTCCGGACAGCCACGCCGCAAGTATCGTATCACTATGGGAATAGACAATGTCGTCATCACTTTCCGCGAAGAGGCGGACAAGCTCCGCACGAAAGAGGATTCTCCCGTTTATCAGAAGCATCCGGTCTGCTCCCCTGGGGATCTCATTCACATACGACGACGGATGTCTTACCTTCACGGCGTCTTTCAAATAGTCTCTTGTGTGCAGTAGGAAATCTGCGTCATGGTATGCACGCTCGATCTTTTCTCTCAGAGTCGTCTGACCGCATCTGAGATCATACGCGGGTTTCAATTGTGCAAGCGGCAGCAGGCGCCTGTAGAACTCGTCTTCAAAGATGCAGATGAGCATGAATGTCCATAGATGTGTCTGACTCTGAATTCATTCGGAACAATCGCACTTTTGTACACCAATAATAAGGCATTTGATGTTAAGTTTCATCCTGAAAATGTCCCGTAACGTTCTCCGGTCGGCGGAGGCTCAAATTCCTATGTCGTGGAAGAGCTCGATTTGCTAAATTGATTCTTGAATATGACATATGAATGAAGAGGACAAATTGATCTACCACAATTTCGAAGAGATATACTCGGAGAGAGAATCGATTGTAAACAGAATTCGTGTTGAGGTTGGCGCCCTTTCACCACTTCAACTTGGACTGCGCGCGAAGGAAGGTGGATGGTCGATTCAGGAATTGCTGGAACACATCGTGCTTGTCGACCGCTCCATTGTGAGATTGCTCGATGCTCTCACCGGTAAAGCGAAGAGAATTGACGCTAGCCAAAACATTGCGTCAGGCTTCCCTATTGATGTAACTTCACTTGTTGAACAGAGTCGCAGAGAGAAATACATATCCAGAGAGAACGCACGTCCGACTGGAACGGTCACCGCGCAGGAATCTCTACTGGAGCTGGAAAACATTCATTCCGAGGTCAAAAGACTCAGGCCTCGATTAGGGCAAGTCGACATATCGAGCGTGAGTTTTCCTCACCCTTTCTTTGGCTCCCTGACATTAGGGCAGTGGCTCGTTTTCTCAGAGATGCATGAGGACAGGCACCTTAACCAGATGCTTTCAATTCTCAGCTCCCTTGATATCCCTGTGAGGGGATCGGGTCTTTCTGCAAATACCTGACCATGCCTACGCGGCTTTCTTTGTGTCATGGAATTGGAGATATTTTCCTCTGAACGCCAGACAATTGCAGGATCATTTGTGAATTAATGCTTCACACCAATTTTTGTTACTGAAGGACCATATTGTGATGAAGAGACAATTGGGCAATTCTTCGATAAATACCGCACCGCTCGCTTTCGGAGGGAACGTGTTTGGCTGGACGGTAGATGAGAAAACAGCATTTGAACTTTTGGACGCCTTCGTCGGCGCCGGATTTGATTTAATTGATACCGCAAATTCGTACTCGCGCTGGGTACCCGGAAACAAGGGCGGCGAATCCGAGACAGTCATTGGCAACTGGATGAAGAAACGAGGCAACCGTTCGAGTGTAATAATCGCGACAAAGGTCGGCTCAGATATGGGACAGGGACATAGGGACATTTCAAAGAAGCACATCCTTACTGCGGTGGAAGACTCACTTCGCCGCTTACAGACTGACCATATAGATTTGTATCAGACACACTGGGATGTTGAAACGATTCCCGTCGAGGAAACTCTTGAAGCACACGCCCAGCTCGTGAAAGAAGGTAAAGTAAGATGGATCGGCGCATCCAATTTTGGTCCGGAGAGATTCAAAGAGGCTATTGCTGCGAGCAGGATCCATGGGCTTCCGCGATATGAGTCTTTGCAGACTCTATATAACATCTACGACCGGGAACCTTTCGAGAAAGAACTCGAGAAGATTTGTCTCGACGAACACATCGGCGTGCTTACGTACTACTCACTTGCAAGCGGTTTTCTGACGGGGAAGTACCGCTCCGAAGCCGACCTCGGAAAGAGCCCGCGTGGAGGCGGAATAAAGAAATACTTTAACGAGCGCGGTTTCAGGGTTATTGCAGCTCTCGACCAGACATCAATGGAGTACAACACCAGTCCAGCGAGTATTGCAATAGCCTGGATTCTGTCAAGGTCGTCGGTCACGGCAGCGATCGCCAGTGCCACAAACCTCGCCCAACTCGAGTCGCTGATGAAGGCAACCGAGTTGAAGCTCAACCATGAGGCTTTAGATATGCTGAATGAATCATGTAGGTGAATCTAGAATATTTGTAGCCGCTCGGAATGAAGTGTCTCATCCCTGGCGGCATCATTGCAGGGTCTGTCGTCTCCAGCAACAAGT
>CAZRXH010000098.1:0-12586 GCA_964603995.1 uncultured Bacteroidota bacterium | reverse complement strand
CCCCGGATTTCACCGCAAAGACACAGAGACGCTAAGACGAAATAATGAACCTGCAACGGAAGACGCAATGCTGCAGCACTGGAGAATCTCCAGGCCTTTCCATGGGAGAAGAAAGTGATTCTTTGCGACTCAGCGACTTTGCGATGAAGAAAGGACAAATGGGACGGCAGAAGAGCCGCACTGCAGGCCGCTCCGCCGTTCGAACGTGAGGAACTGCTTACTACTCTACCGTTATGTACCTGTCCTTGCTCGTCATGCAGACGCCGCAGCGCGCCGGCCCCTCACCCGCGTAAGTATTGCCGCAAGTAGCGCACACTCGGTACATCGCCGCGAGAGACTCTACCTTGTTGTTCTCTAATGCATTGAGAGCGTGCTCGTAGAACACTTTGTGCTTCAACTCGGCCTTGTAGGCGTACTCGAAGGAAATCTGTGCTATCGACACTTTCGCTGCTTTCGAGTCCTCAATAAAGCCCGGATACATCCTGCCAGATCTGTAAGTCTCTTCATTGATCGCGTCCTGAAGATTTTCCTTTGTCGACTTCACCTCAAAGTTCGGTTGGACCGCATAGGCGGGCTCATCAAGCTGTTCCAAACCCGCCTTCAGATTGGAAGCGTGTACATCCTTTGCCTTCGAGATAGCTTCGAACAACACGGCGATTCTTGGCAGCCCTTCCGCCTTCGCCTTCTCAGCGTATGCGGCATACTTCGCGCTCGCCGTCGTTTCACCTGCAAATGCCGCCTTCAAGTCCTTCACGACCTTCTGCTCGTCTGCCTTGTCCTCCGACCATGCCGCCACAACGGCGATCGCCAGGAAAACTGTCACCGCTTTCAAGAGATACTTCTTCATAGTATCCTCTCCTTTTGTTTAACATGATTTAACGGGACACCGTCAGGAAGAAATTCGTTGCCAGGTTGGAGCCTGACTTGCCTGCGTGATGTCATCTACTCGATACGGCAACGTGAGTACGAAGTTACCCCCGGATCTGAAAGGTGACTCCGGCATCATGATTGACGGCCGGCCCTCAGGTTAAGTGCCCTGCTCTCACCACCGCAAGAACCGCAATCAAGAAAAGCAAAAACCGCCACCGGGCGAAGTCTGCGGAGGTACCTCTTCTTACATATCATCAATATCCCGATGAGAGCTGGCGCGGCGATCAGCCACATTTCCAGCTCCGCTGCACCTTCGTGGGTCTCGACTGCCACTTTCAGTGCCGGCCCCTTCCAATGTCTGCCGATTGGCTTCGGCGGACCGCCGGCCGACAGAAGGCACTCGCCAGATTGCAAAAGCTACACGCCGGTTCGTTTCTTTCGACCGTCGAACCGCTTCCGACGACTTTTGCTTGACAAATGTGACACGCCGTTTGACAAAAGTTGCCCGCCGGATTACAAAAGCTACACGCCGCTTCATTTCCGCCGACCGCCGAATCATTTCTTTCGACTGCCGGATCGCTTCCAACGATCGCCGATTGACAAAAGTGACACACCGAACCGTTTCCAGTGACTGCCGGTTGGCTTCGGCGGACCGCCGGCAGACAAAAGTCACACGCCAGATTACAAAAGCTACACGCCGCTTCATTTCCGCCGACCGCCGAATCATTTCTTTCGACTGCCGGATCGCTTCCAACGATCGCCGATTGACAAAAGTGACACACCGAACCGTTTCCAGTGACTGCCGGTTGGCTTCGGCGAACCGCCGGCAGACAAAAATCATCCGCCGGATCATTTCTTTCGACCGTCGAACCGCTTCCAACGATCGCCGATTGACAAAAGTGACGTGCCGGATCGCTTCCTCCGCACGGGCAGGCCTGCCAAGACGAATTAAACCATGGGAGACACAGCGGCACAAAGAATAGAATATTTCTCTTTCTGTGTAATCCTGTGCTCCTGTGGATAAATTCGTAACCGATTCGCCGCGTTCATGAGGCCATTGCTGCCCATGTTGTTATCGCACAATTGACTGTTGTCCGGCCGCGCCCCGTCAAATTCTCAATTTGTAGAGATGCCGATGTCGTAAACGGATTTCCCTTCCGCTAAGCTCCAGGCTTCACCTGGTATGCCATCGCTTTGAGCATCATTATCCGCTTGTCGATCGGAGGATGTGTTGCGAACAGATCGGCGGCGGATCCTTCCTTCGCGTTCATCTTTCTTCCGATCGGGTCGACGATACAAAGGTGAGCGGCTCCGCGCTTGATAGAAGCGGTCGGTGCGGATGCATCCTCGAGTTTCTGCAGTGCGCTTGCCAGCGCGAGCGGATTCCGTGTCAATTCCGCGCCTGAGGCGTCCGCGAAATATTCCCGCTTCCGGGAGACCGCCATCGCCATGATCTGGCTTATGAGCGGCGCGAGTATGACACCGATAATCCACAGTACAATCATGACGAGAGCGACCGCTCCACCGGCGCCCCCGCCCGAACTCCGTGACCTCCGCCGGCCGCCTCCCCAGAACATACTTCGCCTCGCCCAATCGGAGAGCAACAGGATCGCTCCAACCATAGCGGCGATTACCGTCATGAGCCGCACGTCGTAATTGCGGATATGGCTCATCTCGTGCGCGACGACGCCCTGGAGCTCATCCCGGTTCAGCGTGTCGAGGAGTCCCTGCGTGACTGCGATGGAGCTGTTCTGCGGATCCTTACCCGTCGCGAACGCGTTCGGGTCCGGATCGGGCACGACATACACCTGCGGCCGCGGCATTCCGGAAGCGATGCTCATCTCTTCCACCACGTTGATAAGCTGCTTCTGTGCCGGGTTCGCGGGATCCGCGGGTACCGCATGAGTCGAACTCAGCACCGCCCTGGCGCCGCTCCGCAGACTCCATGTTGCCGTCATTACCCCGACCGCGATTGCGATGAGCGTGGCAATCGGAAAGAACGCTTGCTCGCTCACCGTTCCGAGGTAGAATGCATCGAACCCCAGGCCTATGAACGCCATAAAAAGGACGAACCCGGCCATCAGCACGACGGTCGCGCGCCTGTTATGCTCCTGCTGCTCATAAATATTTCTGACATTATCCACGGAATGTCTCCCCGGCAGATTAGATCAGGCAGCAACTCTCCCGACAGACGTGGGAGAGCCGCATGTCTCTACTTCCTCAATGACAGATCGACAGCCGGAACTTCCCGCTCAGCCTCTGCCTTGACCTCGAAGAGTTCCGAGGTCTTGAAGTTAAACATCGATGCGACGATGTTCCCCGGAAAGACCTGCTGGGCTATGTTGAATTTGGTGGCGATGTCGTTGTAGAACTGCCTGGCGAAAGAAATCTTGTTCTCCGTGCTCGTCAATTCTTCCTGCAGCTGCTTCACGTTTTCACTCGCCTTCAAATTCGGATAGTTCTCGACAAGCGCGAACAATTTGTTCAGCATTCCCGACAGCGCGTCTTCCTTGACCGCCGAGTCGGCGACTCCCTTCGCGGAAATCGCGGAGTTACGCGCCTCGATTACTTTCTGAAGCGTGTCCTGTTCGAACTGCATTTCCCCCTTCACCGCCTGCACGAGGTTGGGGATTAGGTCGTGTCTCCGCTTCAGCTGGACATCGATTTGTTTCCAGCCGTTCGTGACCTGGTTGCGGAGTCTGATGAGTCCGTTGTATTTGGCAACGACCCACAGTAGAACGAGGATTATAAGTATAATGACAGCATAGAAAACAAGCATACAAGCCTCCTTTTTAAAACCTTCTGTAATGTAAAATTCGGAAAGGCTTGTTCCAAGCAGACACCTGCCGGACAAGCATGCGGCTTAGGGGTTTCACAGCAGAGGCGCGGAGACGCCAGGATGAAATAATGAACTTGCAGCGCAGTGACGTTAAGATGAATGACTCGATTTTCTGTGTCACTTGTTCTTCTGTGGTTTAATTCAATTTCCCGGAATGGCGGGGATACCGGGAGAGCTCCCCAAGTTATCTGCCGTTCCAGAATTCATCCCAGCGTTGTTCTTCATCCTGCACGTTTATACTCTCCAATATTCGTGGCAAATATTCAGTGAAGGTCATCCCGGACTCTTCGTACTTTTCGAGTCTATCATAAATGGCCGGACACAGAATGAAGCCGAATTTGTATTCCTTCAAGAGAGCGGCCTTGACGGCGGAACTGTCCAAATTGTAAAGTGTCTCCTCTAGTCTTATATCTATCGCTTCCGCAATACACTCCGCAACGAGCGTGTTCCAGTTTCCCCGCCTCAGGTCAATCTTCGACTTGACCGCATCGTAAAGTCCGGAAAGCCGCCGCGCATCTGATGAATCGCTTCGGACCAGCGGCCCGGCGACTCGCCTGAGCAGGTAGTAGTAGAATATTGTCTTGTCAGGTTTGTCTTCCTGCGGGCCAACTATCATATATACCTCGCCGTTCACCCTGGCAGTCAGCGAAGCGAAATACGGCAGCAGCGGCATGAACTGGAAATGGATTCGCCTGGCGCTCCGGGAGAAGTAATTGCTGTCGAGCCGGCAATAAGAGTCGACATCTGCGATGGCCATATCCGCGAACGGTCTGTATTTGTCGTTCTCAGCCTGGATAAGCGGGCCATACTTCATCCACAACTCCGCGACGTCAGCCTTCCCATAAAATTCCCCGAGCAGCTCCAGGAAACCGGAATCGGATTGCACGAGCTGGCCGATTGTCCCTGTGGTCTTCGGGTCGTAGCTCAAGCGAAAATCGGGCTGACCTGCGGTCAGCAGCGCCAATTCGTACATTTCCAGTATCCTTCCGTGGCTCTGGTTAAAGCTCTTGATCTCCCGTTGGAATGTCGTGTCGAGCCTCCCAGCCAGATCGGAGCGAAGCTCCCTCCTGATCGGATGCATTCCTGCGCGGCGCCATTCATCCGCTCCCCCCGCAGCATTCATCATGGCATAAGCAGTGAAAAAACGCAGACGTGCGTACAGGTCGCGGCGCAGGCGCAAGAGAGCTAGAGACAATGAGAAAACAATATTCCCTTCTCCGCACCTCCGTATCGGGAGGACATTTGTGGACACTTCAAATAAGAAAAGTCTGATTGTTGGCATCCGGAAGATCCATCTTGACGGGCCATTTGATAACAACGTCTTCAAGCCAGGGCTCATGGATAAGCTGTGGCTTGCCGAATTCACCATGAAGAGATTGTTGTTATTGTGAAGAAGTACTGCGGGGGAAGGAGGGAGTGTTCCACATGAGCCAGCAGGAACAGCGTGAACGCAGGCACGGTGGCGAGCCCCCTTGGGCAGGGACAATCGCAGATTGCCCGAACAGCACCGCACCACCAGGAAAGAAGTGGACAAACTTAGCCGCGCAGCCGAAATGGAAGCCTTAATCGATTCGCAACTCAGCGCACGAAAGCGTACAATGCACCCAGCGCCAGTCCGAGAATGTACAGCCACCCGAAGCGTTTGTTGTGAACAAGGCTAAATCTATGGTACCACAGCGGCCAGCCGACATAACCTTCCGGCGGCGAGTCGGGGCGCGGCTTGGAAAAGACTCCCATCGCTTTCCAGCCCCTCGGGAAATTCAAGAACACGAGCAATGCAAACGGTGTGATGTATCCCGCAATCACCAGGACTCTGCGATGGCCATATCCGCGAACGGTCTGTATTTGTCGTTCTCAGCCTGGATAAGCGGGCCATACTTCATCCACAACTCCGCGACGTCAGCCTTCCCATAAAATTCCCCGAGCAGCTCCAGGAAACCGGAATCGGATTGCACGAGCTGGCCGATTGTCCCTGTGGTCTTCGGGTCGTAGCTCAAGCGAAAATCGGGCTGACCTGCGGTCAGCAGCGCCAATTCGTACATTTCCAGTATCCTTCCGTGGCTCTGGTTAAAGCTCTTGATCTCCCGTTGGAATGTCGTGTCGAGCCTCCCAGCCAGATCGGAGCGAAGCTCCCTCCTGATCGGATGCATTCCTGCGCGGCGCCATTCATCCGCTCCCCCCGCAGCATTCATCATGGCATAAGCAGTGAAAAAACGCAGACGTGCGTACAGGTCGCGGCGCAGGCGCAAGAGAGCTAGAGACAATGAGAAAACAATATTCCCTTCTCCGCACCTCCGTATCGGGAGGACATTTGTGGACACTTCAAATAAGAAAAGTCTGATTGTTGGCATCCGGAAGATCCATCTTGACGGGCCATTTGATAACAACGTCTTCAAGCCAGGGCTCATGGATAAGCTGTGGCTTGCCGAATTCACCATGAAGAGATTGTTGTTATTGTGAAGAAGTACTGCGGGGGAAGGAGGGAGTGTTCCACATGAGCCAGCAGGAACAGCGTGAACGCAGGCACGGTGGCGAGCCCCCTTGGGCAGGGACAATCGCAGATTGCCCGAACAGCACCGCACCACCAGGAAAGAAGTGGACAAACTTAGCCGCGCAGCCGAAATGGAAGCCTTAATCGATTCGCAACTCAGCGCACGAAAGCGTACAATGCACCCAGCGCCAGTCCGAGAATGTACAGCCACCCGAAGCGTTTGTTGTGAACAAGGCTAAATCTATGGTACCACAGCGGCCAGCCGACATAACCTTCCGGCGGCGAGTCGGGGCGCGGCTTGGAAAAGACTCCCATCGCTTTCCAGCCCCTCGGGAAATTCAAGAACACGAGCAATGCAAACGGTGTGATGTATCCCGCAATCACCAGGACAAGGACCACAAAGTACATCAGGAAGATCGCTGTCTGATTGAAAACTCGCGCGCGCTTCTCTCCTAGCACGATTGGCAGCGTTCTCTGACTCTGTGTCACATCGAATTCCATCTGGTCGATATGCTTGCCGACGAGGATGGACATTACACCGAGTCCGTACGGAATCGATGCCAGGAACGCGGGAGTTGACAGTCGGCCGGTGAGGCAGAAGTATCCACCGCCAATCATGAGCGGACCCCAAACGACGAGCGTAGCGAGTTCACCAAAGCCGATGCTCTTCAGATCGCGCGGGGCGCCGTCGTACAAGTAAAGGATTCCGAGTCCAAGAGCAGCAAAGACGACTGCAACCGGCCCTCTCACGACGGCGAAGAAAATCGAAATGAGTATGCCGATGACTATGAGAAGCCAAATGCCTCTTTTGAGGGACGCTTCGCTCATCATGTTGCTGGCCAGCGGATGAAGCGTGTATCTCATTCTTGGAGACTCGGGTGTGTCGTGTCCACGATGGAATCCAAAATAATCGTTCGATAAGTTGCTTATCGCATGGGCAACTACGAGGCCGAGAAGCAGGAGGATGAAATAAAGTAGGTCAAAGGAGCCCGCCCTGATCGCAAGGAGTCCGGCTATTATCGCCGTTTGCACCGAGATGACGAGGATAATGCTCCTGGAAGCATAAAGCCATCTGGAGATCGGATCGAGCTTCTCTATAGGAAGCTCTTTTCTATAGAAACCGCGAAAAGCGTTATACCACAGTTCGACTTTGGAAACCGTCGCATTGTCCATGAGCAACTCCTGGTAACATATCTTAACTGAAATTTGACATAGAAATATATGAAACGGGGCCGAATATTCCGTTGAAGGGATATTCAGAATTATCTGGGTTTCTTCGTAAATTGGTTGGAATTTCAGAAGATTCATCCCAAATAATTATCAGATACCCCTTTATGGAAAAGATCGAACCACAGAACGCGAAAGGCTTCCGGGACTTACTGCCGCAGAACGCCTACAGAAAAAATCAAATTGTATCTACAATAAGAAAAGTCTATGAAAGCTACGGCTTTCTCCCTTTAGAGACTCCCGGCCTCGAGTATCTTGAGATTCTTCTCGGTGAGTACGGGGAGGAAAACACGAAGCAGATCTTCAGATTCAAGAGCCCGGAAGAACAGGAAGTAGCTCTGAGGTTCGACCTTACCGTACCTCTTGCACGGATCGTGGCACAGTACGGCGATCTTCCGAAGCCATTCAAACGTTACCAGGTCGGGTCCGTTTGGCGTGCCGACAAACCGGATCCGGGGCGATTCCGGGAGTTCACGCAGTTCGACGTCGATGTCGTAGGCACGTCGAGCCAGCTGGCTGAAGCTGAGGTTATCGGCGCCGTCGTGAGGGCGCTCCGCGAGATCGGAGCAGGTGAATTCGTCGTCAACGTCAACAGCCGAAGAGTGCTGAACGCGGTGATCGAGTACAGCGGCATTCAATCCGACCGTGCGAAGGATGTATTCCGTGTACTGGACAAGCTTAACAAGGTGGGGATGGATAATGTCGAATTGGAGTTGACGAAAGGGAGGCGCGATGTGTCCGGTGATTTTATTCCCGGTCTCGGACTCACCGACGCGAACGTGCAGAAGATCAAAGAGTACCTCGCGCTTCCGAAAGGAAACAGGAAAAAGGTCCTTGCAGAGATAGCTGCCCTTCTCGGTGCTGAGAACTGTGAAGACCTGAAAAGCCTCGATGGTTTTCTGGACGTGCTTGGTCTAGGGGCCAATGTCGTTTCCTTTGATCCGACCATCGCCCGCGGGCTTGATTATTACACGGGGCCGGTATTCGAGGTGAATTTGAAAGACAAACCGCAGTTCGGAAGTGTCGCGGGCGGAGGACGATACGACAATCTCGTCAAGAGGTTTACCGATGCCGACATACCTGCTGTGGGCTTTTCCATTGGAGTCGACCGGCTCCTCGCCGCGCTGGCCGATGGCGGAGTGCAGACGAATTTCACTGATGTTGTCGTGACGATTATGGATCGCGACCGGCTTGAGGAGTACCTGAAAATCGCGGACGAGCTTAGAAACGCAGGCGTGCGCACAGACCTATACCTCGGACAGGAAAAGGGATTGCGCAAGCAGCTCCAATATGCCGACAGGGTCAGTGCAAGGTTCGCGGTCATCGTCGGCTCAAATGAGATGGAAAAAGGTGTTGTAACCGTGAAGGACCTGAAGGCGGGAGAGAGTGTCAGCAAGGACGCAGCGCAGCGCGAGGAATGGCTGAAGAAGAGCCGTGAGATTCAGAGAGAATTTCCGAGAAAAGACTTCGTCGCAGAAATTCTGAAGCTTCTTTCATAGCGTCCCCCGAGAACCTCCCTCTGCTTGCGACGCACGACAGGCTCCCCTGTACCCAATGCAACTTCTTTCCGTAGTCAGTAGTTGTTAATTATGCGTTCCGTCCCGGAACGACGACATTAAACGTGTAAACGGGAGATGAGATTATGACGACGCAGATAGAAGCCATGTTTTCCATGCAGCTCCAGGAACGCAAGCAGCGACTTCAAGAAGCCGTCGCGAGATCAGGCGATCCACAGGGAATCAACCATCTGCTCCGCGACGTGGACGAGGCGCTGGCGAAAATATCGGCAGGGACGTACGGTCTGTGCGAGACATGTCATGAACCGATTGAATCCGAGCGCCTGGCGGTCGATCCGCTCATAAGGTATTGCATAGACCATCTATCGGAGACCGAGCAGCGTGCGCTGGAGAGGGACTTGCAGTTGGCGCGTCAGATACA
This sequence comes from uncultured Bacteroidota bacterium, assembly GCA_964603995.1. Lineage (GTDB taxonomy): Bacteria > Bacteroidota > Ignavibacteria > Kryptoniales > JAKASW01 > JAKASW01. The sequence goes on along the minus strand of CAZRXH010000098.1, from coordinate 3,221 downwards.
GATCGGCCTTCTCCCAAAGAAAGGTGGTATCCTGCCAGGCTGGGAAAGCGCATATCATTATGAGCCTTCAGGCCAGGTAAGTGGAGACTATTGTGACATAATTATTCCGAGCGAAAGTCCGGACTCATTCTTCTTTATCGTCGGAGATGTCACCGGCAAAGGCATAGCTGCTTCCATGTTGATGTCCCAGCTTCACGCGACATTCAGGACACTTGCAGGTACCGGGCTGCCGCTTAGCCGGCTCATGGAACGGGCAAACCGGCTCTTCTGTGAAGCGAGCCTCACGACACATTTCGCAACGCTCGTCTGTGGACTAGCGAACAAAGCTGGAGATATTGAAATTTCAAACGCCGGGCATTGCCTTCCCATGGTGCTTCGCGGCGGGAGAGTAGACAAGCTCTCATCGTCAGGGCTTCCTCTCGGAGTCACTTGTGACGGGAAATACGAGATTGAAAGGACAAAACTGGAGAACGGAGAGAGCCTCCTTCTCTATACTGATGGGCTTACAGAATCTGTTGGCAAGTCAGGCGAGATGTACGGTGAACAGAGAATCATGGACCTTCTTACAAATAGACTCGGTACATCTCCTTCCGAACTGGTCTCGGCTTGTGTGGATGATCTCGATTTCTTCACCGGGAACATGAGGCGCACGGATGACCTGACGATCATGGCTATTCAGAAGAAGTCGGGTCCGCCTAAGGGTTGACGAATCCTGATAATGAGAGACTCCCGCCCGTCGTAGCGGTGAGAACATTCACGATGCGGAAGCTGATGTCACTCGGCTTTCGGGGGGAGCCACCCTTGCCTCTTGATGTCTTTTAGTTTGACCGCGATGCTTCCTACAATGACTTTCAGGTCGGCTCGCAACGGAACCTCCGCAGAGTCCGCAGAGATCCAGCCGTTGAAATAACCAGTGACACCGAACGTGCCCCTGAAGTTGATGTACCCCGACATTCGCTCTGCCTGGATTGGAAAATCAAAGGCTGAGACTTCGCATGGCTCAAGCGCCTCGTTGATCGTTAGTCTGACCGACGACAAGTTCGTATCGGAGACCATCGGAACCGTCAGGATTTCCCTTTTCCCGTCAGACGCTCTGCAAGCTTCACGCACGTAGTAGAAGAAGCTCAGGCCATCGGTATAGACAGTATCGAGCGGGATATCTACTCTCCTGGTCACGACTCCTTTCACCGATTGTTCCCACACCAGCATCTTCTCGCCATAATTAAGGTCGTAGCTCGTGTGCACCCAATTGTCCCCATCCTCCTGATCGTTCGAAGTATGCAGGCATACGAGTGTCCTGGCATCTGCACATGTTTCGTAAACCCCGTGAAAGTCTACGAAAGGGATCCCGCTATACGAGTCGATGAATGCGCGAATCCAATAGGCCGGTTTTCCCTGCCACACCGTCTTTCCGAGAAGTTCAAACCTCACAGTGCCAAGCTTGAATATGAAATAGCTGGCTTCGAAAGTGACGACTTCCTTCGGCTGCATGATGAATGTATTGTCTACTGGGTTCCACCCGGCATGACTCATCTCACTCCCAAGTCCGTGGAACAACGAGAGTGCCCATATAGACCTGAATCCGAGCAGCACGGCAATCAACACCACCGGAACTGCTGCAAATCTGCGGACATACTTCATGGAGGGACTCTTCTTCATGGGGTCAATTCGAAGCTACTTCCAATCCGTTTAGACGAAAACATGTTTCGCGTCGACCGCCGCCTTCCTTGCGCAGACGCGCCGCCTCACCCTCATTGCAAACAGGCTCCTCTATTAGTCTGACATCATGCTTCCACGCATAATATCCAATATAAGAAAATCAAGTTTCCAGTCATCGGACAAATTTCTCGCGAGCAGAGACATGGATCACACCACCGTCTTACACGCTCCCCTTTTTCCGAGCGGCTCAATTCCGGACTGATTTACCCCCTTTGGATACCTGCTGTCCCTGTTCTCAGATGGAGGCATATTCGCATAATGTGTGAATGAGATGTTATATTATGGAAATGTCTGAAGACGGAAATCTATGGAAAGAATATTCAAAGCCTGCTTGCCCGGCTTATCTGTAGTGCGGTTAGAAGGACGCAGATTGGAATCTGATAGGTCCGGGAGGGCTATGTAGTATGCATCCTAATGAAATGCTCCGTGGCGTCAGTCGGACTTTTGCGCTTTCGATCGAGCGACTCCCATCCGGCTTGCGAGATATGGTCACAACAGCATATCTGCTTTTTCGAGTGTCGGATTGTCTCGAAGACAACGCTTCACTCGTCGCGAACCACAAGGCAGAACTCCTCCGCCGTTGGGCAAGTGTATTGGCAGATTCCATGCCCGTCTCTGCTTTGACAGGCGAAATCATCCATCTCGACAGAAACGATCCCGAAGTATATGTCGCCCAGCACGCTGATCAGCTTCTGGAGGGCCTGCGCCGATTTCCGCAACCGATCCAGCAAATCATCACTACTCACGTCAATCAGACTTCTCTGGGCATGGCCCGGTGGCAGGAGAATGGTCCCGAAGTGCGCAATGAAGAGGAAATGGATGACTACATGCATCAGGTGGCCGGACGCGTGGGCTACCTACTGACCGATCTGTTCGCGTGGTATTCGCCTGTAATCATGGAACGGAAGGAGAAGCTGCTCCCGCTGTCTCGCCAATTTGGCCTCGCGCTCCAGACGGTGAACATCATCCGCGGTTTACGAAAAGATTATGAACGGGGATGGGTATACGTACCACGCACGTTCTATGAACCGCTGGGCCTGACGCGTGATAGTCTCTTCGCCACGGAAAATGCTGCTAAGGTTCTGCGAATGATCGACCGGCTGGCAGACAAGGCCGAGACTCATCTGCAATACGGATTGGAGTATATTAGAAACCTTCCCAAGTGGCTGCACGGAATACGCCTGGCCTGCATGTGGCCCCTATTCTTTGCGGTCCGGACGCTTGCCGTTAGTCGCAACAATATCAATGTTGTATTGACCGAAGCCAAAATAACTCGCGCTGATGTCAACAGGATAATACGCGATACCACGATATTCGGCTGGTCCAATTCCTGGTTGACCGGTTACTACAACTCTTTGAGAAACGTTTGAGCTTTGCCCTTTGCTCCTGTAATCAGGATAGCAAAGCAGAAGTTGTTCACCGCCAGAGGATGGCGCCCGCTGTGTGATAGTGGGCTATTCTCGATTTATCGCACACAGGACACACTGTTCCGAAGGAATGCC
>CAZRXH010000097.1:10417-12617 GCA_964603995.1 uncultured Bacteroidota bacterium | reverse complement strand
GCTGGAATACTCGAAACTTTCGGCGGGCTGTTGCTGCTGGTCGGCCTTTTCACCCGGCCGGTCGCATTCATACTTGCTGGTGAGATGGCCGTCGCGTTCTTCCAGGTCCATTTTCCGAGAGGGTTCTGGCCGGTCCTAACCGGCGGTGAACTCGCTTATTTGTATTGCTTCATCTGGCTGTATCTTTCCGCTGCGGGAGGCGGGCCGTGGAGCGTTGATGCGTTTTTGAAGAATCGATAGATGGCAAATTCCGTCTCACAAAATATTCGTCAACTTCTTGACGGGTTATATCGGACGGAATCTCGGCGCATACTCGCGACATTGATTCGCCTCCTGGGCGATTTCGATATCGCCGAAGATGCCATGCACGAGGCATTCAGCGCCGCGATGGAAAAATGGCGGGAAGAAGGTGTCCCTGCGAACCCGAAAGCGTGGCTGATTTCGACCGGGCGGTTCAAGGCAATTGACCAGATACGCCGCCGGGCCAAATTCGAGACTTCGCTGGGTCCGCTCGAAGAGAATGTGGCCTCCGACGGCGACGGATTTCCAGACTTCGACGATGATGGTGTTCAGGACGACAGGCTCCGTCTCATTTTCACCTGCTGCCATCCCGCGCTCTCGCCGGAGGCGCGCGTCGCCCTGACACTGCGCGAAGTCTGCGGCATGACGACGGAGGAGATAGCACACGCTTATCTGACAAATCCTCCTACGCTTGCTCAGCGCATCGTGCGCGCGAAGACAAAGATACGCGACGCGAAAATTCCCTACCAGGTCCCATCAAAGGATGAACTTCCCGACCGGCTCGATGCCGTTCTGCAGGTGATCTATCTCGTCTTCAACGAAGGTTACTCCGCTTCGTCTGGAGAATCCGTTACACGCACCGACCTTTCGGCTGAAGCGATTCGGCTGGGGAGGCTTCTCATGGAATTGCTTCCCGAACCTGAAGTACTTGGCATACTTGCATTGATGCTTCTTCACGAGTCACGGCGCGAGGCACGTACAACGTCGGCCGGCGACATTATTCTCCTTGAAGACCAGGACCGTTCACTTTGGAACCGGGAAATGATCGCGGAAGGTGTCGGGCTGGTCGAAAAGGCGTTGTCCATGAGAAGATTCGGCGCTTACACGGTTCAGGCGGCGATCTCGGCGGTGCATGCGGAGTCGCCCGACCCGGCATCGACGGACTGGCCGGAAATCGTCGGGCTTTATGATTTGTTGATGAGAATGAATCCGTCGCCGGTTGTGGAATTGAACCGGGCCGTTGCCGTCGCGATGCGCAATGGACCGGAGGCAGGTCTGAAGCTGATCGACGCCATACTGGCACGCGGCGAGCTGACGGATTACCACCTCGCCCATTCAGCGCGTGCGGAACTCCGCAGGAGATTGGGAAGAATTTCTGAAGCCCGCGACTCTTACAGGCAAGCTCTGGCTCTCGCGCAGCAAGCACCGGAACGCAGGTTTCTCGAGCGCCGGCTCAACGAATTGGCCTGACACTCTTCGATCCAAAACGGCAATCAGAAAAGGCAGGCAATGCATCTCATCTCAGGCGCTCCTGCGGGTGAGTACGGCGCAAACCTTCAGGATCGGCATTGGGAAGGTCTCTCGAAAGGCGGATTGCGGACCTGTTTTGGCGGTGAAAGCAAACTTCTGTTTACTCTTTTGAGATTGATGATGCCATGACCCATAAGTATATTTAGAACGAGGATGTCCATGGAGGGCGAACAAAATATTGACCTTATGCGCGGCCTAAACGGCTGGGATGCCCTATTCGATTCTTTGCCGGGTGGCGAGCTCATCCGTAAGGGCCTCTCCGACCTTGACAGTGGCATGAGAACCGCTCCGGCGCTCCTGGTACTCATCGGGGGACCGCGACTGCGAGAGTTGGGCTTGCCCGTCCCGGAAGTTGAGGAAGACCCGGAACATTTGCTGTACGACTTACTGGCGCAGGAGAATTCAGACTCGGCGCATTCGCGTTATAACGCTCTTATCCGCACACTGGTCAGTTTCGAACGGGCTGCAGGATGCGCGAGAAAGTAGATCGGGACCGGCTGGAAAAATTTCTGCATGCTTTCGCATCTGAAGCTGACCGGCAAGTGAGAGTATTCTTAACCGGAGGTGCGACTGCAGTGCTTCGCGGCTGGAGAGATTCCACCGTGGATATTGATCTGCGCCTGATACCTGACAACGACAGGATGCTTCG
>CAZRXH010000097.1:1225-10317 GCA_964603995.1 uncultured Bacteroidota bacterium | reverse complement strand
GATGCTTCGACGAAAACTGATCGCACCCGATCAATTGAAAGAATTTTTCGAAGCAATTGTACCACTCCTTTATCGATTCCCCGCAATCGATCCGGATGCATTCAGGCAAAACCTCAATTCAATCCTGTCTAAGAGTAGTTAGCACCGGGAATCCAAGTCTCTCATCATAATCTGAACAGAATATCATTCATCACGTGAATGATAATCATTCATGGTGCGAATAGCAGTCGGGCAAACGATGGGTTTTCTCGTTAAGCTGTGTCCGGGAGTGAACTCAACTCGGTTCTTGACGGTTATTCTATTTGTTCGAAGCTTTCTTTTTCACAAAAAGGAATCCATGATGAAATACATCTGTCTTGTTTACGGCGAGGAGTCGAAGATTGGAGCGATGAGCGACGATGAATGTATGGAGTACGATGCCGCAATCAGAAAGAGCGGACAGTGCATCGCGTCGGAGGCGCTTCAACGGGTCATCACCGCGAGGACGGTAAGGGTGAGGAACGGCCAGGTCTCAGTCATGGACGGCCCGTTCGCGGAGACAAAAGAGGCGCTGGCAGGCTTTTACCTGGTGGATGCGAAGAATATGGATGAGGCCCTGCGGATTGCCGAAAAGATTCCGCCGGCACAGGTAGGATGCATCGAGGTGCGGCCTGTCAGACAGCTGGTGAATACCCACGGCGAGGAAAGACGCATATGATAGCCGGTCGAAACCGCTTGAGAGTTTAAGCGAGCATCATTCTGGCGGGCTGAAGTGTGCGGTTGAACGGATTCAGCGTCAGGCCGAGAATTTCTAGCGTGACCGCGCCAAGTAGCGACTGATCGCCGTCTTCTCCAAGGATTACCGGAGTGTGGCCCTCACCTTGCGGAAGTGAAATGAAGCACTCGGAAATGTTCCGCTCTATCATAGTTCCGTCGGCGAGCGTGAAAGTCATGGATCTCTTCGGCTTCAGCCTGATCGCTTTCCACTGTTCCGGCCCGAGCAGCGTATATGAAGCTCCGCTGTCTATAAGGAATTTCACGGCGACCTGTTTGCTGCCGCTCCCTCTCACGATACCTTTGATGTACGTTATGCCCATAGACGCGATATCCTTTTACAAAATCATTATAGAGAACCGGGAATAGATTTGCAAACCGTTGTCGATTTCCGGACGGCCCGTTCGACTATTTCGGGATCTTTTCACCCTTACCTGGTAGCGACGCTGCACTTTGATTCACTTGATGCGACAAGGACCGCGTTTGCGACCGAGATTGGGCGGTCTTGCGCTGCGGACCGCCGCCTTATGGCGCCTAATGACGAAGATGTGCAAATGTTCCTGTTCGACGATGGCGAAATTTAGAAACTTGTTGGAAGTAATATGATGTTATTGAAATGGACATGTCATGGTGCGCCGGGTCATCCTTCGAGCGACATCTTTCGCAAACGAGAGGAGAGTCTTTTATGAAATATCTATGTCTGCTCTATCAGGACGAATCGATTATGCGGAATATGTCGAAGGATGAGGCGGATGGAGTCAACAGCGAATACGCCGCCTTTAGAAACCACATCAAGTCAACCGGCCACCATCTGGCTGGTAATGCGTTGCAGCCATCGGGCAGCGCAACCACCGTTCGGGTCAGGAACGGCAGGACCGCTATCACCGACGGACCATTCGTGGAAACCAAGGAGCAGCTTGCCGGTTATTTCCTGATCGAGGCAAAAGATCTCGACGACGCGATCCATGTTGCGTCAGGGATTCCGGGCGCGAAACTGGGCTGTGTTGAAGTGCGCCCCATTCTCGAGATGCTGCCGGAGAATCAAGTCTGAGCATGCGTAAAAAAATGTGAAAAGGAAAGACGATGCGGAAATTAAGCGTTTTCAACATGGTGTCCTTGGACGGCTACTTCGTAGATAGAAACGGCGATATGAGCTGGGCTCACAGCGACCGAAGCAATGATGCGGAGTTTGATGAGTTTGTCCAGAACAACGCGAAAGGCGGAGGCGAACTGCTATTCGGCAGGAAGACCTACGACCTCATGGCGAGCTACTGGCCCACCCCAGCCGCAAAGCAAAATGATCCCGTCGTCGCCGAGCGCATGAACAATATGCCGAAGGTCGTGTTCTCGAGAAGCATGGACAAAGCGACCTGGAACAATACGAAGCTGGTAAAAGACAACATGGTGGATGAAGTGCTTAAGATGAAGAAGGAATCCGGGAAGGGTATGGTGATTATGGGCAGCGGCGAGATCGTTTCCCAACTGGCACAGGAAGGATTGATCGACGAATACCAGATCCTTGTTATTCCCATTGTTCTCGGAAATGGGAGAACACTGTTCGAAGGAGTCAGAGACAGGTTTAGCTTGAAGTTGACTAAGTCCCGAGCTTTCGCGAATGGGAATGTGTTTCTGCGCTACGAGGCTGAAAGGAAGTAAAAACGGATTGAGGCTTAGAAAATTTTCCAGAAGCGGTCTACTGCAATATGCCGGTGGTGAAGAGAACGCATGCATCGAGCCTGGCGACAACATCAGGAGAAAGGCTGCCAAGCCTGTGCGTCAATCGCTCTTTGTCAAGGACGCGCATTTGATGGCACAGCGCCACGGACGATGCATTCAGACCACCTTCTCCCTGATCGATTTGTACGCAAGTCGGGAGAGTTGCGCGCCTGAGATTTGTTGTGAGGGGTATTGCCAAAATGGTAGAGGAAAATTTGCTGATAATATTGTTTTGAAATATTATCACAGGGCGAACGCCAGCTTGCTCAGAACCCCTTGTCGGATTCAAATCAGCAAGCCAGACTTCGCCCTTTACTGGATTCAGGGCTTGTCCTCTTTTGTTAGGCCAGTCGTATAATCAGCCATGCCTTCTTGTGCCATCATGCGATCTTCCTTAGCGGATTCAGCATATAAGAATTTGAGCCTTACTTCGTCGAGGGTTGTCGTTCCAGAATTTCTCTTAGACTGGAGGAAAGTCACTAATCCTTCTACCAACTCAAGGTCTTTCTCGCTGAGCACTGACAATTCCGTCTCTAATCTCTTTCGTATTGTCATATGTTATTCTCCAACGCTCTTCAAATCTAATGAAATCGTTGTTTTTCCTGATCAATATAACATCTCCGTCAGAATTCTTCGAGTCGATTGTCGATTCTGGCTGCTGTCAACCGACTATTTGATGAGGAACATTAAACAGTAAACCAAACATAAGAGGAAACAAAATGAGAAAAATAGTTGTCTTGTCATTTATTACGTTAGATGGAGTAATGCAAGCACCTGGTGGACCCGACGAAGATACGTCAGGCGGTTTCAAATACGGTGGTTGGAGCGCGCCGTATGATGATGAGGTCCTTCGCAAGATCATGCCAAAATGGATGGAGTCTGCGGATCTTCTTTTGGGCAGAAAAACATTTGAGATTTTTGCCTCCTACTGGCCTGAACATGCAGATGGTTGGCCTGGTATCAATGACGTTACTAAATACGTCGTGTCCACGACCATGAAAACAACAAATTGGCAAAATTCAGTTTTCCTCGAAAACGTAGAAAGAATCAAAGAACTCAAAAACTCAGAAGGCTCCGACATTCAAGTTTGGGGTAGTGGCAAGCTTATCCAACTGCTACTAGGGAATGATTTAGTAGATGAACTTCGACTCCAAATTCACCCTTTGACTCTTGGCACAGGAAAAAAGTTGTTTGCTGACGGAACGATTCCGGCTGCATTTAGATTAGAAGAGAGTTTGGGTACTCCAAGTGGAGTTATAATTGCCAACTACAAGCGAGCTGGAGAGGTCAAGACGGGTACTGTTGGAGCATAAGGAGAAATGAAATGAGAAGAAATATCGTAGCAGAATTCATTACGCCGGATGGCGTGGTTCATCGTTACACGTCATCAGATAAGTGAAAGGAGATCAACTTGCAGAAATTGCGCGTTGCCAATTTTTCTATTTCTATAGATGGGTTTGGTGCCGGTCCCCGCCAGGATATTAATAATCCCTTAGGGGTTAGAGGTACTGATCTTCATCGGTGGTTTGTTCCGACGCACACGTTTCAGAAAATGAATGGGAAACAAGGCGAAACAGGCAAGGACAACGATTATGCGGCACGAGGGTTCAAGAATATTGGTGCCTGGATAATAGGGAGAAACATGTTCGGTCCGATCAGAGGAAACTGGCCTGATGACAATTGGAAAGGATGGTGGGGAACAAATCCGCCGTATCATGGTCCCGTTTATGTTCTTACAAATTATGCGAGAGAATCGATTACCATGGAAGGTGGAACAATATTTCATTTTGTTACGGAAGGGATTGAAGCCGCACTTGAGCGAGCAAAGCAATCAGCGAATGGTAAAGATGTTCTGTTAGGCGGCGGCGTTAATACCATCCGGCAATATTTGACCGCGGGACTGATCGATGAAATGCACATAGCAATCTCTCCAATAATTTTAGGCACCGGTGAACAGCTCTTCGAACATATTGATTTGATCGGACTTGGATACAAATGCATTGAAACCACTCTAACTCAAAAAGCTATGCATGTCATCCTTGCCAAAGGATATTAGATAATTGGAGATACCATGAAGTTCCTGTGTATTGGTTACTTCGATGCAAAGAAGATGGGCGGGCACCCGAAACATGAAATAGATGCCTTGATGGCACGGTGTCACCCTCATCTGGATGAGCTCTATGCCAGCGGCCAGGCGATTTGTGATATTGGTGTATCAGATGGAGGAAAATACTTGCGGCGCGTAAATGCGAATCTGACAATTACCGAAGCCGAGTCCATGATAGAAGCATCCCGCCAGGAAAGAAAGGAGAAGATCATGAACGATCGAGATTTCACTACTACAATTTCGGTGGACCAGAATCACGGTGGGCTGTATGTAAGGAACACACCAGAAGTTTTTTGTCGTACGTTGTCGATTTAGCAGGTCGACGTTCGACTACTTATTGACAGACAAAACAAGAGGAGGTTTACAATGAGATTCATGTTGTTTATGATTCCGCCGGAATACCAGCCAAATCCTTCCAAAGTCAAAAAAGCCGGAGAAGGCTTCGCCCCGACCGCGGAAGCCGTCGCGGAGATGAACAAGTACAACGAGGAAATGGCAAAAGCGGGAATACTCATTTCGCTCGACGGGCTTCATCCGCTGTTAAACGGTGCCCGCGTCACTTACAAAGGCGGCAAAACGACAGTTACCGACGGACCGTTCGTGGAAGCGAAGGAAGTCGTCGGCGGTTACTGGCTGATCGACGTGAAGTCGAAAGAAGAGGCCGTCGAGTGGGCGAAGCGATGCCCGGCAGTGAAAGTCGACAGCGGTGCCGTGATCGAAGTGAGGCAGATTTTTGAACTTTCAGAGATGCCTGAGGATGTGCGGAAGGCGGGAGAGAGCAAGGTGGTACAAGAAGCCATCGAAAAACGTAGCGCCAGGGCGTGAGACACGTTGCAAACAAAATGGAAAGTTAATGAGAATGATATCGCCCGGACTCATCGGGTCGCATAATCTTGATAAACGTCTTCCCGCGAATCGTTCCAGAAGTCGAACGCCCGTTCAGATAGGCGCAGATACCCTACCCGATCAAATTCCTCATAGAGCCCCGGTTCCAGAAGAATCTTCATCAGCAGGTCCTCCCGCTCACGCTCAGGCAACGACCGGATTTCGTCATAAAGCTCTTGTACCGACATCAATACTTTTGTTATGCTGTTTTCAAGCTGCTAACGCGAGTATCATAACTCAATTAACAGGAAGAAGCAACGGTCGATACCGGTAAATCCCCGGAGTCAACATGAAAGCCTCAATCAATAAATTCGGACTCTCCCACAAAGGAGGAATCAAAACATGAACAAACTGATCGTTCACCTGGGTCTCACACTCGACGGTGTCATGCAGGCGCCGGCAAGGTCCGACGAGGACACGCGTGGAGGTTTCAAGCACGGCGGCTGGGCGGTGCCGTACGTCGACTCCGTAAGCATGGCAATTGCATCCGAGGGAATGTCGAAGAAGGGCGGCGCTTTATTGCTCGGCCGTCGCACGTACGAAGACTTATACGAGGTATGGCCAAAGCGGAACGATGACAACCCGTTCACCAACCGGTTGAACAAATCCAAAAAGTATGTAGCTTCAACGACCTTGAAAGAGCCTCTTGTTTGGGTGAACTCAACGCTTCTCAAAAGCGACGTGCCAACGGCGGTAGCCGCGCTCAAGGAGGAGCTGGACGGAGATATCGCTATGCTCGGAAGCGGAATCCTAATCCAGTCGCTGATGAAGCACAATTTGATCGACGAGTACCATCTTTCAATTCATCCGCTGGTTCTCGGATCGGGAAGCCGTCTCTTTCCCGAAGGGAGCCCTTATGCCGCTCTCAAGCTGATGAAAAGCACGATATCGACAACAGGAGTCATGCTGGCGACGTATAGTCCGGCTGATTAAGCAACATGACCTCATCGATATTCTCCGTCCCACAGCGCATTGAGAAACATTTCGTATGGCAAAACCTGAACCAAACCAACATTTCGCTTTCGAGATTCAAGGCATACACACAAATAGTTCCTGAGCTTATTCTCCTGGGCGAGGGCTTCAAGATTTTTCAGATCCTGATGACTCACGGTTGGCTTTGCTTTTACCTCGATGCCAGTGTGGTCGCCGAGAATGAAATCGACTTCGTATCCTGGAGCGGCGCGCCAGAATGCTATCGGCTCTTCGGAGACATAGTCACTGTATGACCGAAGCTCATGAGCAATGTAGGTTTCGAAAGCTTCTCCATACTCCTTTGAACCTGGAACGAAGCGTCTTCCCTGGAGGGCGGAAACGACGCCGACATCAAAGAAGTAATATTTGGAGGAGACTAACGGCTTGCGCTTGAACGATTGTTTCCAGGCAGGCAGCTCGTGCAGGACGAGTGTGTCTTTAAGAATTTCAAAATATTCATATACCGTGGTACGCGGAACCTGTGCATCGTTTGCCACGTTTGTGAAATTGACGACCGTGGCATTACAGAAGGCTGCAATTCGGAGGAATCTGCTGAACGCCGGAACGTTGCGCATGGCTCCTTCGGCTATCACTTCCTGTTGGAGATATGATCCGGCATATGCTTTCAAATCAGCTTCAGGATTCTCGGAAAAGTACATTGAGGGGAGAAGTCCGGCACTTAAAGCTCTGTCAAGTCGAAACTTTTTCCCAAGCTCACTTCGGACGAATGGATGAAGGTGTTTTGTTCTGGCTCTTCCGCCGAGAAGATTGACGCCCCTATGCCGCAGCGAGCGGGCGCTGGATCCTGTGAGAAGAAACCGGACATTTCGATTTTCGATGAGCCTGTGAACTTCGTGAAGCAGCTGCGGGAGGCGTTGGATTTCATCGATGACGATAGAATGGTCTTCGGGCGTGAGCTCCTCCTCAAGCCTTTTTGGGTTTCGGCTCAAAGTAACGTATGTCTCAGAATCAAGGAGATCGTAGAATCGTGCATCTTTCAGAGTGGCATTTATCAGCGAAGTTTTCCCGGTCTGTCTCGGTCCAAAAACGAAATGGGACTTTTCGCTTATCAGCTTCCTCAGATCGAGGAGTCGCTGGATGTATATTTTTTCATTTTTCATGCAGTTATGGCGCCCTGTTCGTCATTTAACATACAAAATGACGAATGGATTGTCAATTAATCTTTGATTAGCGCCATGCGCCGGTCGTGTGTCGAATCTGAGTTGCGCCAAACGACTACTTTATAAAGAAGGAGCAGCGATGAAATACATTTGCCTCGGTTACATGAATAACGAAGTTTGGAACAGAATGTCTGAGAGCGAACGAATTAATTTCGTTGACAAATGTTTTATGTACGACGAGGAGTTGAAGAGAGCTGGTCGATATGTTGGCGGTGAAGCGCTTCAGCCGGCAGGCAACGCGGCGATGCTGCGATACCGCAATGGCAAAGTCTCGGTCACCGATGGTCCGTTCGCCGAAACGAAGGAGCAAATAGGCGGGATCATGATGCTCGAAGCCGACGACCTGAACCACGCGATCCAGCTGATGTCGAAACATCCGTCGCTCGCCCTCAGCAAGGGCGGCGGAAGCTGGGAGATACGTCCTGCGGCCGACCTGACAGCCATGATCGAAACCAGCGAGCAGAGACGCTCGGCGGGAAAGAAATGAATACTTTGGCAGCGGCAGCAAATGAAACGACAGGCGTGGACCGAGGGTTATCATGAAATACATTTGCCTTGCGTACGAGGAAGAGAGCAAACTCAACAGTCTCACAAAAAGCGAATGGGATTCATTGCGGGATGAGACACTGAAGTACGTCGAGGAGCTTCGCCGTAAGGGAACGCTCATTTCCGCGGAACCGCTGCAGAGCGTTCACAACGCGACGACGGTGCGCGTCCGCAGCGGGAAACTATCGGTGACCGACGGGCCGTTCGCCGAGACGAAGGAAACACTCGGCGGATTCTTTCTTATAGATGTTCCAGACCTCGACGAGGCGATTCAAATCGCGTCGAAGTGGCCGTCGGCGAGGCTGGGAAGCATTGAAGTGAGACCAATTGAAGAGAAACTCAGAGAAGAGAGTCGATACTTATGAAGGAAGATGAATTCCTGCGCTGGCCGCCATCAAGGCGCCACCCGTTGGATCCGGGGTGCTTTCCGGCTGTTTCTTGTTCTCCAAAGATCATACTTCGACTGCAGATCGAGCCAAAACTGAGCATCGATACCGAATCCCTGCTCCAAACGCAAAGCCATTTCAGCGCTTATGCTCGCGGTTTCGTTAACTATTTCGGAGAGGTGTTTTCGACTCACCTCCAATTTTTCAGCGGCTTCAGTGATGGAGACGCCGATCTCTTTCAGAATATCTTCACGAAGTATCGCGCCTGGATGGGCGGGTTTCATGGTACGCTTCATAATTCATCACCTCGTTAATGGTAGTCTATATAGTCAAGATCGCAAACGTTTTCATTCTCAAACCGGAATATGATACGAACATTTCCTGTGACCGCAATTGACCAGAAACCTCTCAGGTCGCCTGTCAGCCGGTGCAGCTTGTATCCGGGAAGGCGCCGAACTGGTTCCAGAGTTTTGATAGTATCCACAACCGTTAATATTCGTCTGATTTTATCCACTTGCTCCGGAGGCAGCTTCGATGCGTTGTCTT
>CAZRXH010000097.1:0-1125 GCA_964603995.1 uncultured Bacteroidota bacterium | reverse complement strand
AATATTCGTCTGATTTTATCCACTTGCTCCGGAGGCAGCTTCGATGCGTTGTCTTTCTCCCAAAGAAGCTGTAATCCTTTGTGTCTTATGGATTCAATCACGCGATAAAAATAACGTGTAACCTAAATGGTTACAAGGAGAATGTCATCGGCAACGGGTTTTGAACGACAAGTGCAGATGTCGATTCTTACCGTGTCCGATCGACTAGTTATAAAAGGAGAGGAACAGATGGCAACGAAGCAAAAGGTAACCCCGTTCCTGTGGTTCGACAAGGAAGCGGCGGAGGCCGCCAAATTCTACGCTTCCGTCTTCAAGGGATCGAAAATCAAGGATTCAAGAAAACTTGAGAATACCCCTTCAGGTACGGTTGAGATTGTAACGGTCGAACTGCTCGGTCAGGATTTCACGCTCATGAGCGCGGGCCCCTTCTTCAAGTTCAACGAATCCATTTCATTCTCCGTGCCTTGCGAAACCCAGGAAGAGATCGACTACTATTGGGAAAAGCTGTCCGCAGACCCCAAGGCGGAGCAGTGCGGCTGGCTGAAGGACAAATATGGCCTCTCCTGGCAAATAGTCCCGACTATTCTGGCAAAGATGCAGAAAGACAAAGACCCGAAAACAGTCGCACGGGTCACCGAGGCGTTTCTGAAGATGAAGAAGTTCAATATCGCAGAATTGAAGAAAGCATATGACGGGCGGTAGACAGTCGCTCCGGGGAGGGAATTAAGTGACGCTATCAGAACTCTGCGGATCAAAAATTCTGGCAGGTTCAGACAGCGTTTCTGCCGATGGAGAGAATCAGCATGGAAGGTTCCGGATCTCGCCCGAATCTCTCTACTCGGTAGCGCTCTGTTCTCAGCAAGCTGGCTATTTCGGTAGTTCCGGCATTGCCGACGTCAAGCCAAATGACTTTCGGCGGAAATCCTTCGACAAAACTTCTTTCCCGAAAATCTGTGTCCTTCGAAACAAGTACAAGATCGTTTTCCTTGCAATAGCTCCAGATCGCACTGTCGTCGGTGCCTTTAAGTCCGACATCTCTCACATGACGACTTTGAGGATATTCGACGGCAAGAATACTTGTGAGCTTGGGGCTCAGATTCTCGTCGAAAAAGAGTTTCACGCTGC
>CAZRXH010000096.1:2696-12896 GCA_964603995.1 uncultured Bacteroidota bacterium | reverse complement strand
GCATTCATAACGTGTGGCTCCAGCAGGGTGCGGAAAGCCACCATGCTGTTGAATTGGGAAGGAGTCTGGGACTAAATGTGGTCACGGGCAAGTGTATCCTGATGTACACCGAACCTGTGCGCTCCTTCCACGCGTTCCATCGTTTCTTTGTGAAGCTGGCCCAGAGATACTAGCCCGAATCTTGCATCGGAGGCGGCAAAACGAAATTTGCACTCAGAAAAACTCGGAACGGACGGATGAAGGGGGAAGGAGCAATCGAGATCCGTGGCAATCTGTTCTAGTCAGCGTTCTCGGTGTGCCGTCTTTTCCCAATGCATTTTGCGGGATTAGAAAACTGCGAACAAAGAACCGCTGCGCGATCGAGACAGAGGGATTGTCTCTGCCAATATTTGCATTGTCGGCGACCTGAAAAAGGGGTGTCACCTCTCCGTATTGTTCGCGCGCTCCCGCACCTCTATTGCGCGTGTATTCAGTTTCGCCTTACATCCTCGGAGTCGATCTTGAACTGTGCCGTTGAAGACTGAATTTCGTCCGCGAGGTCTGCAAGTCCTGAGGCAATCTCGCCCACTTGCTCCGCCTCACCTGTTGCCCTGACTATGTTTTCGGAAATACCGCTGATAGTCGTGGCGTTTGCTTTACTGATGGCCGCTACGTTGTTTATCATTTCAACCGTGTGCCTGACGCTTGAGCTCAGTTCCTCGGTCGCGCTCATGTTCTGATCAACGACCGCAGATATTTTCTCAATCGACCCAAGCAGACCGGACATAATGCTGACGACCGCCTTGTTTGCGCTGGCCATCACATCAACCTGTTTCTTGACGTTCTCCGACGACGAAAGGAGTTTGTTTATTGCCCCGCCGGATTCAGTGGCAAGTCTCGTTCCATCCTTCACCTTCTCGACAATCGACTTTATTGACTTGCTTGCATCATCGATGTCTTCTTGTACTTTGTTGATGAGACCTGATGTCTCCTTTGTGGCGGCGGCAGAGCGTTCAGCGAGACTCCGCACTTCGTCGGCGACAACCGCAAACCCGCGGCCATGTTCTCCCGCTCTCGCTGCCTCGATAGCGGCGTTCAGCGCAAGGAGGTTGGTCTGTTCAGCAATCTGCTCGATGTTTTCGATTATCCCCTCAATTTGTTCCGACCGTTTGGCCATCGCCTCGATCTTCGATGCGAATGCGGCGACCGTCTCGTCAATCTTCTTCATCTGTTCCAGGCTTTGCATCACTGCGGTCGCACCTAACTGTGAGACTTCGATAGATTCGGCCGAAGCGGCCACTAAAGTATTCGCACTAGCGCTCGCCGAATTAACAGCCCTTGATATCTCGACAGCGGATGAGGACACGCTCTCAACCGCCTGTTTCTGTTCATGAGAATCCTTAGCTATGAGGTCAATTGCGGCGGCGATCTCCTCCATGTTGGCGTTGGCGTTGTTCACGGACATCGCCTCCTCGTTCAGACTCTTCGTCATCTGCTGCACCGTCCCGGAATTATGACTCGATAATTCCACAGATTGCTTCGCTGTGCCCGCCAGCTCGTGGCTCAGACTCAGCAACCGCTTTGACCTGCTGGCAAGGGAGCCAAAAATACCGCGAAGGCTGGTCGGCTCGCTGTTGAAAGTCGCAACCATGATCCCCTTGTCGACGGCTCTGTTTACGTAGGAAACAAGATTCTTGTCAAAGATACCTACGCTGATAGCATCGAATTTCTTTGAAATACATTCTTCAATTGCCGGCCCGAATATTTCTGCGCTGACATTGATAACGCCGTTCACATACTGCCCCTTTGGAACGACCCATTCCACTACCCCGTTAAAATTCTTCAACTCCATCCTTGCCGCGTCCACACCAGCCTTGAAAGCATCCCAGAAACTGTCTCCTTCTCTTCCCAAAACCACAATGCGAATTGTCCTGTCCGATTTCTTCTTCGGTTTCAGTCGCCTTGCTGCCATTGCCGCGGATTCAATGACACCTTTGCCCGGCTGCCAAAACTGGGCATAGTTTTGCGGTGTGACGATGTCCATACTTGTCAGGAGTCTAGATTGCTGCGGCTGCCACTTCGCCACTATGTTGTTGAACAGCCCGATTACCGGATCATGCCCCTGCGCAAATACGTCCTGCGACAGCGTTGCTGCGATAACACCCTGCTTCACATACTCCATCGTCTGGTCTGCAAGATCGTGGCAGATTATTTTCACCGCTCCCGATTTTCCCGTCTCGGCAACGGCCTTGGCAGCTGCGGCACCACCGTAGGTAACGTACACGCCGGCAAGGGCGGGATATTTCTTCAATAGGGTCTTCGTCCCGTTGTATGTCAGGTCGAAACTCAGATTTGTTTCGACTACGTCGACGACCGAAATTGAAGGGTATTTCTCGCGCAGGACAGTCTGAAAGCCTTTTCTCCTGAGATCATGCCCGATGATATTGAACTTCTCAAGAAGGATTGCCACCTTCCCTTTCCCATTGAGTGCCTTGCCCATAGCTTCGCCACACGCCCGACCTTCGAGATAGGAATCCGCCCCGACATAGATGAACCGCTGACACGGCTTGTCCGTCGCTGAATTGAACTCCTTGCTCGCATCGCTCAGATATTCGATGATGGAATTCAGCCCACGCACCATCTCACCCACATACCCGTTTACCGAGGTCTTGATGGTGCCAGCCTCCAGACTGATGCTCGAAGTAAGATTTCCCTGCGCCATCTCCGTCATTGCAGTGGACAACGAGACAAAGTCTTTCTCAGCCATTTGCTTCACCTTGCTCGAGAGCAACCTGACCGAACCATAGATTGTCTTTTGGACATAGACCGCCAGCATCACGATGACGACTATGGTTCCACACATGCCCACCAGGACCATTTGCTTGGCGGAGGACGCCGAACTCAATGATGAACCTGCAAGCTGCAGATAACCGACGATCTCGATAACACAAAATAGCAGGATGAGTGCCCCGCCGATGTGTAAGGCATGATTCTTAAGCGGCTTTTGGATTCCATTCAACATGAAACGCCTTTTAGTTGGCGATCTCGCGAGTCAAATTCTGCACAATTTCTTGGGGCGGCATAGCAGACCGCCGCATGTTTCTCTGGCTTGTGCATCTTTCTGTTTGAAAATGGCTCATTATGATCCTCTATCTTCGTTATCGGAATTCCCCGTATTGACTTGAGGGCGATTGACTCAGTATGAAACTGACATGATGACTGAACAGTGATGAAAGACGACATGGCTCACGTTGGCAATCCTTCTGATTCCCGTGGTGGAAGCCTGGTTTCAGTTCGCGCGGATTTGCTTTTGGAGTCCGCCTTGACTAATGTTTTATCGAACGTGTAGCCATTCACAAGTTGAATCGAACCGGGAGTCTGCATGATCAGAGAAGTTAAGCTCACTGACGCTGAAGCGATTTGCGACATATACAATGAATACATAAAAAGCTCGACGGCGACCTTCGAGGAGGTCCCCGTCTCACCAGAAGACATGGCTGGACGAATTGACACAATCACAAAGGAGTATCCATGGCTGGTTTACGAGGGCGATGGAACCGTCATCGGCTACACCTATGCCAGGAAATGGAGAGACAGGGCGTCATATCGCAACACAGTCGAGACTGGGACATATCTGGATTCACGTTTTCTGGGTAAAGGAATCGGCTCAGAACTAAAGAGAGCTCTTCTCGGCGAACTCAAGGCCAGGGGATTTCACACCGTAATCTCGGGTATTTCCTTACCCAACCCGGCAAGCGTGTCGTTGAATGAGAAGTTTGGTTTCAAGAAAGTGGCACACTTCAGCGAAGTCGGATACAAACTTGACAAATGGATCGACGTCGGTTACTGGCAGCTGATGTTATGAATGCACAGAAAGAAAGGGGACTCGGCCATGAAAAGGATCATTTTTCTTTTGGCTATCTTCGTGCTAGCCGGATTAGCAGGAGCTCAGGAAATCAGGACCGAGCTGGCGAGCCCAGCCACGGCCTACGACTCCTTGCCGAACAGCGACTCCCTCCCGGACGTGTACACAGTGTGCGGGCAATTCGAGCGCGTGGTCGTGATCAGGCTGAAATACAAGACCGACCTCCTTGCCGGACTCGAGAAGGCTGTTAAAGAGAACAACATCCATAACGGCGTCATCCTTGCGGGCACAGGCTCGGTGATTTCGTATCACTACCACGTCGTCAGCAACATCGGATTCCCGACGAAGAATATTTTCGTGAAAAACAGTTCTACCCCGGCAGATCTCGTGAGTATGAACGGTTATATCGTCAACGGCCGCGTCCATGCCCACGCGACTTTCACAAATGCAGACAAGGCATTCGGCGGTCATCTTGAACCCGGAACTAACGTCTTCACATTTGCAATTGTGACCGTCGGGGTGTTGAGCGATACTGTCGATCTCAGTCGCATCGACAACAAGAATTACCGGTAAGAACACAGGATACTGCGCTCTGTGCAGCTCTACCACCATGTTCTCTCACGATAACGCAAATATTCTTCCCCGTAGGCCAGCTCCAGCCGAGTCTCTTCCAATCGGCGCCAATAGAGTATGTTTCCGATTCCGAGGAGTCCGACGGCAAGACTTGCGGCCGCCCCATAATACAAGGTCGCTCCGACGATCCATGAGATGAATCCGATGTACATGGGGTGACGGAGCTTCGAGAAGATGCCTGTAGTTACCAGATGCCTGATGTTCTCCAATCCCCGCAATTGAACCAAAGCTATGATCGCCAGACATAAACCCAGAACCTGAATAATAAGTCCGAATGAACAAACAACCTGAGGCAAGGCAAACCGCAGAGGATCCAGCGGACACATACTGAACCAGCTCGTCCACATCAAAATCATCGCTCCGATTACAGACACGAAGAGTATCCTGTTCTCGGGGTTTACCATTCCTTTTTCCTTCAACAGCTCATAGCCGGTGCGAACAACAAGACCAAACAAGAAGAGAGCGACATAGAAGAAATACTCGGTAGGCATTGTGATTAGTCCTCCGTTACAGCTTGTTTGTCAGAATACCCACGAAACGCCTGCGAGTAAACCATTCATATACATACCCATCTGAGCGGGTCGCCCCGAATAGAAATATCCGAATGTGTAGGTCAACCTGAGATCAAACGCATCGGAAATCGGATGCCGGTACGCGATCTCAGTGAGGATCACAAGGTTCTCCCAGAAGAATTCCAGTTTGCCCTGCTTCGCCGCGTTCAGAAAGTTATCGCTCACCAGCGAGTTCTTCACATTGAAGTAATGTCCGTTCTCCGGACGGGACACAAATCGAGCTACCGGCATCGTTAGTCGAAGAGAGATGCACTTCCCTTCATCGAACCGATAGTCGTCCTGGAGATGAAGGTTAGCCGCGTGGGACCAGTACCATGATTGATCAGAGACCGAGCAATTGCACGTCCTGTCGACAGAAATGAAATCCGTATTTGTCGCGAACGATGAGATCCCTGCGCCTGCAGACACTTCAAGCGGATGCCCGGATACATTCAGAGTAGCTATCCTGTGGATGAAGGAGTACGAGATATTCCCCACGTATTCGGTGACATCACGCGGCTGAACGTCGGAATTAATGTTCCCTCGACTGAAAGACAAATCCACGGAGTGGAGGTTGTCTCCCGCTTTCGACTGGTACGAGACCTCGGAGATGAACATCCCGCCGCTGAACACCATCGGCGAAAGGAACTCATCTTTCACGTGAAGATCGGTGATACCCAGATTCATGGTTATGGAGTTCCTGTGAATACTGCGCGTTGCCGAAGCGGACTTGTCGATCTGGGAATAGACGGTTTCTATTCCGGCAATGCTCATCAGCAGAAAAAACAGGATGATGGACAGGACAGTGTTCATAATTTTCTCCGCTCTTCGTTCATTGTCCATGCAGATAAAGGTTGATGAGGCACCACTGTACCGGGTTAAGTGGGTTTGCCGATATCCCGGGTCCCTGGTTTGTTGCGATGACTATGCCAAAATGGCGATCAGGCGCGACGTCGGCGATTGCATAGTTGAAACTGTTGCTGCCACCGTGTGTCAGCGATTCACTTCCTGCCCAGTCGAGGTAATCATATATCTGCCACCCCATGGCGTAGCGGCTTGACGCATCGACAGCCACAGTGCCGGTGAGCAATGTCCGCGCAGTTTCAGGACGGAGCAGAGTCTGATTGCCCGCCTTCGCAGCGAGCACCCAATGTATGAATCGGGCCCAGTCGCCGATGGAGATATGGAGTCTCCCTGACGAGTTGTACAGGGGCAGATTGTCGGCGTCCGGGGTCGGCTGAATGACTGCGTGGGCGTTCGTGTGTTGCAGCGGCTGATCCTCCTCGCCAGGCGTTCCCATCGGTCCGAACCCTGCGCTGGTAATGCCGAGCGGCTGCATCACCTTCTCGATGAGGAGCTGCTCGTAAGGATGATTTGCTAACTTCTCGGCGATCGCGCCCGCGATTGAGTAACCTACATCGCTGTAATGATACCGCCCGCGCTCCGAAGCGGGTGGCTGCGAAAGTGCCCATGCCACAACCTCTTCGCGCTGCTCACCTGGTGTCGACGACTTCGGTTTGAAGCCCACGTACTCCGAAAAACCCGCGCTATTGGAGAGAAGGTCGCGGAGAGTTATGCTCCGATATTCAGGCCGCATCGTGCCCACATACTCCGGAAAGATTTCGGGAAGTGTCGAGTTCCAGCCCACTTTTCCCTCGTCGACCAGTACTGCAAGCAACGTGGCGGTGAACGCCTTCGTACAGGAGCCGAGATGAAAGAGATCACTGTTGGTCACGTTTGCAGCGCCGCCGTATCGACGACAGCCGACGGCCTGAGCCTCAACGACACCTGTGTCGGTGACAATTGCCCCGGCAAGGGCAGGCAAATCGAGAGCATACCGGAGAGAATCGAGAACCGTGGCCAGCCTCGACGCACGTACGCTCGGCGGAGGAGGTTTCGGCAAGTCAGTGTTGAGCAGGACATCCTCGCACGACCAGGCGACGAAGGCTGAACAAATCGCCGTCAACAGGACGAAATTCTTTAGCTTCATCTTTTCTCCATCGATGTTGCCAACCAGGAGAAATGTCCGTCACGGCGGCTTCCGCTATTCATACTCTGTACAGTCATACTCGATCTCTTTAAGATTAAACTTCGCATATAAAAACTCTCCGTCAGCAGTGTGCCAAATCGCTTCCGCGTATGTCGGGACCTTTCTCCCCTGGAAATCTCCGTAGTGACTCACCGGCGTCGACCACGGATAGTTCGTGTAAGTCCTCCCATCGGTCGAAAGGTACCTGTCGTTCGAGATGAAATTCACAAGTTCACCCTTCTCATTGAAGGAGAGAATGGCGGTTATCGTATTCCTCTTGTTGGTGAAACTCGCCTCGACGCTAAGTGGACCCAACTCTCTCCATTTGATCGACGAATCGACGAGAGTCGATGGCGCCAGTATGCACATGTCGTTGAACAGAGTCACCGTTTCGCCGTGGGTCATCTTCTCTCCTTTCGCATCGGCTACCTGAAAGATGTGCGCGATCTTGATTCCCATTGTTGCGTTGCTCCCGATGTACGAGTGCAACCCGTCAAACGGAACCCCGAAATAGGATGATCGAATGTAGAACAGGCGTGTCGGATCATCGAAGAAATCATATTGCCGGGAAGATATCGGAAGCCAGCTCTCCTGCTTCTCTCTCCTCATAACACCGCCGAGAACCGCCCTGAAATTACTGACTCTCGGTTTGCCGACCGTTCCGACACAGCTCAGATACCTCTGCACCACATTCGGAAGATGACTTATATCTTCTGCAGTCATGGCAGGCATGCTCGGAACAGGCACAAGCCTTCTCTGAACCTCAGCTTTGTATCTGTTCTGAAAACTCGAAGGAAGAGCACCAAGGAAAGCAACAACGACAGGTAAGGTGATAATCAAATTTGCAATCGTCCCGTATTTCGCATCCGTCCAACTCTGAAGGATCAGGATTTGAGAAACAATCAGAGCAGGTACGGCGGGGGGCCACCAGACTGGACTGTCAAGCAGAAGGAGACAAAATGAAACCACGAACAGGAGTGCAGTCGCGAGCCAGAACATTCCGCCGGTTTTGGAAATAGACTGAGTCAGCTGGCTGACATCCGCCGGTCGAAACGCTTTTGTAAAGCCCAGGAGATGGATAATCCCGTGGATGAGTATTAGAATCGACAGAAATATCTTCACTTCTCATTCCTCCGAATCATGCGTGGTCAGTCCCGTGCCTCATTCTCCCACCAGCAAACCGTTGACCCGTCCATGGATTCTACCGACAAACCGACCTCATTGAGTCTATTTGCTTATTGAGAATTTTACGGTATCCCTTATTGCGGAGGCAAACACGCCGATCCCATCTCCCTCGAACGTCTCGATTGGCTCGTGGAAGTTCCCATCGGGTTCCTGAACCGAGGTGGATGTGAACAGGTAGTACCTGAAATTATCGTCCCCTGCATAAACGATCATCGTGTAGGAACTATAAAACCAGGTGTGATAGCCGCGAACCATGAAAGGATAGATGTTATTCTCATATGAATTTATGTCGCTCATTGCATCGTACTGAAATCTGAAACCGTTCAGATTCTCTGCCACGGTCGCGGAATCGAATTTCGGCGTGTACTGGTTGTCGTAGATGAAGTTCTCAGCCGTGGCCATATCGGCGACGATTGAGAAGGCATAGAAACTTGTTCCAGGAGAAGGAGACAAATTCACGACGATCGAGTCGCTGCCATATTGGAATCTGCCAAGGCTCCTGTTAAGTACGGTGAACCCTCTCTGGGGAGTTTTCGTGGTGGAAGTCGCGTGCAATTGAGTGCCGTCGATCCGGGCGGAGACTTCCAGAGTGTATGATTCACCGTAGCCGACCGCTATCTGGTTATTGTAATACGTTTGCGTCTGCGGATCGAATTTCAGAAGAGTGCTGTTTATGGCTACGACCACGTTGTTTCCCGACGGCGTGAGACACAGCTTAGCTCCGTCCACCTGCTCGCCAATTGGGACGTTTCTCATCAGTTTTATATTCTTCACTGTCTCGCCACAGTACAGAAATCCTTCAACCGCTATCTTGGGTTCATACGGAGCGTTGCTCACATCGACGCCCGATCTGCCGCAAGCAGAAAATATGAAGGCCGTCAAGAGAATTAGAGCGATGCTCGACTTGATCATGACAAATCTACCTTCAAAGAGCCTGAGCCATGAGGATACTGCGGCACAGAGCACATCTCGCAGTCTCCAACGTCCTTCGTGTATTGATTCTCCTCGCACAAGCTTTCCTTTTGTCTTGTTCATGTTCAGAACCTCACCGTGACGCCGATTGTCGGCAAGATCGGCAGCATCGTGATTTCATCGACCTCCTGGATAATCGCGCCGTTGACTTCTCTACTGCTGTAGTTTATGAACCAGACGTTCTGCCGATTGCCGATGTTGAAGACCTGGAGATACGGTGACAGCGTCCATCGGCCAAGACTCTTCTCCCACGTTACGCTCACGTCCAGTCTCATGTAGTACGGGAGCCTGTATGTGTTGATAGCGCCGGGGTACAGCTTATAGTTCGGAAGATCCTCGCTGCCCGGATCATAGTAGTTCCAGTCGGGCATCGTGTTGACGTAATATGAAGAAGCAGGAACCGTTATAGGTTGGCCCGTTGTGTAAACGAAATTCAGCCCGAGCAACCAGTTTGATGATGACTTGACCTGCTCCTCGTTCCATCGTCCGCCGAATATGTTCCCGACGTTCCCGTTCATGACGAAGTTCACCACGGAAGTTCGATCCTGCCGTGGCACAAAGGAATTGCCCTGGTTTATCCCTCCGAAGTCATAAGTCGTCCGTGACAGCGCATAAGACACCCAACCTGTTACAGCACCAACATCTTTTCTCAGCAGTATCTCCAGACCGTAGGATCTGCCGCTGCCCCCCGTAAGTAGATGCTCGGAAGAAGCGTACACGGGTCTTCCGTCCGGCAGGTAATAAGTGGGCATCACTTTCGCAACGAAGTTTTGATCGAAAATGTAGATGTCCCTGTAGTCTTTGTAGTACAGTTCTGTCTCCAGGCTCAACAATCGTCCAACCTGCTTGTTGTAGCCCAATATGAAGTGCGCAGCCTTGGAATCTTTCACATGTTTATCTGCGGACATCCAGATGCTGGCAAGAACAAACCTCGGTATGCTCTCCATGTACTGGTGGTAGATACCGGCAGAGAACTTCAGGCTGCT
>CAZRXH010000096.1:0-2596 GCA_964603995.1 uncultured Bacteroidota bacterium | reverse complement strand
GCATAATACTCCAGCGCCTCTCTCACGGTATAATCCGTGAGGGTGTTCTCCTCGTCCATGTTCATGATTTTGTCGATGTTGAAATCCGAACTGAAGCTGCTGCCGGACATGTAGAAGTTGGAGAAGACATTGTCGTTGAAAATATGTTTCCAGTTTATGGAGCCGAGCCTGTTTCCCCAATCGTAGAGAAGTGTGGGGCTTTGAGAGAATGCCTTGTTAAACTGATATTCCAGGTCGTCCCTGCCGTCGAAGTAACTGAGAGTAAGGTAATCTCCATCGCTGAGTTGAAGGGAGCCTTTCAGATTCGCGTCGTAGAAATAATAGTCGGGGACGTTGTCGACCCATTTCGCGTAAGTCTGATCGACATAAGTACGGCGGATGGATCCGGAGATCGACCCAAGCGAGCCGACTGGTCCCTGAAATGTCATACTCGCCGCGAGCAGACTCAGATTGAAGACACCTTCGTACTCGTTTCTGTTTCCATCGAGATTGACGACATTGATCACGGACGATAGCTTGTCATCGTATTCAGCACCGAACCCTCCTTTTGAGACATCAACTCTCTTGATCGCGTTTGTATTGAATGTCGAGAATATTCCGAAGGCATGCTCGGGGTTGTAGATTTCAGCTCCGTCCACCAGATAGAGATTCTGGTCCGGAGTCCCGCCTCTGACATATATCGCGGAGGAGAAATCGGAAAGCGAAGTTATGCCCGGCATACTCTGCAGTGCCCGGAGCAAGTCCGCCTCCACTATTCTAGGGATCGAATTGACTTCCTTCGAGCTCATTTCCAGAACGGAGATCGGCTTGTCGAACACTCTTTGTGCAACGCTGCCGGAATCTCCGGTTACAACGACTTCGCCAACTCTGTAAGCGGATTCCGTGAGATAAATCTTCAACACGCGGGAGTAATTTCCATCAAGCAGGAGTTCGATTCTTCTCGGATCATAGCCCATGTAAGTAACGATGAGAGTATCTTTACCGGCGGGAACGTTGGGGATTGCGAAAAAACCATCGTTGTTGGTCGCACAGCCGAGCCTGTTGTTTTTCAGGTAGACGTGAGCCCCTATGAGGGTTTCGCCTGTAGATTTGTCATAGACGAACCCCTTTATCGTCGGGTCTCCGGCAATCACCGGGCCTTCCGAAGCAGGTGCGATCTTCGTCTGTCCAGAAGAAAATGACAAAGCCTGAAGGGATAGTAAGAATAGGAGCGGAAAAATTCTTCTTGATTGCATAGAACAGCCACTCTGAATCGTTTACACATTCTGACGAACACATTATTACGCCCCAATTTTCACACGGACATATGCTGCGGAGATCTTCTATTTGCCCGGGTTTAGTTCACAGTTAATCGAACATGGGATCGCTAAGCACGATTGGTAATTACGGGCCTTGTTCCGTGAAGTTACATTTGCTCGGATGGTAACAAATCGGGGATCGTGTGAAACCGACTATCGCTGCCGCAGGAATGCGAATCACACGTCCGTGAAGCAACCGCCACAAAGCAAACCCACCAGGACATCGTTACCATGGCGACATGACTGGCGTTATGGATTGCCTTTGGATTCACGGGACGAACATCATAATTTAGTTCACCATGGAACAGGAACTTGGAAAACAACTGGTCCTCGATGAGCTGTTCGACCTGACACTCTACAAGAGGATAAGAGAGATCGTGTCGGACGATCTCAAGCCGTTATTCGACGAACTGATTCCGACAGAGGCCAGACACCTGAAGTTCTGGCAGGACTTCTTCTCGATCAAAATCGACAAGCTTGATTTCCGGCGGCGGATGAAACTGGCCGTGCTCACATCGGTAGCCAGGATTTTCGGAAACCTCGGAACGCATCTCGTGCTCGAGGCAATCGAAGTTTACGGCGTGCGGAAGTATGTGACGGTGTGGAACAAGTACAAGGGAACTCCAACAGGCGAAGCAGTACACAGGATCCTGGAAGACGAGTTCCAGCACGAGGACGAGATCGTTTCGTCCGCGAGCGAAAGGCTGATACATCCCGAACGGGTTCGCGATATCTTTCTCGGGCTGAACGACGGACTCGTGGAAATACTCGGTGCCGTGTCGGGATTTTTCGCCGCGCTTTCAAGCATACCGGCGGTGATAGCGGCGAGTGCAGCAGTTGCAGTCGCCGGATCAATTTCCATGGCAGCAGGCGCTTTCGGCGCGCTCAACTCTGAGAAGGAGGTGGAGCGGGTCGAAGCTGCAAAGAAAGAATTTATCGACGGAAAACCCGGCGAGGTGAAGCCCGGAACTTCGAGCGCGGCGGAATCGGGGCTCGTGGTTGGACTGTCCTACTTCTTCGGAGCGTTGGTACCGGTACTTCCCGTCCTCCTCGGAGCAAAAAACATACTCTGGTCTCTGGGATTCGCAGCGGTGGTCATGATATTCATATCGACGGTGATAGCGTTTCTTTCCGGGATGCGGATGCGGAAAAGAATCGTTACGAACCTCGTGATCCTTCTCATCGCGGTCGGCGTGACATACGCCGTCGGGCTGCTTGCAAGGTCGTTGTTCGGTATCAGCATCTAGTGCCATTCCAACTAATTTTAGCAAACAAAGTGCGGCTAAAATTACTGTTGG
>CAZRXH010000095.1:0-13018 GCA_964603995.1 uncultured Bacteroidota bacterium | reverse complement strand
TGCGAAACGCCGGCATTGAGATATGCAACCTGGTAAACGTCAGCAGCATATTCCCCCCGGATGCAAGAGAATCAGCAAAGAGGAAGGACTGAAGGAGCTGAAGGCTGGAGAGGTGACGTTTGCCGTGATGGCAAGGAACTCGACCAATGAGCCGAACCGCCTCATCGCCGCGTCGATCGGCGCGGCAATTCCCGCCGACGGCGCGCAATACGGCTACCTCTCCGAATATCACCCGTTCGGAGTAGCCGAGAAGATCGCGGGGGATTACGCGGAGGACCTCGCGGCTCAAATGCTCGCTACAACACTCGGCGTGGAATTCAACCCGGAGGCCGATTGGAACGAACGAGAACAGCTCTTTAAAATGTCAGGAAAGATTGTCAAGACGTTCAACATAACCCAGACAGCCGAAGGCGATAGAACGGGACTCTGGACGACCGTGATCGCTGCGGCGATTCTGCTTGAATGAACAAGGGAGAAGACTCTTGTCGAACCACAAGACCGAATCGGAAATAGAAATAAAGACATACGACATAGACGTGGCGGGACACGTGAACAACATTGTTTACATAAGGTGGATTGAAGATTTGCGTTCCAGGCTTTTGGGATCTTGCTATTCAATGGATGAACTCCTTGAAAAGAATCTCTATCCGGTTGTGACGTCCACTGAGATTCGTTACAGGAGTCAGTTGAAGCTCAGCGACAGGCTGAAGGGCGTCATCTGGATCGAATCAATCAGGCACGGGTTGATGCAATTGAAGGTGATCTTTCAAAGGGACGACGAGGTAATCGCGACCGCCGAGCAGAATTGTGTGCTGATGAACCTTGAAACTGGTAGGATGAATAAGAAAGCGATCGAGGTGTACCTGTGAGAAGGAGCCCCGAAGCGTCGCTCAAGTCAACATTCCTTCTATCCATAATCGGAAAGGAGGGCACCCACTATGATGGAAAATAAGAATCATTGGTACGACGGCTTGTTTTACGATTTGTTCATAGCTCCTCATCAGGACAAAGTATTTGCCCAGGTGAAGGAGATTCTGACTGAAGGATCTACACTCCTGGATGTCGGCTGCGGAACCGGACGGCTGGCGTCTCAGCTATTGGACAAGTGCGACCGGATCGTGATCATTGACCCCTCGGAAAGAAACATAAATATTGCCCGCAAGAAACTTGCTGAGGTGCCGGCGGAGAAGCTTCTTATCAAGCATGCCGATGCGTTCGAATTCCTGGTGAAGAGTAATATCGACTATGATTTCGCGGTGGTTTCTTATGTGCTTCACGAGATCGAGAAAGAAGGGAGAGATCTGCTTTTGTTCGCGCTTGCTACGGTGGCCACGAAAATCATTATCGTAGATTACTTGGTTCCCCAGCCGAGGAATTATTGCGGGCTACTCAACGAGCTGGTCGAGTACGCCGCCGGGACGGAGCATTACAGGAATTTCAAATCTTTCGTCAAGGGCAATGGTCTGCCGGGTCTTCTGGAGAAGGTCAGGTTCAAAGTCATAGGTGAAGTGCAGAACCAACCCTGCTCAAGCCATATCTTCGTAGTGGAGGGAAAGAGCGGGCGGGGCAAGACAAGAGATCGACCCCGTCCAAAACAAAACACAACTATTAACGGAATCAGAGGAGGAGAAATGCGATGGAGACAAATGGTGAAAGAAAGGGTATCCCTCTGATTGGTGAGAGGATGCCTAGTATCGAGGCGCAGACGACCCACGGGATGAAGAAGATTCCCTAGGATTACAACGGCAAGTGGGTCGTCCTGTTCAGCCATCCCGGCAAGGGAACCAACACGGTCAGAGCCGTATTCGTGATCGATACCGCAGGAATCATCCGGCTGATGATTTACTATCCGCAGGAGATCGGCAGACAGGTGGACGAAATACTCCGGGCGCTCAAGGCTCTGCAGGTTTCCGACGCGAACAAGGTCGCGATGCCCGAGAACTGGCCGAACAACGAACTCATCAAAGACAAAGTAATCTTGCCGCCGCCGAAGGATGTCGCGGAAGCGGCGAGAAGAAGAACGCCCAAAGAAGGGTACGATTGGTGGTTCACTTATAAGTCGCTTTGAGGGGAATAACTGCGGCTCGCCTTTGCGGTGAGTCGCAGTTACATAACCGGGGGACTATCTCTTCGTTGAAGATGTGTATGCATCTTTCGTTGGTTTCCGGCATCATACAGGCGAATTGCTGGCCGCCAGGGGAGGAGACGTGCGGATGAAAATGGCAGGCGGACTGGATAACTAAAAAGATACACGGAGCGATACACGTTATGATGATGGATAAACCCGAAGGAGTCTCAACTAAAGTCGGACAAGCGATAATGGAGCGCGTGGGGAAAATGCCGGCGGGTGTTTACTCGGCTTCCAATACTTGGAGCTGCCGTCGCGGTTCTAAAAGACGAACTCGGCATCCAGCAGGACATCTTCTTCGACGAGATCGACGTCATAGGCAAGAACGGCACGGGCAAGTATTACTGCTCCATGTGCAGGAAATTTTTCGAGTTCTCATCGCAGAGAGATTCGATCACCTGCCCGCTGATGCCGCAGAAATGCGTCGCCGTTCCGCACAGCCTTGACAAGGTTAAATATTCATTGAAAGATTTAATATCGGTATACGGGCACACTCCCGACATCTATAAGAGGTTCATGCAAGCTTTTCCGTTGAAGGAAGGCTGGCAGGAACATCTCGCGGCGCTGCTGAAGGATGAATGGAATTTCGAAGTTATGAAGAAGGGTTTGAACTGCATCGCGGCACAAATCGGATTGACGGACGAGGAAGTGACCTGCCTTTCCAAAGAGGGAGGAGAAATGAAACACATGGCGATGATGGGATGAGCGGTGGAAGAAGAAGCAAGAGACCAGAACCAAGAAGCCAGAAGCTGAAAGCTGACAGATGAATGCAAAACAGATAACCAACGAGGAAACAAAATGAAGTACCTAATAGCATCCGAAGGAAACACACTGGAGAGCAATGTGAGCACTCATTACGGGAGGGCTCCATTCTTTCTGATTTATGACGACGAGAGCAGGACATTTGATGTCAAGGAAAACGGTGACGGTGTCGATCCTCACCTGGTGATTCGAGACGAAGCCAAGGCGGGAGTGAAGAAGATGATCTGCGGTGGAATCGGTCCGCACGCCTATCAGGTCGCGGAAAGATTCAATGTGGAAGTGTGCATTACTTCCGGTATGTCTGTAGGTCAGGCGGTGAAGCTGGCGTCTGAAGGCAAGCTTCCTGTGACGACCGGTCCGACGGCGCACCATCATCATGAGCACGGCGATCATATGCATCGTCATTAGTCAATACTTAGCCAAGCAGGGGCATTGCACGACCCGGCGAGTTCTTTTACTCTTTCTTGATTCTCCATCTCTTCTGCTCTACCTTTTCAGTGTTGAGCCTGCCTGCCAGCCCCCGAAGGCTCAGGCGGCGGCCTTTTCATTGAGTCAGGGAGTGCGGTTCTTGTTGAGCGTGATCAATTTCAGCGAAGTCGCCGATATCTACGACGGCTATGTCACAGTAGACTCCGACATTCCTTTTTGGATACGAGAGGCAACGGGGGTCAAGGGGAAGGTACTCGAACTCACTTCCGGTACCGGCAGAGTTTCGATTCCTCTTCTCAAGGCGGGGGTCGATCTGACCTGCGTAGATTATTGCCGGGGAATGCTCAGCGTCTTGAGGCAGAAGGTCGAAACATTGGCTCTGACGTGCACTGTCGTCGAGGCGGATATTGCGGAGCTGTCGCTTCCTATGAAGTACGAAATGATTTTCATCCCTTTCAATTCTTTTTCCGAGATTCTCGATGGGAAGAAACAGTACCAGTGCCTCACACGAGCCAGGTCTCATCTTGCCGCTCGAGGGGAGTTCGTCTGCACGCTCCATAATCCTCGAATACGAGCCGCCGGATTGGACGGCTCGGAGTGTGTTCTGGGCACCTTCCAGATCTCCAGCGGCAGCCTCGTCGTGAAGTATCGAATTGCGTACGACTCGTCCTCTCGTCTCGCGCACGGCTTTCAGTACTACGAGTTTTTTGATGAGCGGGGAAGGTCCACAGACAAGCGGTCGCTCGAGGTCAATTTTCTCCTTCCGGGAAAGGAAGAGTTCGAAGACCTGGCACGATCAGCTGGTTTCGAAGTCGCAGAGCTGTACGGCAACTACGATTATGCTAGATTTGATCAAAGCAACTCTCCATTCATGATATGGAGGTTGAGAGCGTTGCACGAATGAAAAGGAGAAACGGGAGTTGAAGGATAAAATCTGCGTAGTAACCGGCGCAAATAGCGGAATTGGAAAAGTAACTGCTCTTGAGCTGGCGAAGATGGGCGCGACGGTAGTTATGGTCTGCCGGAACAGGGAAAAGGGAGAGAAAGCGACTGAGGAGATCATAAAAGCCACCAGCAACCGATCTGTTCATCTCATCGTCGGTGACCTGTCGTCGAAGGCGTCGATACATGAGGT
Source organism: uncultured Bacteroidota bacterium (assembly GCA_964603995.1). Lineage (GTDB taxonomy): Bacteria > Bacteroidota > Ignavibacteria > Kryptoniales > JAKASW01 > JAKASW01. Next base: position 8,564 of record CAZRXH010000095.1, on the reverse strand, counting down.
CGCTCAGAAGTTCAAACAAGAATTCAATTCTCTCCACGTTCTCGTGAACAACGCGGGAGGCCTTGTGCCGACAAGACAGCTCACGGTTGACGGCATCGAGAGGACGCTTGCCACCAATCACCTCGGCTATTTTCTGCTGACGAACTTGCTGCTCGGTACAGTTATCAAGTCAGCTCCATCGCGGATTGTCAATGTCGCATCGGTTGTCCATCGGTATTCAAAGATGGATTTTGACAACCTTCAGGGTGAACGCAAGTATTCCCAATTCCAGGCGTATGCTCTCTCGAAACTTGCGAATGTACTTTTCACATACGAGCTGGCACGCCGGACGGAAGGAAAAGGAGTGACCGTAAATTGTATGGAGCCAGGCGGGGTATATTCGAATTTCTACAATAACTCCGGTATCACACTCAAGGTTTTTTCTTCCCTGTTCGGCTGGGTGATGCGGTCTCCTGAGAAAGGTGCCGAGACTGTCGTTTATCTTGCGTCTTCTCCGGAAGTAGAAGGAATCACCGGCAAGTATTTCAAGGACAAGAAGGTGGTCCCGTCGTCGGAGCTCTCGCGAAAGCCGGGACTCTCCAGCCGTTTGTGGGAAGTCAGCGAGAGCATGGTAAGGTTGAATTGAGTCGTGCACGGCACTCGATGTGAGGGTCCAGGTTCTGCGGGCAGACCGCGGACCTCGCTTTCGCAAAGCAGATTAGTTGAAACAATGTCGGAGGGTCAACGTTATGAAGCTCGAGGGCGTTTCTTTAACAGTCACCGATTGGAGCAAAGTCAGCTCTGTCGGAGTGCGCGGGGAAACAGGGAAAGCGGTCTCCAGGGAGTTCGACCAGAGCAATGTACGGGTCAGGCTGGTTGAGTATTCGGCTGATTACAGATCTGATCACTGGTGCTCAAAGGGGCACATCGTCCTGGTAATGGAAGGGGACCTGACGATTGAATTGGAGGATGGAAAGAAGCATGAGCTGAGGAGTGAAATGAGCTTCCAGGTCGGCGACAACGTTGCGTCGCACAGAGTCTATTCCAGAAGTGGTGCGAAAGTGATCATCATCGATTGACTCTTCGGGAGAAGCACTTTACATTCTGACGGTCGCGTCTGTTGTGACGTAGTCGGACGATAGCGGCAGTGAACCTGTAATGCAGCGAAAGCACGAGCCTCAATAGCGGCGTTCTGAGCATTTGCAGGAAAGGGAAAGATGTATCGGATTGGTGCACTGCTTCGTGGAATATTGCGGGTCCTCTACTGGCGCGTCGGTTTGGAAGTGATAGTCTGGGTGACTGCCTTTGCATATCTTGCTGTCTTCAATCCCTACCTTCAGACTGAGTTCACAATATGTCCTTTCGCCAGCCTTGGTTTCCACCACTGTCCCGGATGCGGTCTGGGAAGAGCAGTATCGTTCCTCCTCCATGGCGACGTTTTGAGCTCCATTCATACGCACATCCTCGGCGTCCCTGCAACCATCATCCTCTTCTACCGTATTCTCTCTTTGTCAAACAATGCATTGAAGCAACGGGTGCTTCAGGCTTAACCAATCAAACAAAGGAGTCGAAATGGCTAACATCTTTGAGCTAATGCCGATGCTTCAAGGGGACGAATTGACGTATGTGCAAAACGTCATCAAGGATATGAGCGATGATCAGGTGAAGTTGTTCGCGAATGTGTACAATGTCAGGAGAAAGGATCCCCAGTTGATTCTGCTTCTGGCAATACTGGGGTTCATAGGCATCGGAGGCGTCCACAGATTTGTTCTCGGCCAGGTGGGAATGGGACTCCTTTATCTGCTGACCGGAGGTCTTTGCCTTATCGGGACGATAGTGGACATGGTAAACCATAAGCGCCTTGCCTTTGAACACAATATCATGGTGGCGATCGAAGTCTCGAAAATCGTGAAGACTTCGAATTGAAAACCGTACGCAAATGACCGGCAAATGTCTGATGGACCGGTAGTGAGTTCGCATGATCTTATTCGGATCAATCAGTCCGTGGAGCTCCACGCTGGACGGTGATAGACTGTGGCTGCGGAGTTAAACAGGGTCGGCCGGGAGACCGTTCTCGCCACGCTCAGACTCACCGAGTCTCTGCTGGAGAGACACGGACCTCGAATTGCCGGGACGCGCCAGTGCCTCAACGCGGCCGACCAGATTGCGGAGATGCTGAGAATTCATTGCGACAAGGTTACAGAAGAGCGCTTCGAAATGCACCCGGGATCTTTGTGGAACATCGGGAGAGTCATGGCTGTAGCGTACCTCGTCTCCGTGCTCTTTCTGCTTGGCGGAGGTTTTTGGACTTACCTATCCCTGGTCGTTGGGCTCCTGGGGCTGGTTTACGGGACTGTCCTTTACGTCTTCTGCGGCAGACTGTTCGATCGATTTTTTCCGCGTGCTGACGGGTGCAATGTCTCAGGGGTAATCGAACCGGCCGGCGATGTGAAGCAGCAGGTCATCTTATCGGGTCACCACGACAGTCCGTACGCCGTGAGCTTCCTCATCAAATGGAAAAGACTGGCTCGTGCTCGCCTGGTCCTCGCGGTGCTAACTTATCTGGTGATGGTGGCCGTGAGCATTGCAGCCACCGTCGATACAGGATTCGGGAAAGATGGCATGCCGGTTGGAGTGACTGTCGCTCTTCTGATTATCGGGCTCGCCTTCGTCGCTCCCCTGTACTCTGTAATAACGCGTTACGAGTCTCCCGGTGCCGGCGACAACCTGAATGCTACTGCAATGGCGATCACTGCGGCTGTCCACTTTGACCTGAAGAGGAAAAAGGGAGCACCTCTAAAACACACACGAGTCGTTGTCCTAAGCACTGACGGCGAGGAGGCCGGTCAGCGCGGTGCGATCGACTACGTTGAGCGGCACAAAGCCGACCTGCAGGCTGTCCCGACGTTTGTCTTAAATGTTGACAGCGTCTACACGCTCGACAGCCTCACGCTTCTGACGAGAGATCGAAACTGCACCCAAAGGCTCTCGACAAAGATGGCGAAGGAATGTCGCGAAATTGCCGCGGAGCTCGGCTACTCTCCGCGCGTCATGCCTCTTCCTCCGGGTGGAGGTAGCACGGACGCCGCTGTGTTTGCGAAGGCAGGTATCGAATCGACGTCCATCATCGGCATTTCGGTCTCCGCCATTGGAAACGATACGGTTTACCACACACTGGAGGACACGGTTGACCATATTGAGCCGGAGGCAGTCGAGGCTGTGCTTGACATAGCCGTCAACTACATATTGCGCAGGGATCAAGAGGTGAATGAGACGAGCCTGAAGGAAAATCACCGACCATGATGAAAGGCAACAGCACACACCCTCCCGTCCGGCCGTTCATTGGGCTGCCGGTTTGTTTCCGAAAGCTCCGCTAAACGCCGCCACTTTCAACAAAGCGTATTAATACATCGTCGATTGAGTTACAGATAGAATCCGAATACAATAATTCGGCGATAACTTGTTTTCGACGATTTTAGCAGCGAAATCCCTGACAAACGGAGGCAGTCATGAGTGAGAATGCATTCAATGACAAGTCAGTCGTGCCGGACGGCAGCAAGGTGTTGAAGGCGCTCGGCAGGACGGGGAAACTCTGGCTGGAGATAAGGAGGCATGTTCAGGAGAAATACGCTCCGGCAATCGAGGAATGGAAATATTATGGTCCGAAATCCGGATGGACGATGAAACTCATATCGAAGCAGAGGAACCTTTTCTTTTTCACTGCGTCCGAGGGAGGTTTCCGTCTCGCATTCGTGTTCGGGGATAAAGCCGTTGAACAAATTGAGAAGAGCGATCTTCCGAAAAACATTATCGACGAGGTAAGGAACACAACGAAGTACGTTGAGGGAAGAGGGTTGCTACTCGAGGTAAAAGATGAAAAAACTGTGGCGGCAGTCAAAACGCTGATAAAGATAAAAGTGGAAAGTTGACAGCGATTAGGTCGTGAGCGGCGGCCCTCCGATTGTTTCATAACTTGAACGCCTGGCAGGGAGTTGCTATCATCGACAGTAGTCAAACAGGGGTCTGGAACGAATGCACTAACACGGGCAATGGAGACGTGAAGATGTTCTGTCCGCACTGCAAAACAGAGTATCGGCCCGGATTCACGCGTTGCGCCGACTGCGGCGCCGAGCTTGTGGACCGGTTAACCGAAGAGGACCAGCCTGCTCGTAATCGCATACCTGATGATGTCAGATTGGTTTCGGTTCTTTCGACCAACGACATGGCAGACGTCATAAATGTCAAAATGCTACTCGATTCCGAAGGGATCGAATACATGGCACAGGGCGAGACGGCAAGAGTCATCGAGCCGGTTGGACCGGTCGTGTTTTTGGTGAGGGAAAGCGACGTGGAGCGCGCCACGGAACTACTGAAGGGCATAAAGCTGAACTATTCCAGTGCGGTATTCAATCCGAAGAAGAGACGGTAACCGATTCATAATTTGACCACCGGAGATGATTTTATGATCCATGAGGAAATGAGGAGAATCTGGATTCTCATGCAAAGCAGGAGAGGCATCTTTCTTGACCCAGAGATTTTTTATGCGAAGAAGGATGCCATCAACAAGAAACTTCATCTGTTGCACCGGTCTAATCCTGTCTATGATGAAATCGAAGTGTTCGAGAAGAGGATAACGACGGGCCACGCGCGGACGACCAGGAGGCACATCTGACTGCAATATAAGATTGGGGAGCAACCGACTAGAAGAAGTTTTTGATTGAACATGGGGTGGAGGAGCCGACCTACGTTTATAACTAGACTGACTTCGTCAAGAATAAAATCGATGTTGATGTACAGTTCGGCAAATATTCTTTTGTAGCTTACGACCTGTTTGTCAAGCATATGCTGTTTTATTCCGGCGGTGTGATAAACTTGGGTATCGAAGTCCTTCCGACAAAGAAGATGCAAGCGCAGATGCCCAGCGGAATCGCGTATTATGAGGGAGAAGTTTATAACGTCATGCGTCAGGGCCGCAATAGCCCGCCAGTCCCGCTTTTGATTCTCGGCATTGAGCCCTAGACAGAAACATAGCTGATTTCTTCGCCCGTCCTGTTTTTCCTTTTCCCGACGAAGTATCTTTCACCATGACATTTGAATTCGTCGTGCTACTCCTGGCGGCAGCTCAGGCGTTTCTGCTGGGTGTGCTCACCTTCCAGAAACATCGTGCACTCTACGCGAACAGGTTTCTGTCGCTCATGATGTTCGTCTGCGGGTTCGCTGTGCTCCACATTTTGCTGCAAGACTACGGCTTCTATGACAACTTCCCCGATTTGCTCTACGTCGTCCTCGGCATTCCTTTTCTTGTTGCACCGCTCCACTTCTTCTACACGAAGTACTTAGTAACTCGTGCCGCCGGATTTGAACGTAAAGACTGGCTCCATTTGCTACCCGCCGCCGGAATTGAAGCGGCAGTCCTTGTCATGGTTATTGTCGCGCCGGGAGATATTGTGGATCCGTCGGCAAAGAACGTTGCCCTCGTTCCTCTGCCGTTCCATATCTATAACTGGGTGCTCGTCATTCAAGGCATCGTCTATGCGTCAGTAAGCCTGGCCATCCTGATGAGGTACCGGAGGAAGCTGAAAGATGTCGCTTCGTCGCTTGAGAACATACGTCTGACCTGGCTGATGTATCTGACACTGGCAGCACTTACAACGTGGATTATATTTCTTTCGGAAACCACGCTCCTTACGCTCGGAATTAATCTGTCGAATTACATGATAACCTCGATCTGCGGCGCGTTGTACGTGTACACAACAGGATACTTCGGACTGCTGAAGTCCGAGGTGTTTGCCGAACATGCCGTCGCAAATACGATGCACGAGGTTCTTGAAGAATCTTCAAAGCAGAACAGGATAGCCGATAAATATGGGAAATCCGGACTCGACGAAAAATCGGCGAGCCTAATCATGGAGAGGCTTCTGAGACTTATGGAGGAAAAGAAGCCTTACACGAACTCTACACTCACGCTCGCGCAGCTTGCGGCAATGCTTTCTGTCACCTCCCACAATCTTTCGGAAGTCATTAATACCCGGTGCAGGCAGAATTTCTACGACTTCGTGAATCGGTACCGCGTCGAACAGGTGAAGCGCAACTTATCCGATCCGGCGAAGAAGAACCTGAAAATCCTGACAATCGCTTTTGACGCGGGATTCAACTCGAAGGCAAGCTTCAACGAGGTTTTCAAAGCTCTGACGGAGCTGACTCCTTCCGAATACCGGCGGCGGCCGGCGGACAAGAACGTTGCAGGATAGCGTCGGCATTTGCGGGGATCTCCGTTGCAGTTTTTCCCGTGCCCGCCCGGCTCAGTTTCCCCGCTATCCGTTCATTGCTGGAGTAGTTTGAACCTGTAGAATTCTCCCCTCGCGTCTATCAGCTGGTCGTGTGTGCCGGACTCCACACAGGTGCCGTTCTTCATCACGACGATCCGGTCCGCATCCCGGATGGTCGACAGGCGGTGTGCCACTATGAACGTCGTGCGTCCCGTCACGAGTCGTTGTATCGCTTCCTGGATGAGTGACTCGGAAACAACGTCGAGAGCTGAAGTCGCCTCGTCGAGTACTATCACTCTCGGATCCCTTACGAGTGCACGGGCAATTGCCAGCCGCTGGCGCTGACCACCCGATAGACGCGCGCCAAGTTCACCGAGCGGCGTGTCGAGTCCTTTGGGCAATTTTGAAACGAAGTCGGCCGCGTTTGCGATCTCCAGGATTTCCCGGAGCCGGCTGTCGCTCACTTTGTCGAGACCGTATACGATGTTCTCGCGGACGGTCCCGCTGAAGAGCAGCGTCGTCTGCGGTACCACGGCAAGGTACCGGCGGTACTGCCGCAGATCGAGCCTCTGCATGTCGGTTCCATCGAGCATGATCCGCCCGCCTGTGGGTCTCCTGAATCCGATGATAAGGTTCATCAGGGTGGATTTGCCGGAACCCGATTCGCCCACAAACGCGATGGATTCCCCCGGCAACACTTCGAGAGAGAAGTTCTCTATCGCCGGCTGGTCGGCCTTGTCGTAGGTATAGCTGACATCTTCGAAGACAAAATGTCCCGATACCGAAGTGACGCCTGCTTTGCCTTCGTTCAATTCTATGTCTGGCGATTCGAGGATGTCGCCGATCGACCGGATCGATTCGAACCCGCGCGCTAACTCCGGGTACGAGTTGAGTATCGAGTTCACGGAAGCCACAATCATCGCAAAGTAGCTCTGGAACAGCACGACTTCGCCGACGCTGATCACCTTTTTATATGCGAGAAAGGAAGTGAATAACAGACAGGCGAGCATGACCACTTGGAACGACGTCCAGGAGCTCGCGCCGAAGAGAGCGCCGATGACCTCGAGCCGGATGCCTTTCTCTTTCACCTTCTCGAGCCTCGAATTCATTTTCTTGAGCTCGGCGCGCTCCACGCCGTGCGCGCGCGTTATCGGGATCATCTGTATCATCTCGATTACGCTCGCCGAGAGTGATTCCATCTCTGAGCGGTATTCCTTATTCCGCGCGGTCATCTTTCCGGAAAAGAGAAAGACTAAGCCGGACGACACAGGGACGGAGATGACGTAGAATATCGCGATCAGCGGCTGTCTCATTACTGTGACGGCGAAGGCTATCAGGATCGTGAGAACTGCGGGGAAAGCCGAGTTCATCACGTTGCGCGAGAGTATTTCCAGGACCTCCACGTCGCGAAGTACTTTCGATTCCAGCCTCCCCGACTGGTTATTGTCGTGGAATGAAATCGAAAGCTCCTGCAGTCTGCGGACGATCGACGACCGGAGGTTCAGCTGCATCGTGCTCAGAGCGCTGCTGAAGACCCTTACGTAGAGAGTGTGCGTCGGTATGTTCTGGATGATTATCAGGAAGAAAATTCCGCCGACCATCCATAGATCGTGCATCGTATATTTGCTCGTGTCGCTGACGATGTCGATCATCCGCGCGATGATTACCGGGAGTATCCAGACGGGGGAATTTTTTATCGCGAAAAGAATGATCGAGAGTACGAGCTTCAGGTGCTGCCCCTCGTAAAGGTGCAGCAAGTTCCTGAGCGGGTGTGAGCTGCGGTAGTTGAACTCCAGCTGGGTATGATTTCGTTCGGTCATCGCGCTGCGACGGATTAGCGGCAGAGTGAGGTTGGGTTTTTCATTCGGGATGAAGTTGATCCAAAGTCGCGAAAGAAACAAACGTATGCCCGCAACCTTTTGCAAGTCCAGACTCATGGGCACGGACGACCTCGCCTCGAATCGCGCGTAATTTGTGCCTGAGAATCAAATCGAGACATACTGGTTGAAACTGAAAGAGGTCAGGAAATGAATTTTTCGTTGAAAATGTTAGCTCTGTTCGTAATAAGTCTGTCAGCTTCTGCTTCTGCATTGTCGCAGAGCAAGACAGGTACTATCGATGGAAAGGTATTCGATACAGATACGAGGGCGCCGCTCGTCGGTGCGCATGTCCTCATTGTCGGGACCGGTACAGGCGCCGCAACCGATACAAACGGCGCATTTGTCATTTCAAACGTGCCGGTTGGCAGCTACAGTCTGAAGATCTCCTACATCGGTTACGAGCCGGCGATGAAGGCGGACATAATTGTCAAACCGA
>CAZRXH010000094.1:9971-13065 GCA_964603995.1 uncultured Bacteroidota bacterium | reverse complement strand
CTAGCACCGGTGTCCTTTGTCGTCGTGTTCTTTGCTTGCTCGCAGTTTGTTTTTAGTCAGGGCGCTACGAAGAAGAATCTGCCGCGCGGCTATGATTGGCTCGGAGTTCACCGTCAAGCTACGCCGATCTGGGCCGGCAACGCCAGCGCGCTTCCGCTCGTGAGAGTGGACGGGAACAGATTCGTTGACTCGAATGGAGACACGCTGCTCTTTCGCGGACTCTCGATAGCTGACCCGGACAAGCTTGAGCAGGAGGGGCAGTGGAACAGAAAGCTATTCGGCAAAGCAAAAGAATTCGGGGCGACGCTTGTCAGGATCCCCGTGCACCCCGGCGCGTGGCGCGCGCGGACTCCTGAGAAATATGTCAAGCTGCTTGATCAGGCAGTACAGTGGTGCACTGAGGATAGCCTGTATGTCATCATAGATTGGCATTCCATCGGAAACCTCGAGCAGGAACTCTACGAAGACCCATCATACTACACTTCATTGCAGGAGACATTCAACTTCTGGCGGACGATGGCCCGTCACTTTGCGGGGAATAACACGGTGGCGTTTTTCGAACTGTTCAATGAGCCGACATCTGACTTCGGCCAGCTTGGGAATATGTCTTGGGAGAGGTGGAAGGCGATTAATGAGGATCTCATCAAGCTCATAAGGGCCAATCACAACAACAGCATCTCGCTTGTAGCTGGCTTCGACTGGGCGTATGATCTCACTCCACTAAACTACTCTCCCATCAACGCGGAGGGGATAGCATATGTGGTCCACCCTTACCCGCACAAACGCACTCCACCATATGAGCCGAAGTGGGATGAAAATTTCGGTTTCGCAGCGGAGAAATATCCTGTCGTTGCCACAGAGTTTGGATTCACGCTTGGGCGCGGGGGCATTGAAGACAATGGAGAGTATGGCAGGGCAATAATCACTTACCTGGAGAGCAGGCATATCAGCTGGGTCTGGTGGGTGTTCGATCCGCTCTGGAGGCCGCCGATGCTTCAATCCTGGAGAACCTTCGGACTGACGGACGGCGGGAGGTTCTTTGAGCAAGCCGCCCATGGCGGAATCATCTCGCCCGATTCAGCCGTCGGGGACTAAATCGACTGCGGTCGGCAAACGGGTTCCGCCGCCGCTCGCATAAGCCGTGACTGCTGCACGTTCCGTCCACCACGGTATTTCTTATACGGTGAATTCTGATTACAATGTACAAACGGCACCCGGGCCGCCCCGGGTGCCATTCTTTCTAGGTGATGCACAGTATTAAGTACCATGCCGTTAAACTCAAGGAGAAGCTATGAAGAAGTACTTTCTACTATTCTCTCTGTCGTTCGCTATCTGTGCCATGACGGGAGTTGTCATGGCGCAAGGCGGAAACGCGGACCAATCGGGCTCCAGGCGTGCCTGGTGGCACGAGCGTTTTCCCGGTTTTCCTCCCAACAAAAACCAGACTCTCCCACTGATTTCAGTCAGCGGCAACAGGTTTGTGAATTCACTCGGCGACACGATCCTTTTCAAGGGACTCTCCATCGCGGACCCAACAAAGATCGTTGGCGATGGTCACTGGGACAAAGCTTTGTTTGTGAAGATCAAGGAGATGGGCGCAATGATCGTTCGGATCCCCGTCCACCCGATCGCGTGGCGCGAGGAAACACCGGCGAAATATCTGAAACTTCTCGATCAGGCTGTCGATTGGTGTACTGAAGAGAGTCTGTATGTGGATATCGACTGGCATTCGATCGGAAACCTTGAAGAAGGACTCTTCCAGGACCCAATGTACAACACATCTCTCCAGGAGACTTACAACTTCTGGCGGATAATCGCGATGCACTTTGCCGGCAACAACACCGTCGCGTTCTCCGAGCTGTTCAACGAACCGACCGACTTCCGCGGCATGCTCGGCAACCTGTCATGGGACAAATGGAAAACGATAAACGAGAACCTGATAAAGCTCATCAGGGCTTACGACAACAAGAGTATACCGCTTGTCGCGGGCTTCGACTGGGCTTACGATCTCACCCCGTTGCATTACGCGCCCATCGATGCGGAGGGTATCGGCTACGTGGTCCATCCGTATCCTCACAAGAGAACTCCGCCTTACGTCCCAAAATGGGAAGAGGACTTCGGCTTCGCCGCAGACAAGTATCCTGTGGTCGCGACTGAACTCGGTTTCACCCTTCCGAACATGCAGGCCAATCTGGAGTATGGAAAGACGATCATGGAGTATTTTGAGAAGAAGCATATAAGCTGGATCTGGTGGGTATTCGATCCCAACTGGGGACCGCCCTTGTTTACTTCATGGAAAACGTACCACCTTACCGCCGGCGGCAAGTTCTTTGAAGAGGCGATTCACAACCAGATACCTGGAATGGATTCCACTGCCGTTCATTAGCTGAGGGAGTGTCGTTGCTGCTGGTTCCGTCTTTTCTCCGCGAACCGGCGGTCGCTGCATCGGACGATGCAGAAATCGATGATGCGACCCCGATGGAGATGGAGTACGGGCACACACTCTGCCGGGAGACGCGGTTCTTCTTGTGACAAGAACGTTGTGAATTGTATATTGAAAACATGCAACGGTATCTTCGGGACCTTGCTAATCGTTCATCCGGACTGATCGTCAGTGAGTCAGAAATCGGCGGAATCATATTCTCGATATCGACCAGGAGGACTAGTTCATGAGACAATTGTTATTGGCGATTATCTCTTTTGCAGTGAGCATTGGAATGAGTGAAGCATCACCCCGCATTGAAATTCCTTTTGACAGCAATTGGAAATTCATCAAGAGTGATGTGGAAGGCGCATCCAGGACCGATTTCAACGACTCGGGATGGGAGACGGTTTACCTCCCCCATACCTGGAACAATCTTGACGGCCAGGATGGTGGAACTTATTACAGAGGTCCCGCTTGGTACAGGAAGGCTTTCGACGTCCCGCGGAAATACAGTGGGAAGAGTGTCTTCATACGTTTCGGCGCGGCGGGCTTCGTGGCCGATGTCTACGTTAACGGGAAATTCGTCGGCCAGCATAGAGGAGGTTTCGCGGCATTCGTGTTCGACATTACAAGTTTCCTGTCCTACGGGAAGTCGAACGTCATCGCAGT
>CAZRXH010000094.1:0-9871 GCA_964603995.1 uncultured Bacteroidota bacterium | reverse complement strand
CTCTACAAGGCAATCATCTCAGTGTATGTCAACAATAAACTTGTTGACCGGGAAGAGCAACCCGTGGGACTGAGATACTACAGAGTTGATCCCGATAGCGGCTTCTTCCTTAATGGAAAGCCATACAAACTTTATGGTGTCGCCCTTCATGAGGACAAGAAGGACGAGGGGCGTGCAATTACCGACGCGGACCGCCGTCAGGAAATGAAAGACATTCTCGACATCGGCGCCACGATGATCAGAATGGCTCATTATCAGTACGACCAGGAAATGTACAGACTTTGCGACAAGTATGGCATCGTGGTCTGGACTGAGATTCCGCTTGTGAATCAGATCGTCGATTCGAAATCTTTTGAAGAAAATGCCGAACAGCAATTGAAGGAGCTCATCCGCCAGAACTACAATCACCCGTCGGTCCTCTTCTGGGGAATTTTCAACGAGATACACAATCAGAAAGGTCCCGACCCGCTGTCCCTTGTCCGGAAGCTTAACGAGCTGGCAAAAGAAGAAGATCCGACGCGACTGACGACCGCAGCATCCGACGACGAAGACTCGACGAATTTTGTCACGGACGTTCTCGGAATGAACAAGTACTACGGCTGGTATTACGGCGCCGCGAAGGATCTTGGCCCGTATCTCGACAAGTGGCATCGCGAACACCCGGACAGGGCGATCGGCATCAGCGAGTACGGTGCCGGTGGAAGCGTCTACCAACATGAGGAGCACCCGGCGAAGCAGCCGAGAACCAACGGGCCCTGGCATCCTGAGGAGTACCAGACGGAATTTCATGAGATAAGCTGGAAGGCGATCCAGTCGCGACCGTACATCTGGTTCTCGACACTCTGGAACTTGTACGACTTTGCATCAGACTACCGGGACGAGGGCTTCCGGCCCGGCATCAATGACAAGGGGATCATAACGCAGGGACACGAGACAAAGAAGGATGCTTACTACTGGTACAAGGTTAATTGGAATCCCGAGCCGATGGTCCACATCAATAGCAAGATGTTCACCGTGAGGGATACTTCTGTAATCACGGTTGAGGTTTATTCGAACGCGAGAGACGTCGAGCTGTTCATCGACGGCAGATCCGTCGGCAGGAAGACAAGCGAAGACCACCGGTTTTTCTGGAAAGAAGTCGAGCTGCGTCTCGGCGAAAATTACGTCAAGGCCACAGCCACGATAGACGGCACCGAATATTCTGATGCATGCTGGTGGAGATACAAGAAGTAGAATGAAAAGGCAGAATACCGGAAGCAAGAGAACGGGAAGTTGATTGCTGAACATTTTGCACGCTAAGCCCTTTGCTCTCTGCGCTCCGCATAAAAATGTATTTTTGAACCGGAGGAGTTAAATGTATTTACCGAATGAGCGCCGCTATGACACGATGAAATACAACAGGTGCGGCAGAAGCGGCTTGAAGCTTCCAGCGATATCGCTTGGACTCTGGCACAATTTCGGCGGCGTCGATCTCCGCGAGAACTGCTGTGCGATGGCACGCCGAGCATTCGATCTTGGCATAACACATTTCGATCTTGCGAACAACTACGGCCCACCTCCCGGCTCGGCGGAAGAAACCATGGGCTATATCCTGAAGAATGACTTCCGCGGCTACCGTGACGAGCTGATCATTTCGTCGAAAGCCGGATACGGAATGTGGCCGGGTCCATACGGAGACTGGGGCTCGCGAAAGTTTCTTGTGGCGAGTCTCGATCAGAGCCTGAAGCGCATGGGGCTGGACTATGTCGATATTTTCTACCACCATCGCCCCGACCCGGAGACTCCGCTGGAGGAGACGATCGGCGCACTGCATGACATCGTGCAAAGCGGAAAGGCACTCTATGCCGGAGTATCGAACTATCCGCCGGAGCTTACGAAAAGGGCGGAGGAGATCATGAGGTCTTCCGGAAAGCACATACTTATCCACCAGCCGAAGTACAGCATGTTCGAGCGATGGATCGAAGACGGGCTCTTGAAGGAGCTGAGAGAAGACGGAATTGGCTGCATCGTCTTCTCCCCGTTGGCACAGGGTCTTCTGACCGACAGGTATTTAGAAGGAATTCCGTCCGACTCGCGAGCTGCCAGGCCGACCGGGTTTCTGAGGCCTGAGCACGTGACGAACGAAAGAATTGCAATGGTCCGCAAGTTGAACGAGATGGCGAAAGCGCGCGGTCAGAAGCTGGCACAGATGGCTCTTGCCTGGGTCCTGAGACACAGAGAAGTCACATCCGCCGTGATCGGCGCGAGCAGGGTTGGGCAGATCGACGATGCTGTAAAGGCACTTGAAGGCCCGACGTTCAGCCAGGATGAGCTGAAGAAGATCGACGGGATCCTGGGCGGGAAATAGATGATGCGTGTGTATATGAACGCATGCCAGCCGGGGCGGATTCAATACTCCGGACACAACAACGAAAACCACTGTTTGGTTGAAACTCAACGAGGGAGGAAGTATGAAACCATTTCGGACGATTGTCGTCCTCCTCTCGGTTTGTATTCTGAGCGGCAATTCGTGTGGCAAAAAAGGCGTTGAACCATCCGATGAAGACATCAAACCGACACTGACTATTCTCGACACCACATTTGTTTCGCAATTCATTAACGACAGTGTGAAAGTCGATGTGAGCCTGCCGAGCACTTACAATACGGATCCTCACAAGTATTATCCGGTCGTTTACATGACCGATGGGTATTGGCGGAGAGCAGAGCATGACACGATTCACGAGATGGGAGATCATGGAGAAATACCACAGGTGATTGTCGTGGGAATTGGATATCCCGATGACTACAATTTCAATGTCATCCGTGTAAGGGACCTGATCGTGAATTCGCCCGGTCTTCTGTCCTGCATCAGGAGTGAAGTCATTCCGTACATCGAAAGAAATTACAGGGCGGATTCATCGAACCGGACTCTCTGGGGATCGTCCTATGGCGGTCACTTTCTTTTCTATGCGTTCACCGAGCATGAAAAACGGGGAAGGCTGTTCAGGAACTACATCGGCGCAAGCGCAGCTTTGGACCCACCGTATTCACATGTCAATTTGATACAGAATGAGAATATTCTGTGGGAGAGCACGAAAGATCTTCCGGTCAAATTGTATATGACCGTCGGCGGAAATGAAAGCCCGTCTTTTATCGGTTCATACAATTCAATAGTCGCCGCAGTAGCATCTCATCCGTACACCTCTTTTCGTTTCGAACGCGAGATCATTCCCGGCACCGATCACTACACGGTCTGGAAGCCGACGTTGTTGAACGGACTGAAAATGTTCCTGAATTGAAAACTCCTGGAGAGCCGTCGGGCCGATGCGGGAACTGGACAATTTATATTCATCCCCGGTTAGCGCCAGGCTGGTATGAGCGAATCGACTCATGACGGTCTATATTTGAGCACAAACCAAATTCAAGAAAGAAGAAATGTCTGAGGAGAGTCTCACCGCAATTCTTTTATGGTCATGTCCCGACAAAAAGGGGCTGGTGTCCCGCATATCGGGTTTTCTTTATGAGCGAGGCGGAAACATCATAGACCTCGATGAACACGTGGACCGCAACGAGCAGATGTTTTTCCTGCGGGTCGCGTGGGATATGAAGGAGTTCAGCGTCCCGCCCGAAAAACTCCATGATGCAATTCATCCGCTGGCGAAGGAATATGGAGCCAGGTGGACAATCAGATTGAACAGCAGGAAACGAAGACTGGCAGTCTTCGTCTCGAAGCTCGGTCACTGCCTGCAAGAGATACTCTGGCGCCACGGGCTTGGCGAGTTCGACGCGGAGATCCCGTTGATAGTCTCGAACCACTCCGACCTTCGCCCCCTGGCGGAGCGTTATGGAATACCGTTCCACTTTTTCCCTTTGGGGAAACAGGACAAAACAGAAGTCGAGGAGAAACAGCTATCGCTTCTTGCGAGCGAGCAAATCGACACAATCATTCTCGCGCGGTACATGCAGATACTCTCCCCTGCTTTTGTCCGGAAGTATCCTGAGAAAATCGTAAACATACACCATTCGTTTCTTCCGGCATTTGCGGGCGCAAATCCGTACAAGCAGGCATTCGAAAGGGGTGTGAAAATAATCGGGGCGACATGTCATTATGTGACCGACGTCCTGGACGATGGTCCGATAATCGAACAGGATATCGTCCGCATATCTCACAGAGACTCTCTAGATGACCTGATCAGGAAAGGAAGAGACCTGGAGAGGTTGGTGCTGGCCAGAGGAGTGAGACTGCATCTGGAAGACAGGGTACTGGTTCACGGAAGGAAGACAGTTGTATTCGACTGAAGTCCAGTCGGACATTGCAGACCGGCATATCCTGACTCCTCAGAGTTTTCTATGATTGAAGCCGCGTGTTATCTTTGTCTTGTCAACTGGAGTTCAGGCCTGGTAAAATGACAACTCGTTGGAAGTTCCGGTGATGGAGTTTATTCCTCGTCCATACAAGCTGTTCAACAGAATACAGCCCTACGAGTGGGGGACGAAGAACGAGAATGCATTCATTCCGAAGTTTCTTGGGATACCGGCTAAACCGGACAAGCCGTACGCCGAGCTCTGGATCGGTGCACATCCGAAGGCTCCCTCTGAGATCGAGATCGGCGGAAACCGCATCCCGCTTAATGAAGCCATGGCAAAATACACACACGAAATTCTTGGCGAGTACGTTTCAAAGAAATTCTCCGGCACACTTCCTTTCCTTTTGAAAGTCTTGTCGGCGGCGCGCGCGCTTTCCATTCAGACGCACCCGGACAAAAGCCAGGCAGTGAAGCTGCACGCCCTGCATCCTGAACACTATCCGGATGACAATCACAAGCCTGAGGTCGCCATAGCCCTGGATTCGCTCACGGCATTCGTCGGGTTCAAGCCCGCTGATGAAATCGTGGCGAGCCTCCGAACCGTCCCCGAGCTGGGAGAATTTGCGGACGTGCATTTGTTCAATGAGGTTACGGGCAGGAAGGGTCACGACCTGGAGACTGCTATCACCGAACTCTACGCCGACGTTATGCGGAGAGCGGGCGACAAGGAGCGTCTCTCCGCATGTATCGGAAAAATCCGGGACAGGCTGTCGGTGAGACGAGATCTAGCACCGGAAGAGGTGCAATTTCTGAAACAGTATGAATTGTACGGAAACGATGTCGGTCTACTTTCGTTTTTCTTTTTCAATCTGGTCGATCTGAAACCAGGTCAGGCGGTTTTCACTCGTGCGGGAGTCCCGCATGCGTACATCGAGGGGAACATAATTGAATGTATGGCGAATTCAGATAACGTCGTGAGAGCCGGCCTTACGAACAAATTCAGAGATGTTGAAACGCTTCTCGACATCATGAGATTCGAGTTTGGCAGGTGTGAGATCATGAATCCCGAACAGAAAATGGACGAGGTCGTCTACAACGTCGATGTTGAAGAGTTCAGAGTGACGCATTTCCGGAAAGGCCGCGGCAACACAGGGGTGTGCTGGTCGAACGACAGGCCCTCGGTTTATCTGATCGCGGGCGGCGGGGTCAATGTCGCGTGGAATCATGCGGGTGCGGATCTGGTGCAGGACTTCTCGAAAGGCGAGTCATTTCTTGTCCCGGCTTCACTCTCCGAGTTCAGAGTTTCGTCAAGAGACGAAGCCGACTACTTTGTCGTGGAGATACCATGACCTAGCGAATGGCGCGTGCGTGCCGATGTCAGGCCGAGCGTACTTTTCAGATCTACTCAGTTGAATTGGATACATCAACGAAATTTCCCTGATGGGAGAAAATATTGAAAAAGGAGTTGTGAGAATGAAAATTGAAAAGCCACTTACCGGAAATTCAGCTCGATGGCTGAGAAGACTCGTCGTCATTTTTGTCTTTGCGTTCGTGGCGACTACCTCGGTTCATGCACAGAAGTTCAAAGGGCTCGCGCTGACCCCACCGATGGGCTGGAACAGCTGGAATAAATTTGGTCCGAATGTCAACGAACAGATGATTCGCGAGATGGCCGATGCGATGATCACGTCCGGAATGAAAGCAGCCGGCTACGAATTCATCAACATTGATGACACATGGGAAGGGTACAGAGACAGCCTCGGATTTATTCATCCCGACTCCACTCGTTTCCCGCACGGGATGAAAGCGCTCGCAGACTATGTCCACTCTTTGGGATTGAAGCTGGGTATTTACTCCGATGCCGGAGACAAAACCTGCGCGGGCAGGATCGGCAGCCGGGGCCATGAGTACCAGGATGCGCTTACTTACGCGAAATGGGGAATCGACTACCTGAAATATGACTGGTGCAATACCGAAGGACTGAATCCGGTCGGAGCCTACACGACTATGCGAAATGCTCTCTACGCCGCAGGCAGGCCGATCGTGTTCAGCATTTGCGAGTGGGGAAATAGTAAGCCATGGTTGTGGGCAGAAGACGTCGGCAATCTCTGGAGAACGACGGGTGACATCTGCGCAAGCTTCGACCACAACATAGACCATGGGACATGGACGCAGCTAAGCGTGATGTCGATACTGGATCTTCAAAACGGCTTGAGAAAATACGCCGGCCCGGGCCACTGGAACGATCCCGACATGCTCGAGGTCGGAAATGGTATGACAAACAACGAGGACCGCGCCCACTTCTCGATGTGGTGCATGCTTGCCGCGCCGCTCATCGCTGGAAATGATCTGCGAGACATGTCTCCTGAAACAAAAGCCATTCTTGAGAACAGGGAAGCCATAGCCGTCGATCAGGATTCGCTCGGCATAGAAGGTTTCAAGTACTCATCGAACGACAGCGTGGAGGTGTGGTTCAAGCCTCTGGAGAGAGGCGACTGGGCAATGTGTTTCCTCAACCGCAGTCTTACTCCGAAGAATGTCGCTTTTGATTTTCAGAAAGAAACGGTCTCGGACAGCCTCTCCGGGAGAAATGCGGATTTTGCCAATACTGTCTATACTCTTCGCAATCTCTGGACCAAGAAAGATATCGGTACCACGCAGAAGCCTTTGAGTGCGGTGGTCCCCGGACACGATGTCTTGATGCTGAGACTGGTAAAACAGTGAAGCGTGAAGATCCTTTTGGAGTCGACAAGGGTTCAGTGCTGTTTCTCCTGGACTCGCGGTCAGATTCGGATCGGCCGGAGAACAGAGAAGAGTACTGAGTGTAGCGGCAGAACGAGGGTGAATGCCTTCCAAGATGTTGCAGCCCCGTTCCGCACTGTCCGGCGGGACGGGGACTCCTATCGGCCGTTGCGAGGCACACCCATCCTTCAAACGTGCCTCGATCAGGTTTTCATTACGGTCGAAGTACTTGGGTTTCCGGACAAAACAAATGTCATTTGACCTGGGAGCAAAAACATGAAAAGATTTGCGACGATCATTTTTCTTCTCGGCTTTTTCATCAGCGGTGCGAAAGCCCAGCAAGACAGCGCCCTCATCACGCTTGACGCGTCAAACATCCAGTACAGGATCGACAAGAACATCTACGGGCAGTTTTCCGAGCATCTCGGTCACGGGATCTACGGAGGAATCTGGGTCGGGACGCACTCTTCAATCCCGAATATCGACGGAATGAGGAAGGACGTGATCGAAGCGCTGAAGAAAATCGATGTGCCAGTACTTCGCTGGCCAGGCGGGTGCTTCGCGGACGAATATCACTGGAAGGACGGGATCGGCCCGAGAGACAAGCGGCCGAAGATGGTGAACACGAACTGGGGCGACGTAACCGAAGACAACGCATTCGGCACGAGCGAGTACCTGGAATTCTGCAAGCTCATCGGCTGCCAACCTTACATTACCGGCAACTTAGGAAGCGGGACGGTGCAGGAACTCTCACAATGGGTCGAGTACGTTAATTCCGACAACGTGAGTCCCATGACGGAGCTCCGCAAGAAATATGGGCGCGCCAAACCATGGGGCGTGAAATACTGGGGACTCGGAAACGAGAGCTGGGGATGCGGGGGAAACATGACGCCCGAATATTATGCCAACCTTGCGAGGAGATACGGGACGTTCATGAGGACGTATGGGAAGTACAGACCGTTTAAGATTGCCTGCGGACCTGGCGGCGACGACTACAACTGGACGAACGTGGTAATGAAAGACGCCGGGAACTACATCGACGGCCTGTCTCTCCATTATTATTCTTTCGCCAACGACAAGACTGCCGCCGATTTTAATGAGAG
Source organism: uncultured Bacteroidota bacterium (assembly GCA_964603995.1). Classification (GTDB taxonomy): domain Bacteria; phylum Bacteroidota; class Ignavibacteria; order Kryptoniales; family JAKASW01; genus JAKASW01. The sequence goes on along the minus strand of CAZRXH010000094.1, from coordinate 1,740 downwards.
CGGCTGGTTTGACATAATGAACAAAACGCTTATGATGGAAGAGCTCATAAAGAAGAACTCTGCGATCATGGACAAATACGACCCCGGCAAGCGGGTCGCGCTCGTCGTCGACGAATGGGGAACATGGTACAAAGTCGAGCCGGGGACGAACCCTGCATTTCTCTATCAGCAGAACACCATGAGAGACGCCGTCGCAGCGGCATGCAACCTCAACATCTTCAACAATAATTGCGACCGCGTGCGCATGGCCAACATCGCTCAGACAGTGAACGTGCTCCAGTCGATGATACTTACAGACGGCCCGAAAATGGTGTGCACTCCGACGTACTATGTCTTCGATCTGTACAAGGTGCACCAGAACGCAATGTTGATACCGTCGAGCGTTGAGACGCCGCCGTACGTCTTCAAGGGCGATTCGCTTCCAGCTGTGAACTGCTCGGCTTCCATAAATGCCGGGGGCATTATGAATGTCTCTCTCTGCAATATTGATCCCGATTCATCGGAGAGCGTGGATCTCGACATGAAGAGCTTCACCGTTCGCGGCGGCACAGGCAAAGTACTGACTGCGAGTAAAATGAATGCTCATAATACATTCGATGATCCCAACGCTGTTGTTCCGCATTCGTTCTCGGATTTCAAAGTGACGGACGGAAAGGTCGAAGTGAATATGCCTCCGATGTCGGTGGTCGTCCTCGCCCTGACCGGCAAGCTGCAGGCTCCGCCGCCGATCGAGTTGAATAATCCGCAACCCGGTCTCAATTTCGATTACTACGAAGGCGCCTGGAGCTTCTTGCCCAATTTCGATGAGTTGGCTCCTCAGGCGAAGGGCATTGCATCCACGATAGCTATACCGGCCAAAAATTCCGGAGAAAATTTCGGAGTGCAGTACACCGGATACATAAAGATTCTGAAGGACGGCGTCTATACATTCTCTCTGAATTCTGATGACGGCTCATGCCTGTACATAGACAACAAGACGGTTGTGAGCAACGACGGCCAGCATGCGCCGGAGGAGAGATCCGGTGTTATCATGCTTAATGAAGGATACCACAAGGTCAAAGTCACTTTCTTTCAGAGGGGCGGCGGGATGACGCTTGAAGCTTACATCGCAGGTCCCGGTCTTGCGAAGCAGGCGATCCCCTCAGACATGTTGTTCAGGGAGGGAAAGTGACAGGCTGTTAAGCCGCCCTGACTTTCACCACACATTTGCGCACATTTCCGTCCGATATCATCGGCGCGTGCGCGTCGCCCGGAAAGAAAATCGCGAATGTCCCCGGCTTCATGGTCAGGTAAGTCTGCGGAGAATCCGAGAAGAACTCGATGTCCTTCTCGCTGCTGTAAGCCAGGGCAACGTTTCTGCAGTCCTGCCGCGACTTCCAGCCAATTTTTTCGTTCCCGTCAACAAGGAACTGGATATCGATGTAGACCCTGTGGGCTTCGAGCCTGGCGTCTTTGATGTCTTTTCCGGAATTGTTCTGGATCAAGGCGTAGACTTCCTTTCCATCGACAGGATGGGTAGCAACGTTGAGGCTGCCGAGATCGGCGCGACGTAGGAATTCAAATGCTTTTTCGAAATTACGATGAAGCCGCAAATAGCCGTCAGAGTTTTCCAGTTTGTCAAGAATCATTCTCTTGATTTCTCCTTCTTCAATGATATAGAAACGCCAGCTTCTCACCTTGAACTGATGATCGCTGCACTTGAAATATAACTAGTGACAGGAACATGTAGCCACAGGCAGA
>CAZRXH010000093.1:0-13112 GCA_964603995.1 uncultured Bacteroidota bacterium | reverse complement strand
CCTGCATCACTAGCTCAATTGGTAGAGCAACTGACTCTTAATCAGTGGGTTCGGGGTTCGAGTCCCCGGTGATGCACAATAATCCATCACTTCATTTGTGTTTGACAGAGTGACCAGGTACCGAATGGTATGCGTTGTTACACAATTGTCTTTCCATATCGGAATATAATCGGAACGGAAAATCAGTCTGTTCCGACTTCCCTCCACAGGTGAGTCTACCGGGCGTGGGCGCAGTTGTCCTTGGATCCGCAAACAACAAAGCGAAGAAGGTTCTCAAGTCATTCCCTTATGCATCACCGCCAATATACTCGACGGCAACGACTGGTTTCAAGGCGAAACCAATTTCCTAGAGAGATTGTCCAGGATTTGCTACCGAACCCAGACGAGACTCTCCTTGGATAGCGCCTCGATCTCCTGCGTGACAGAAAGATTTATACCACTTAGGGAAATCAGAAACGGCGATTCTGTTTCGAATCAAAAGATTTTCTGTTACTGGAAAGTATGGGGAACAACGAACTGTTACTTGACAGGCTTGCTGACGATAATATCGCGAATAGGACTCGCTGGGTTTACTACGATTTCAAAGGTTTCATGATACCTTGAAATCCTCCTACAAAGGTCCCAAGAGTCTTTCGGAAGTATACCAGGGACCAGTATGACAGCAGATGAAGGGCGCGGAATAGTTTTGGGCGAGCTGGAAGCCATTGCCGCCTACTATGAAATACGAATTCCCACCGGAAGAAAGCGAGTGACAGCAGTTGTTCCGGTCAAGTGCAAGGGAATCATGGTGCCGCCACCCAGGTATTCGGTGACAACAACATCTTTGCACACTTTTTGGGCTTGCACCGTTTTCAGCCATTCTGTGGCGGCTGATCGTTATTGAGTCCCCATATCACCGGAGCGCGGATAATGTTGAAAAAATCCTTAGGGTATGGGTAGAAACCTCGCCGAACATATTTGATGAGACGCCAAAGAGTTGCTGGAGGATAATTAATGTGACCCAGTCGGAAGCGGTTACGAAACAGATCATTCCATGCGTATTCTCCAAAATAGAGGAACCGGTCATCTACCGCGAATTGACAAATACTGAAATCAAAAGTTGAGAACAAATCTTTAGGGGTCGGTCGGAATACGACAGTCACAAGCTGTAATATATCTCCCAATGGAGCCTGGAACTCGACCGCGACGACTCTCTTTTGTTCCACCGCCTCAATTGTCAGCGGCTCAAATTCAATCCGTTGTTCAGACGAACGATCATCGTTTCTCCAATTCCGTAGATTCCTTAACCAATCAAGTAAAGTAGTCCGCCTCACGTCGTCAATCGCAAGTTCCCGGGATTGCTGAGCTTTATTGGCGTCGTGAGATGTTGCTCTAAGCTGCCAGCAATAGAGACGCTCGAAGCTATACCCTTCTTCTAGCATGGCACATGCGGTATGGTTTAGAGCTTCTATGGAAGGGAAATAGAAGTCGATATCCGGTCGATTTGCTTTCCAACCGTTAAGTGTTCCACAAAGCCATCTTAGGACCGTACCACCTGCAATCCAGGATTGACTTCCGAGGAGATCCGAATGAGGGAGCGGCGGGAGGTTTAGCGCCCGGGCAACGTCAGGTATTGGCAAAGAAAGATTATGAGACTTCGCTTCTTTCCTTCCGTCGCCCGGTAGATTGATGAGTTCGCGAACTATTTGCTCCTGTTCATTCGTGAAATAATATCGCATGCGTTGCCACCTTCATAATGAGAAGCAGTTTTCGTTGATGCGCCATTGACTCCGGGCCGAGATCTCGTCCCTTACTGCCTCGGCGGCCAGGTAGCCCGTTCGTATTGCCCCCTCGACAGTTGAACCAGTGAGCCAGTCACCGGCAAAGTATATTCCAGTTCGCTTCCGGGCCAGAAAGTCAGCGGTTCGCCGAAAATGACCGGGCATCGGAACTACCATTCCCTGGCTGTTGATAAGTACATTTGACCAGTCAGGAGGCGGAAGAGTTATCTGCATCACACGCGCGTCGTTCATCAGTGCCTCTATGATGTACCTGGGTTCTTCCCCGATCAACTCGACCCCCCTCCATCCTGCCGCACTCATCCAAATTATTTCCTGTCCCTTCGGCACTCTTCCAGGCTCCCAGGTTGATAATGTAGCTATACTTATAAGCGGGTGTTTCCCTGGGCCGGCGGGCGTTATGTATGGCAAGCGCGGTGAGCGATCCTGACGATAACCGAGCATAGCGCGGACACAAGGCAAATACGGGACTTGCTCTAAAACTTTCCGATCCTGTGTTTGAATCGGGGCACGCAGTAGAAGAGCTTTGTCAGCGGGCAATGCAAGAATGACATGGGTGGCGCGCTCAGCGCCACGACCGTGATGAATCAAGAAGTTCTCGTTGTCTCTTTGGATCCCTGTCACTTTAGCACCACATCGCACATCAAGACCACTTGCTAAGGTCTTGCAGAACTTTCCCATCCCACCGGATGGTATCAGGGGACGCCAATGGGGCGCTTGTTGAAGGAGCGCACGCGCAAATGCCGCAGAGCATTGCGCTGAGGAGAAATAAAAGAAAGGTTCGAGGGCTATTCTGACTACATATTCAAAGCCATCGTCGCCGAATAAGCGGCGTCCCCATCGTTCGGCGTCTTCCTCATCGAAGTGCGCAAGGGCTGACGGGTCGGCAATATGCGTTCGTCTTCCAAGCACAATGGAGAGTAACATACTGAGCGACCGAATCTTTGCCGGATATCCAAGAAGAGGAAAACGAAAGAAACCTACCGGGGAAGCAAGTGAATGTGGCAACGGGCCTCTTGGAGTAAAGAGACGGTGCACTCTTCCGCTATGCCCGGGGCGAAGCTTTGACGGTGACAACTCTACACCGATTTGACGCGCCAGCTCTATGCTTTCCGAGTAAAATGATGCGAGGAAAGAGGCTCCATAATTAGCTACCGCCCCATTGACGGTCAGATTGCGGGTCCGACCACCAGCGTCCGGCTCGGCCTCGAAAACGGTTGTCCTGATTCCGAAAGTTTTGAGTTTCCATGCAGCAGCCAGACCGGCGGGCCCGCCTCCTACAACCACACAATATGGGTTCATAGCTTTCTGTTCTCTCAGCCTTTGATCCCGTTTCTTTCTGCTCTTTCTCTCATACGAGCATAGTTAAGGGGGGTGTCAATATCCTCAAGGACACCATGATCTTTCGTCGGCAAAAATCTTAGACGACATTGACCGGATAAGACCAGGAATGTTACGGTTGCGCACAACGCGAGGAAACTTGACAAACTGGATTTGAAGAACATCGAACTCAAACGCATAGCCCATGGCAGAAACGATTTGGAGACATACACAACAGTTCCGGCTATTCTTAGACCATATCTAAACAATACAATTGAGGCATGTGAACTCAATCCACACACCGACAGCAACCGGAAACTCTCGGATCGAATCGTTGGAACATCGACAGGACAGAGGACAAGACCACACACCTCGCCTCTAATCAGGATATTCTCCAAACCCGTACGAACGAAGTTCGAAGTGCAGTCTACGACAAACATGTCGCGCGGGAATCCGGTTCTCCGAATAATCTGTTCCAGATCTTTGCACCCGACGATCGTTATGGGATCAATGCCGGCCTTTCTCATGTTTCGAACAATTACCTCGAGGAATGTCGTGCCGTGAAGCTCCAACAGGGCCTTGTTTCGCCCCATCCTGCGCGAACTTCCGGCGGCAAAGACTATTCCCGCGACTTTCCGAATGGAAGACTCCGTTTGGCTCATGACGTCTACCAAAATCCCGGAAATAGTTTCCATCTGACGATTCTCTTGTACGTCTCATATTCGGGTAACTGAAAGCCCAGGAGCCGGTCTTCGCGTAACGCCTTTATTATGAATCCTGTTACCTGAGCACCAAAGATGAAACAACCCGTTGCGTTACCCTGTGCAAGGAGCAGCCCTGTGTACACGACGATTGCTCCGGAGTAGATTGGGTGTCGAACAAACGCGTAAGGCCCTTTGGTTATGAGCCCTCCACCCGGGGATTGAGGAACCACGGTCCAGGCTGTGCCAAGCGTCCTTCTGGACCAGGATACCCACGCGAAGCCGAGCATGTAAAGACAGACACCAATCCACTTAATCGACGCAGACAAATTGATTTCATAATTGGGCCAACCAAGGTTAAGATGGCCCAACTCGTAAATCATGTTGAGAACATTTCCGGAGACACCCAGGACAATCAGAACGCCATCCGCAAAATGATTTGAGTTTATACATTGTTTAAGCTCTCTCACCAACAATGTCCCACCTCTCCAGATCACCATTGTCCAGACAAAAAGACCGCAGACAGCCAGGACTTCAGTAATATGAGTCATGTTGAAGATTCCTGAGACAATTTCACACGTTGCTCAGCCAGTTCGATCTGATGCTGAGTCCAGCGAAACAGCATTTCGGTTACTTCGTCCGGCGGGTTGGCCGTGATCACTAACATCATGATTGCATCACGTGCCAGAGCGACCTGGTCCCTCATTAACTTCAAGCATCGCTCGAAAGTCCGATATTTTTTGAATAGTCCAATCAATTCATCCGAGGTCAACGCACTTGTGTCCGCTTTTTCGATGAAATGGTTCTTGATTTTCGTGCGATCATTACCGTCCAATTGTTGATCCCAAAGAACCAGCGTGGGGAAAGTCATCTTTCTGCCATGAAAGTCCCGGAACATCGTAACACTCTCGGTAGACCCGCCACAATAGTCAAGGAGATCATTCCGCATCTTTCCGTTTATGCTGATCGCATCGGCATAAGTTCGAACTATTGAAATAACTTCATCGTCGACGAAGCCCATAAGTGGAGCGAGGAGAGCCCAATGCGTACTGTTGTTTACGTCCATTGCGTGACGGGAAAAAGCCTTCAAAGTCCGAATGGAACGAACAGCATGGACCTGACTGGCTGCACACCGGACGAGAAGGTGCATCGAAAACCAACTCATGCTCACACGGGCTCTTCCAGGTACACCGCGCTTGACAAGGAGGGAACAAAATGCAATCCAAAGGCCGATGAAGACAGCAATTACAGTTCGATGCTTTCCGTAGATATGGTGCGCGCAGGTATGGCCTTCTCTTTCTTCGGAGTGATCCAAAATGTCGTCAGCGAGCAGCGCACATGTCCAGGCGATTTCTCCGGCGAATGCCGCTACTCGCCCGACCTCAAAGTTGCCGACAAATTTCCCCATGGCCAATGAAAAACCCGTCCGGAAGAAATTTCTTCTGCAATTGAGAGTAAATAACACCGGCTCCAGCAGGCGATGCCTGTAACGTGCCATCATGTTGCCATTTTCTGATCCACAGTGTTCGATCACCAGCTCTTGGACGTGTTGGTGAAAGAGTCTTGACAGGTCCTCCAAAAATTCAGCGTGCCATGTTCGCACTCCGCTTGGTGTGCTCACTTCATTAAGCCCCGCGTTTGCTTTCATGGGATGCTTTGACCTCTACACACGGTTAACTTTGTCTCTGTACGGCGAACTCCGTTAACTTCAGTAATGCTTGCTTTGCCGGAGAATCAGGGATTTCTTTAATCGTCTCGCGCGCACACAAGGCGTACGCTTTTGCTTTCTCAATTGAGTACGTGATGCCGCCGAAAGTCTCTATGAGATCCATCACCCACCGAACGGCCTCTTTGGTAGCACCGTCCTTCATGATATGACGGATCTGTTCTGCCTTGCTTCCCCGGCACAGTTCCAGGGAATGGATAAGTGGAAGCGTCAATCTCCATTCCCCTAAGTCAGACCTGATTGCTTTTCCTTTGACGCTTTCCTTTCTCATGCAATCAAGCACATCATCGGTTAATTGAAATGCGAATCCCAGGCTTTCTCCGAACGAGTGGAATATGTTCCGTCTACACGTGTCTTGAGTCGCACTGGCTGCTCCTAATTCCGCACAAGCCGAAAAGAGTGAAGCAGTATTCCTTTCGACAATTTCAAGGTAGGTAGCCTCATCAATATCCGGCCGGTGACTGTGTTGAATCCGAAGGAGCCCACCTTCGCTTATTCTTTTTATGGCATTGGAGAGAGATTCAAGGAAGTAGAGATCGTCATTTTCAAGCGCAAGAAGGAATCCCCGGGATAGCAAATAATCGCCCAAAAGAACCGCCAATTTATTCTTCCATGCTTCGTTGACAAAAACAAATCCTCGCCTCGTATCCGCGTCGTCCAGAACATCGTCATGCACGAGGATTGCCGTGTGAAGAATTTCCGCAAGTGCCGCGGCACGATACGAGCTGTTATTAATCTCACCGCAAGCCTTTGCACTCAGAAGTACCAGAATAGGACGTAGACGTTCCCCCTTGTGCCGGACTATGTAACGAGCAAGGATGTCGGCCTTCCTGATTTTCGACCGCATTGAATCGCCGAAGAAGCGGTTGAATTGCTTTAGTTCATCCGCGACAGGTCCCCTGACGGCGTCCAAAGAAACCGATGTTTTCTTTTTTGACATTTTAAGCCGGATCATCCTTAGGCTGCGCAATATTTCGTGGAGGAACACCCGATCTTATGACCTTCAAATGCGGATCATCTCTTTCATTTCCGGTCGCCCTTGACATCCAGGAAGCGACTTCCAGGTGCAACTAGAGGGACTCCTTCGGCGCAAAGTGGGCAATCTTGCGGAGAGTACACAGGTGCCTGAAAACGCGTCAAGGCATGAAACGGATAATTGAACGTAACGCCACTTCGTCGGCGGTCTACCAGCGCACCAATCCCGACAATAACGGCTCCGGCCGTTTCGACAATCTTAATTACCTCACCCAACGAGCGCCCGGACTCGACTACATCATCGCATATGAGAGTGCGTTCTCCGGCGTTAAGGAAAAATCCCCGTCGAAAGGTCAGCAGTTTATCATTACCTCGCTCGGCAAAAAGGCTTCGCGTGCGCAATCGGTTTCCTATCAGATGACTCAACACAATAGCTCCAATAGCCGGACCTACGACCACTTGAGACTTCTCTTCAAGAAATACGTCGGCAAGAGCCGCACCCACGGTTTCCGCGTATTCCGGGTATTGAAGCAACTGGGCGCATCGTATGTATACCCGGCTATGATACCCCGATGTCAGGAGAAAATGGCCCGTAAGCACAGCACCTGTTTCGCGAAGCAGATCAAGGGTCGTAGGTCTTTCAGGACTATGAGAATGTTCGCCCGCAACCATATTGCCTCTTTGATTTACTCATAAAATCAAATCACTCTCCGAGCCCGCTAACGAATTATGTCGCGATACCATCCATCCCAGGCTTTTTCCCATCGACGGAACAGGAAGGCAAAAAACGGGTTTGTCCAAACAACTGTCCGCCAGAAGGGCCATTGGTCAAATCTTCGACACGATGGAATCACCTGCATATCTTCTATGTATAATGTTTTCAAATTCTGCTTTCTGGCAGATTTCTTTAAGCGCCAATAAAAATCGACATCTTCACCCATGTAGAATCTCTCATCGTATCCTCCGATCATGTCAAAGACTTCTTTCCTAAAGAATTGGACAGCTCCCTGGGCCATTCCAAAGATTTTGCCTATTACCCTCCAAATTTGAAGATAGCCCCGCACGGTAACTTTCTGCGGCCGATAGTCGGTATCGACCGACCCACCCGCATATGTCGAATCAGATAATAACCTGTCTATCCTGAATAGCAGACTCTCAGGGATAATCGTATCGGCGTCTAACAAGACCATGACATTCCCCGACGCGGCTCTAACTCCCGCGTTTCTAACTCTCGCGATGTTGTGAATCGGCATCGTGACAATCGTTGCGCCGTAGGTGTTTGCAATTGAAGCGGTGTTGTCCGAGCTATCGTTGTCAACGACTATGACCTCCAGAATCTGACCGCCTTTTTCCCGGGCATAGACTATTGCCTGGTTGAGGTATTTCAATGTCCTCCCAATGTACGCCTCTTCATTGTAGGCGGGTATTATGATGGACATTTCATTCATGCTGACCTGAATCTGATTCGCGCAATGTTTATCCCGTCAAAAGTTTTTTATTGCGAGTTGACCCGGATGGCTGGGGGCAATACCGCCCAATGATTTCTGCAAATGGCGACTCGAATTGTCATGCATCATTTAGCCCCATTGTCAGGTTCAGTAGAAAATGAGAAAGTAATTGAAGAGATTGGAGCACATGGGAATCGCCGTTCAGCAGGAGATCGAACGATCGGAGGAGATTCAATGCGACGGTCGGCTGCACGGCAACAACTCCGGTCGAAACGTATGAGGTCGTCTTGTTGTTGTCGTTCCCGAAGCGGATACTCCGATATCGACCCGGACTCATTCTTTCATTTGTAGTTCGGGATAATGTTCGCTGCGGGGGCGCCGGATTCATCGCGTCGCGTCTGGTAGAGGGTAGGGAGTGTGAAAAGTAGTTCATGAGCTTCAGCTGCCTCTTCAGCGCCTCGCAAAGCTCGTGTTCAGCGCTGAACCCAGGCGCGCCATTTCCCGCTTGCACGACTTCCTTCATCACCGCCTCCCTGTCTATCTTTCGAAGTAAATCTAACCGCCCAATTCTCCATTGTCAAGTGTCCACGATCTGTGTCAAAACATCGTGGAACGACTTAGGACGTTCACACAGCGTTACGCTCTTATCACTTCCCTGTTCTTCTACTTTTGTCCTCACTTAGCGGTTCTCTGCTCAACCGTGCCTTAAGCAGAAAGGTCCTAGCTTCACAGATTTGACATTTTCAGTGTAATTATCACATCCTGCTGATGTTTGCTTTGGACCCTTTAGATTTTCCATCCCCACTGGTCGACCTTGTTTTTCACCAACCAAAGTAGCAAATGCCGGGCGCGTCCCGAGCTCGTCGTAGGGACGCAATTTCGTCGAAGGCGGGTGACGGCTTACTATTGGAAAGATTTCATCTGCTTCGAACTTGCTTCAATACCTGATCTTGTCTCCTTTGCGTGCCCACAATTCGAATGCAGCAATCGCCTCATCTCGCAGCAACTGAATAAACGGCCTCTTTCGATTCTGAAAGACGGCGTTCGTTTCCTCGTAAATCAAAACATCGTCAAACCCGATTGCGGCAGCATCGCTCCTCGTGTTCGCAAAGTAGGTGGCATCTAGATGGGACCAATAGATTGCGCCCAGGCACATCGGGCAAGGCTCGCAGTTGGTATATAGGGTGCAGCCATCGAGGTGAAACGAATTGAGATTGCGGCACGCTTCCCGAATCGCCACTATCTCGCCGTGAGCCGTTGGGTCATTCCAGGCTATTACACGGTTCATCCCGCGTCCGATGATGACTCCGTCTTTTGCTATTACAGTACCGAATGGCCCTCCACCAGAGCCGACTGATTCTTTTGAAAGGGCAATTGCCTCCCTCATGTACCTCTTGTGATCTTCTTCCATCGTTGACGATCCCCCTGTTACTCTTCTAGTTGGCACGCGATTGAGTAGGGTATAACCGTTCCTGGAACGGTAAACCGCTAAGCGTATTGGACTTTCCGGTTCTTCCCTGACGCATCGATGCTAATATAGCATACAGTCCCTGCTCGTATCAAGACGAGACCAATTTCCCCGCTTTCCGCAGGTGAAACGTCCTCGTTTACGATGACGCGGTGTTACCGTCGCCCATAACGGCTACGATACGTCTCCCTCCCCTCCGGGAAATAGTTCCATCTCCCGGACCGCGATTCCCATTAGGCGGGAAGAACGGCGTGCGGATCACACGAGTAGACGAGATACTTTCCGGCTATCGAGTGAGAGGGCTGTCAAAAGGGAACTACTTTATCGATACTTTGCCTGATCTCTTTTTTTCCCTGTCATATCGCGGTCCGTCCAATATGGCTGGTTCTCAACAATAGGAAGAGAATTCAATCTCCTGTTGCAGTTGCCCACGCGACCTTCTCTTTTTCACGGGCTTGGCCCCGATTTCGTATCCTAACGGCTCGAGCAATACCTCGATCGACTTCATCGTAATCTCCGTGTACTTTTCAACATCGTATCCATCCTCAGGTCGGTAGAATATAAACGACTTCGCCTTCACCGGGTTCTTCTTCCCGGTATGGTCGACGATAATATACTCCGCTGTCTCGCCCGGCTTGAGTGCGACGCCAGCCTCGGCCATCGCCCGCGACACGACCGCCTGCATGCTGTTGTTCTCGTACTCGTCGGCCTCTTTCGATATCGTATGTCTCACGACAAGCTCGAGCGGAGGGATGCGACCGCTCCTCAGAATTTCAAGATGATACCGGACCGTCTCCGAACTCTTCTACTGTCCTGGCGTAGTTGCGAGTGCTTACTCCTGCCACCAGCCGGTTGAATACCGACTCTGTCCGCTGGCTCTCATTCTGGAACTGCTCATAGCTTGTCAAGCTCACTTCCTGCTTGTCCTTGTTCCGCAATCGTGGCCGTCTCACTCGGACTTTCTGACCGCCTAATAACACGTATCCCGATTCCGTGCCCCAGCGGTCGATATCCGTCCTCCGTGAATACCGCTTTCCTGCCAGCTGTTCGGACTCCGAGTCCATGATCGCTTCTATCATCACCGTTCCTGCACTTACCGCCAACGACCGCATCTCTACCTTCAATGAGTTCATCAGCCCTTCGATATCGAATTCTCCGTCCGGCATCCCGTTGATCGACAATTTGATTTCATCGTTCCGGCGTGCTACTTCTTCTTGCCCATGGCGCTTGTACCTTTCTGAGTTTAATGAATATGAGTGTTTGTTATTCTCAGAATTTACTTCGCCTTGGGCTTTTTTCTTACCTACAAATTTCAACGGAATCTGGGACAACATCTATCGTCTGAAGCACGCCAGCTACACGTATTTGCAGGCGAAGACAGAAGACGCCAAAAGATTTCAAAGGGCTTTAAAAAAAACTTAAGACGTTGACTCCCTCCGAGACTATCGTTTTTCAAGATGAAACCGGATTTACCTTGCACCCACGTTTGAGCCGAGGATGGGCTAAGTGTGGAACCCGGTTGCGAGTTGCCACGACCAGCCAGCACCAAGAACGTCTCAATATCTCCGGGTGGGTAGCTCCACTTTTGGGCAGATTTGGAATGGTTCAAACTCAAAGAGGTAATCGCTTGAAGCATGTGGTGGCCCAGCAGGAACTCTGACTAAGAAGCTCGATAAATTTGTGTTGCAGAACTCGGATCATGATAAGGGGAAAATCATGGGGGGATCAGGGTGATCGTATTTTAGCACGTATTTTATTAATCGATGGAGGCATTGGTAGCCTTCAATTAAGAGGGTGGTGTCTGTTACTAAGATTAAGCATCTGGAAAGGACTGAAGATGAAATCTATTATTTTCATTCTTCTTTTATCGTTCTGGTCGGTTATGGGATCTGAAGCGCAAGAAGTCTATCTCAATAGCGGCGTTGATACGACTATAACAAATTACGGGAAGGGTAGCCAGATTGGGATACGAGGGAACAATGATTCCGAGAACGGCATCATTTATTCGGGAGGCGGTGGTGAATACTATCCTCACGAGTTGGCAGGTGTTTATTTGGGACCGCTTTTTCCGAACGCCAACGGCTGGCTCCTGGCGGGTCTAGTCGCGTTGTATGGCGGCTCCTTTGGACACCCGCTCCTCTATCATTACCGAAGAGCGAATGAGTATTTGAAGGCTCACCCTGAAATTGATCTCAGTAACTTCTTGAGCGACTTCACCTTCCTTGATGAGAAGACAAGTCCGGTCTACGTGATGGGCGGGTTAATTTGCCAACTGGTACTAGCAAAAGGAGGAATAAAGGCACTCAGAGGATTCTTGAGCCTCAAAACGAAATCAGATGAAGAATTCTATAGCGCAATTGAGAAAGAGTTCGATGTGTCAAGAAAAGGTCTGAACAATTTTCTGAGAAGCGAAATTACGAAGATGGCGGAACGGTGACTGTCCACAGTGCCAAAACCAATCTCCTGTTCCGCTTCGAATGATGAGTCTATGGTGCCGACACAGTCTGTCAGCGGTTGCGTATCATTGAAAACAGTAGTTAATCGGCGAGCGTTTATTCCTCATTGAGAGCTTTGTTGGGTGGAATCAGCTCCGTCGGGAACTGAACTTTCATAATATTAATTTCAGATTTGGCGTTGTGTAGGACCATAGAAATTCTATGCTGGAATTGACCACGGAGGATCTCGGCGTTCCATAGCCGCTCGGTTCAGCGTCTTTGAACAGATCCATATATCTTTTGTATGCCAAAACCACAGCGTGAATCTCCTGATGTGCGTTGGCCATAGCGCCAAGCAACTTTGCTTCGGCAATATATTGCAAATGCCCATCATCGAAAAAACCCTTTCAAAGCATTTGTTTTGGTGAGTCATGACTCAGTAGCTGTTTCTGGTATTCCTAGATCATGAATCAAGGCATCTGCGATGTATAACAGGAGCAGGATAGAAAGAACATCCCGCCTCCATCAGGCTCAAGAGGCGGGATGGTAACGCCGGTTTGGCGGGCATTGGGAGGGAACGATTCGGACAACGAGGAAAGGAGTTTGGTGTATGATGATGCCAGCCTTCTTAGCAACCCGCAGTTGCTCCTCAAGGTCCCTAATCTTCTGTGGACCTTCGGTGTCGTACTCACGATCCGGTCGGTAGGAAACAAAGACGTCTGCGGTGATATCGTTGGCTACGAAGCGGCCGGAAATCGTGTGAGCAACGCCGGTGAGGTAATCGAACGCATCGTCCTTGATCAGCTGTTCTTCGGCGTCAAGAAGTGTTTTCTGGTGCTTGATTTCGATCAAACGTTCAAAGGCTTCTTGAAGCCTGGTCTCAATGCCTGCTTCCTGTGTGATTGTGTAGACTTCCATGATGATTTCTCCTTATGATTTAAGGGTACGCCAGTAGAATACGACGTACCCCAAGTTTTGAGTCTCCTTTTTCACTACGCTGTCCGGTGGATGAAGAGCGTAAGTGCGAGTTTGATGATGTCCTGGGTTGAGAACCTCGCCGAATCGACCTCCTCTGTGATGTGGACAGCATCCTTGAGGCACCTCAAGAGTTCATCGCGATCACTCTGACCATGAACGTCCTCGCCGGCCGGCTCATCTTTCCGGGGAGGATCTTTGGGGGAAGGTGGAACATTTGACGGCCCTGAGTTGTCCCGCTTGCTCTCGTCCTTCAAAGTTTCCCTGGACTCCGGAGTCTTTGATG
>CAZRXH010000092.1:11570-13140 GCA_964603995.1 uncultured Bacteroidota bacterium | reverse complement strand
GATTTGGACGGCGTTTTGATAGACAGTTCGAAGATCCACTATCTCGGATGGAAGGCCGTCCTCAACAGGCTCGGCGCGGACATGGACTATGAGACTTTCCGAGCGGAACACTTCGGCCGAAGAGGTGTAGATACACTCGAAAAGTTTTTCGGGAAGGGGAAGTTCAGTGAGAGTGAGATCAAGACACTGTCAGACGAGGTTGACTCCAATTTCGTAGAGACAGTTGCCGACGCCGCCGTGCCGATCAAGGGTGCACTGGAGTTTGTCCGTGCACTCAAGAAATCGGGAGCGAAGTTAGCACTGGCGACGTCAGCACCTCGTCAGAATGTAGATGCATTCCTTCGTGCATTCAGACTTCACGGCGAGTTCGATGTTGAGATATGCGCCGATGACGTCTCCGCCGGAAAACCTGATCCGGAAGCATTCTTGAAAGCTGCGTCGGAGCTGAACGAAGTTCCCGAAGAGTGTGTAGTATTCGAAGATTCTGTTCCTGGTGTGACTGCTGCGAAGGCGGCCGGTGCTGTCTGCGTGGCGCTCCTGACAACCACGACGCGCGAGGCACTCAGCGAGGCGGATTTCTTCATCAGAGATTTTTCAGACGAAACATTGAAAAGAATTGTCCGGCCCGGAGAATTGGTCGGACCGATAATAAGGGAGAAAGTATGAATCATCCGAAGGATCCTTTGAACAGAAAAGTCATCATAATCGGTTCCGGCCCGGCCGGTTTGACGGCAGCCATCTATACAGGACGAGCGAACCTGGAACCCATTATCTTCGAGGGGAGTCAACCAGGAGGCCAACTTACGATAACCACCGAGGTGGAGAATTATCCTGGATTTCCCGAGGGCATCATGGGACCCGAGTTGATGGACGTAATGAAAAAGCAGGCGGAGAAATTCGGTGCAAAGGCATTCTTCAAAGATGTATCCGACGTCGATTTGTCGAAAAGGCCGTTTGTTGTGAAGAGCGGCAATGAGACCTATACGACGGATTCAATCATCATTTCAACGGGTGCTTCTGCGAAGCTAATGGGCATCGAATCTGAAAAAGCATTGATGGGATACGGCGTGTCGGCGTGTGCCACCTGTGACGGGTTCTTCTTCAAGGACCAGGAAGTCCTGGTCGTCGGAGGCGGCGACACAGCGATGGAGGAAGCTACGTTCCTCACGAAGTTCGCCAGCAAGGTCACTGTCGTTCATCGCCGGGATTCTCTGCGTGCCTCGAAGATCATGCAGGAACGCGCGTTCAGCAACCCGAAGATCAAGTTCGCCTGGAACTCGGTCATTGATGAAGTGTTGGGTGTCCAGGAGAAAAGGGTGCGCGGCGTAATTCTCAAGAATGTTGTGACGGGTGAGAAGAGCGAGATGAAATGCGACGGTGTATTCGTGGCGATCGGTCATCAACCGAACACATCCATATTCAAGGGACAGATAGAGACGGACAGCGTCGGTTATATCATCACAAAGAACGGCTCCACCGAGACAAGTGTGCCGGGTGTGTTTGCTGCCGGCGATGTCGCGGACAAAAAATACCGGCAGGCAGTCACGGCTGCGGGCACGGGTTGCATGGC
>CAZRXH010000092.1:5628-11470 GCA_964603995.1 uncultured Bacteroidota bacterium | reverse complement strand
TATATTAGTGCGGAACAGAAGGAGAATTGATAATGAATCAACTTCTGAAGCGAATCTCAATTGACCCCAATGTGTGTTTTGGCAAACCATGCATTCGCGGCACGCGGATATGGGTCTCGTTGATACTCGATCTATTGGCAAGCGGTGCAACTACCGCGGATGTTTTGTCGGAGTACCCTGATCTTGTGGAAGACGACATCCGTGCCGCCATTGCCTATGGCGCCGAGATGGCCAGAGAGCGTTATGTTGATATTCCGTCAGAGACAAAGGGATGAAGTTTAAGCTCGACGAAAATCTCGGGAGTCGGGTCCATCGTCTCTTTCGCTCTGCTGGCCATGATGTTCAGACAGTGCATGCACAGCAGATGCAGGGGAGCTCGGACTTGGAGCTGTACGATATCTGCCGGAATGAACAACGATGTCTGGTGACCTTACATATTGATTTTGCGGACGTGACCCGCTTCCCACCTGATCAGGCAAACGGTATCGCAGTTTTCAGGATATCCCGGAATCCAAGTTTGTCGATGTTGGAACTCCTCGCGGTCGAGTTCCTGCAATCACTTCGTGAAATGACCATTGAAAAGAATTTGTGGATTGTTGAGACTGGCCGGATCAGGATCCACCAATCTGAAGAGTGATCAGAGCGCAGGCGGCTTTGCATTGAGCCGCCTGCGGTAATTGCCTGGTCTTCTACGCGGCCGTCGCCTTTGTCTTCTCTCCTTTGTAGATCAGCGAAAGCACGACTCCGGCGATTATGTACTCTATGACACCGTAGATGAACCACTGGAGTGCGAGCGAGAAGGAAATTGCAACCATTGCATAGGTGCCGAAGGCCATCCCGACGCTCATCCACACCCCGATGTAGAGACCATAGCGTACGCCTTCCATGACACCCTTGTTCTCAAATCCCTTTGAGAACACGAAGGTGAAGAAGAATGACGAGACCAAAGTTATGACGTGGTAAACCCACATCAGCGACATCATGTCCGGACGCCAGATCTGAACAGACCGGTATGCGCCTGCCAGGATCAAGCCGTCTACCAGAAATATCAGTACCTCAAACACGATGAAGACCGCGACGAAGCCAAGCCAAAATTTCTTGCTCATTCAACCTCCATTTTTAAGTTATCCAGAGAACCACAAAGCACGAATCAATTGTAGGCAACGGGATCGTAATATTCAAATCGATTGGGCGCTTAGACTTCTTTGGCGTGAAACTCTTATATTGTTATTGATTCCATGAATATCAAAGCGCACAGGAAAATTGTACTGGTCGGCGACAAGGTGCTCATATCGCCAGACAAGAATCAGGAGAGAACCGAACACGGTCTCTATTTGCCACCCGGAGTGAAAGATAGAGAGAAAGTCCAGGGAGGGATTGTTGTTCAGGCGGGACCCGGATACGCCATAGCAAACCCGAACTATATCGACCAGGAACCGTGGTCCACTTCTCCTCGCGAACCAGTGAAGTACATCCCGCTTCAGGTTGAGCCGGGCGACTACGCTTTGTTCCTGCGCGACCAGGCAGTCGAAATCGAATATGAGGGGGAGAAATACTTCATTCTCAGCCATCAGTCCATTCTCATGCTGATCAGAAACACCGAGTTCCTGGACCCCCCCGTCTAGATGTCAGTCATGTGAGAGTTTCTGCTGTTTTCCGCTGCAATTTCTGTTCCATGTTTGTTTCAAGTTAGTCACCGAGTTGTTAATTTGATTATGTCATGAGGGAATTGAGTGTCATAGACAGCATTGCCGTTGAAGGCAGCTTAATGGAGCGGAAGTTTGCATGCGACCTGTTGAAATGCAAAGGTGCATGTTGCAGCATTCCTGGGGGAAGGGGTGCGCCCCTGTTGGATTCAGAGATCCCCGAGATCAGATCTGCCCTTCCGGCAGTACTCCCGATTCTCAGTGAAGAGAAGCGCAATACGATAGCGAAGTCTGGATTTTTCGAGGGGTCTCATGGAGACTACGCAACGACATGCATCGATGACCAGGACTGTGTTTTTGTTTACAGGGAAAACGGGATCGCAAAGTGCGCTCTTGAACGGGCTTTCAATGACGGCAAGATAGAGTTCAGGAAGCCAATCTCATGTCACTTGTATCCTATTCGAGTAAGCAGATTCGGCGGCGATATCCTTCGTTATCATGAGCTCGCCGAATGTAAGCCAGCGGTGAAAAAAGGTGAGGCCGAAAACGTGGGTGTGATAGAATTCTTAAGAACTGCCCTCACCCGTTTGTACGGAGAGGAGTGGTTCAGCAAACTTGAAACTTATGCGGGATTGAAACCTGTGGAGAAAATCTGATGGGAGGCGCTTGCTGATATGCTGAAGTTTGGACAAACGCAGCGGCTCAGTCAGGAGATGCGGCTGCAGCCGCAGCAGATTCTCTACTACGATCTGCTCCAGCAGCCGATCTTTGCCCTGCAACAGAGACTGAGAACCGAACTCGATGAGAATCCTGTTTTGGAACTCGAAGAAGCCGAAGAGCTTGTCGAGGAACCCGAAATGGAGCTTAAGGAAACTGAAGAAAAGACAGATGACCCGATAGATGAACCTGAATTCAGCGATGTCGATCTGGATGAGTTCAGGAACGATGATACCGAGATTCGTCAGAAGAAGCGGACCGAAGACGATGAGGAATTCGAGTTTGCACCTCCTGCTGTCGAAAACATGTACGACCACCTTATCCAGCAACTTCAACTTCTCGATCTCAATGAAAGCGAGAAATTGCTGGGAGAAGAAATAATCGGGAACATTGATGACGACGGCTACCTGCGCGAAGATCTCTCGAAAATTGTGGAAGACACGAACCTTTCGTTCCAGCTTAACATGGCATTGCAGGACGCCGAGAAGGTGCTCGCAGGAATTCAGACGCTCGACCCGCTTGGAGTCGGCGCACGTAATCTGCGCGAGTGTCTCCTCGTCCAGCTGAAGGCACGCGTCGATATGGATCCCGTGGAGAGGACAATTGCGCTCAGAGTCATCGAGGAAGATTTCGAGGACTACTCGAATCATCGCTACGACCAACTGGGCAAGAAGCTCAACATCACTTCTGACGAGATCAAAGTCGCCGATGCAATCATAAAAAGGTTGAACCCGAAACCGGGTGAAGGATTTCTCCTCCCGCTTGAGGCCACGGTGGTTGTTCCCGATTTCGTGGTACACGAGAGCGAGGATGGCGAGCTCATTGTAACGCTGAATGAACGGGACATGCCGCAAGTCAGGATAAGTCCGAGGTATCTCGATATGATGAAGCAGGCTCGCGGCAACAAGACGGACGCGCAGACGAAAGATTTTCTCAAGAGGAAACTGGAATCAGCCAAATGGTTTGTCAACGCCTTGCAGCAGCGACGCCAGACCATGACGAGCGTCATGCAGGCGCTCATCGAGACGCAGCGCGAGTTCTTCACTGAGGGTCCCGATAACATCCATCCGCTCATATACCGTGACATAGCCGACAGGACGGGATTCGACATCTCTACGATCAGCCGCGTCGTTAGCGCCAAGTACGTCCAGACCGATTTTGGCGTCTTCAGGCTCCGTGACCTGTTCAGCGAGGGCTTGAAGACGACGGATGGTGAAGAAGTCGCGACGAGAGAGATAAAGAACAAGATAAAGAGTATGATCGAAGCGGAGGAGAAGACAAATCCACTTAACGACGAGAAGATCACGGAATTGCTGAATCAGCAGGGTTACAAGGTAGCGCGCAGGACCGTCACGAAATACCGCGAACAGCTCCGCGTTCCGCCTGCGAGAATGCGGCGAGAAGCCTAGGCAGATGGGGATTATCGACACTCTCGATCGGGAAACCGTCGAAGGGAAGGTTCGCCACTACCATGACGTCGTATCGCATTACGAGAATAAATATTCCGCCTCCTTCGAGGATCTGGAGAAGAGCACATCACAGTCGGACCTTACACCTGAGAAGGAGGACGACCTTCTCGACTGGAAAGAAGCGCTCCTGATGCTGAGCGTCTACGAAAGAGTGTTAGGCGAAATGAACAAGCCAGGCTGAAGATTCAGTCCGATGCGGGTTGAAATCTTCGTTCAGAGCAGATTCCCAATATTCAGAGGAACACGATGCAGATTCATGCGACAACTGTAATAGGTATTATTAAAGACGGAAAGTGTGCAATAGGAAGCGACGGACAGGTGACGATCGGGCAGTCGGTGATGAAGAATAACTCCAAGAAAGTCAGAAAGCTCTACAATGATACCGTAATTGCTGGTTTTGCGGGGGCTTCCGCTGACGCTTTCACTTTGTTCGAGCGGTTCGAGGACAAACTTCAGCAGTATCACGGAAATCTGAGCAGGGCCGCAGTCGAACTCACGAAGGATTGGAGGCTGGATAAGTATCTGCGCAGACTCGAGGCTCTCCTTGCGGTGATGAACAAGGAGACCGCACTGGTTATATCGGGCAACGGCGACGTCGTGGAGCCTGACGACAAGATCGTTGCTATCGGTTCTGGCGGCAATTATGCGCTGGCGGCTGCCAGGGTCCTGATCAAACACACGGATCTCACTGCCAGAGAAATCGTGCTTGAGTCTCTCGACGCCGCGTCCGACATATGTATTTATACTAACAAGAATTTTTCGGTTGAAGAAATCTGAAATGGCAAAGACATCAAAGCTGATAAAGAGCGACCCGTCGAAACGAGAGCTGACGCCGCGCGCAGTTGTCAAAGAGCTCGACAAATACATCATCGGCCAGGACGCGGCTAAGAAGTCGGTGTCGATCGCTCTTCGCAATCGTTGGCGCCGTCAGCAGGTTCCGGATAATCTTCGAGAGGAGATAATGCCGAACAATATCATATTGATCGGCCCGACGGGCGTTGGCAAGACGGAGATTGCGCGTCGCCTCGCTAAGCTATCGAACGCGCCGTTTGTGAAAGTGGAGGCATCGAAGTTTACCGAGGTCGGTTACGTCGGAAGAGATGTCGAATCCATGATCCGCGACCTCGTTGAGATTGCCGTTGCCAGCGTCAGATCTGAAAAGACCGCCGAGGTCCGCGATCGGGCACAGATACTTGCGGAGGAACGGGTCCTCGACGAACTGATACCCATAAAGGCGCCGAGGAAGGTCAACCTTGAGGGAAATAACGATTCTGAGGAGGAAGAAGAACGCCGGCAGACGCGCGAGAAACTCAGAAAGATGCTGCAGGACGGCGACCTTGACAAGCGAACAATTGAAGTTCAGGTGACCACAGATACCGTCCCGATGATGCAGGTGTTTGGGCCTTTCGGTGGGGAAGACCTTGGAGCCAATTTCCAGGACCTCCTCAGCAACATAATGCCCAAGAAGACGAAGTCTCGTCGCCTTCCGATTCCAGAAGCGCTCAAGATATTCGAGCAGGAAGAGGCGCAGAAGCTTATCGACATGGATGGAGTTGTGAAAGAGGCAGTCAACAGGGTGGAGAACAGCGGCATAGTCTTCATCGATGAGATTGACAAAATAGCCACGACTGGCTCGGAGGCGAGAGGCCCTGACGTGTCGCGAGAAGGAGTGCAGAAAGACTTGTTGCCCATCGTCGAGGGTTCAACCGTCATGACGAAGTACGGCGCAGTGAAGACGGACCATGTGCTCTTCATTGCAAGCGGAGCATTCCACACCACCAAACCGTCTGACCTGATTCCGGAACTGCAAGGCAGGTTCCCGATAAGAGTGGAGCTGAATAGTCTCAATGAGGAAGACTTCTACAAGATCCTCACGATGCCGGAGAACGCTCTCATAAAGCAATACACGGCGCTTCTCGCAACTGAGGGGGTCGCAATTAAGTTTGCAGACGATGCAATTCTTGAAATAGCGAAGGTTGCCGCAGAAGTCAATGAGCAGGTGGAGAACAT
>CAZRXH010000092.1:0-5528 GCA_964603995.1 uncultured Bacteroidota bacterium | reverse complement strand
TCTACATCAGGATTTATTTAGAATTCAGGGTTTAGGATTTCTCCTTTATAATATGGCCGACCTGAAAGTCGAGAGAGTAGAGCCGACCGATTACGCGAAATTCGTGTCTGAGGTTGAACCGGAAGATCCATATTCTCTTCCAGCGATCCTTGATGCATACAGAGAAGTATTTTCGCTCGATATCGAATATCTCCGGATAGTAAGAAATGAGACTCCGATCGCCTCATGTGCCCTCTTCTACGGGTCGAGGGCCTTCCAGCCGCTCGTGAAGCTCATGCCTCTAAGGGCATACGACGGTGTTCATTTCCGCTCGCTCAGCGATTCCAGGAGCCAGAAACAGGAGTACGACAAGCTCACGGCCCTGCAGGTGCTTGAGGAGTATCTCCGAAGGAATTACAGCTTCTACCAGATGGTGTTTCGTCCCGGCTTCATGGACTTGAGGGCTTTTCAGTGGGCAGGTGCCCAAGTCGTTCCGCAATATACTTACGTCGTCGATCTGGAGTCGTTCTCAGAGGAGAACTATACGAAATCACTCAGAGAAGTGCTGAGGTCAGCTGAACGTTCGGGGATGACAGCCGGAACGTGTTCGGCCGAGGAATTAATTTCCCTAAACAAGCTCAGTTATCAGCGCCATGACAGGAAACCTCCTGTGGGCCATGATGCATTGGTCAGCTTGCTGACGAAAATAGATCAGGCTGGTTTGCTGAGTATTACCTGCGTGAAGAACAAGGATAGCAAGATAATCGCGGGACTTGCATCGCTTCGGATGGTACGGGGATCTTTCTTCTTTGTCAGCGGGACGGATGCCCGGGCCGAGAAGGGTGCGTCTCATTTCCTGTACAACGAAATATTGACTGCCGAGAAAAAGGCCGGATTGTCGTTCGTGGACTTTGTGGGGGCGAACACTCCGACCATAAACCTCTTCAAGTCGTCCTTCGGTCCGAAACTGGAGACTTACTTCAGGGTGTGGCGCGCAAACAGTTTTACTGCCCGACTTGCCTCACTTGTGAAGAAAATTTGATGGAAAAGTCGGAGGGTTTGTCGCTGACACAGAATGCCGGGCTCGTCGGCATTTCCAAGTTCGTCAATATTCTTGGCCTTCTCGCGGCTTCGATGATACTCACGCGTATTTTATCCAGGTCGGAGTACGGGAACTACGAGCAGGTATGGCTGGTATACAATTCTTTCCTCCCGCTTGCCGCCTACGGCCTCAGCAGCTCGGTCTATTATTTTTCTGCCAGGGAGGAAAAGAGGCTTGTCTATTCATCCGCGGTGGCGGTCTCAATGATAGTGGGTGCCCTTGCAGGAATAATCCTCGCGGTGTTTGCGCCGCTTATTGCTCACTGGTTCGGTGCCAGCTCGCTGACCACTTACCTCCGGATTTTTGCCGTGTATAGCCTGGTAGCATCACCGTCCCTGATGTTTGAATCCATTTTTGTTACGGAACGGAGAGGGGGACTCCTGCTGGCAGGCAACGTCATCCTTGCTGTCCTGTTCGCCTCCTCGGTTCTTGCTGCGGCCCTCTTCTTCCACAGCCTGTCCATCGTGTTCATTGCGATCGCATGTGTCGGGGCGATAAAGTCGCTCTACCTCCTCTCCTACATGGTACGGGGCAGGAAATTCACCGGAAGAAAATTGTCGCCGGTAATGAAAGCGCAGCTCTACTATGCTCTTCCGATATTCGTAAGCACCATAGCCGGTACCATAAGCAAGCAGGTCGACAGGTACCTGGTCTCGCTTCTCCTATCCCCAGAGAAATTTGCCATATATGCGATCGGCTCGAAGGAAATCCCCATGATCGCGGTGATAACAGGATCGGCGTCAGCGATTCTGTTCCCGGTCTTCAGCGAGCTGGGCACGATCGAGGGCCGCGGCAAATTCATCGAGATCTGGCGAAATTCCATTTCGAAGACCGGTTTCTTCCTTCTTCCGCTGATGGTCTTCCTTCTCTTTACCGCAAACGATTTCATGGGCTTTTTCTTCGGTCAGAAGTACGTGGACAGCGCGGGCATCTTCAGAATTTTTCTTCTCCTGCTTCCGCTGAGACTCGCCTTCTACAGTCAGGCTCTGTTCTCGCTTGGAAAGCAGAAGCTGTACATGTATACATCGGTGGCGGAGTTGTTCCTGAGCGGATTGGCGTCGTACTCTCTCCTGCGCCTTTACGGGCTTGAGGGCGCCGCCATAGGAAAGGTCGTGGTCACCTATGTCGAAGTGTTTGTTCTGGTAGGCGTGCTCACCGTCCTGCTGAAGTCGAACGTAGCCGAGATGTTTCCTTGGAGAAAGATGTCCAGACTACTACTCATCTCACTGGCCGGACTGCTTCCACTCTTCATTGTCCGCACTTTTTTCGGGAATGTATATTACAGATTTGTCGTTGAATGTATAGTGTTCGTCGCTGTTTTCGGCGGTGTCGCGCTTCTGACGAAGTCTGTTACAGTGACCAGCTTTAGAAAGATGCAATTCACAGTGAACTAGGCACCTCCGAACAGCATTTGCTGCGGAAGAATCATCTGGAGGGATGAATGGAAATTGTGGATTCCAAGATAGAGAGCTACCTTCGTGAGCTATACGGTCCCCGCAACGATGTCATGCTGGAGATGGAAATGGAAGCACAAGAGAGAAATTTCCCGATAGTCGGACCGCTAGTCGGTAAATTGCTTTATCAGCTCGCAAAGATGGTGAAAGCGAGGCAGGTGTTTGAGATGGGATCGGGTTTCGGTTACTCCGCATTCTGGTGGGCACTCGCAGTGGAAAACGGCGATGTACATTGCACCGAAGGAAGTGAATCGAACCGCGCGAAGGGGGAGTCATATCTCGAGAAAGCCGGATTGATCCAGCGTGTAAAATATAATGTCGGCGATGCGCTGGAGATAATTGACAAGGTAGATGGGTTGTTTGATATTGTCTTCATCGACATAGACAAGCAATCCTATCCCGCAGCGCTGGAGAAAGCGGCGCAGCGAATAAGGAGAGGTGGTCTCCTCGTCGCGGACAATGTGCTTTGGTCCGGAAGAGTCACGGAGAGAACGGGAGACGCTTCGACTGAAGCGATCAAGGAGTTTAACCGCAGACTCTTTGCCAGGGATGACTTCGCGTCGTCAATTATACCTGTAAGAGATGGCGTTGCGGTCGCGTACAAAATGTGACGGAGGCGCTGATGGTAATTCCCAATTCATACATCCTGTGATCCGGCTCCAGCAGACTCAGAGGCACATGGTTTACATTTACTATCAGGTTACCTCGATCCCCGATTTCAAAGAGAAGCTCAAAGTGTATTTTGAGGATGGGAAGAAGTTCGGCCTGGACAAGATTGTGCAAAGCCGGGATCAATCGGAACTTTTCATGGAGATTGTGACTGATGATTCGAACGTAGATGAATCTCTGAGAGAACTCTCCGACTTGCGCGCGAGGCAGGGAATAGACAAATTAATCTTGAACAACAAGATCCATGTCGAAGTATTTCATGTACTTCTCGGGTCATCAAAACAAGGGCAACAGAATCAACCTTAGAACAACATACCAAATGCTATTGGAGCGAAAATGTCTAAACTGGTTTTAATCCGTCATGGCGAATCACAATGGAATCTCGAAAATCGTTTTACCGGCTGGGTGGATGTTCCCCTCTCTGAACGTGGGGTCAAGGAAGCGCAATCAGCCGGCGAGAAACTGAAGGGTTACAAATTCGATCTCGGTTACTGCTCAAAACTCATAAGGGCGATCGATACACTCAAGATAGTGCTGCAGAAGACCGGGCAGGTTGATCTTCCGGTCGAGTACGACTCGGCGCTTAACGAAAGACACTATGGAGATTTGCAGGGACTAAACAAAGCCGAAACGGCCAAGAAGTATGGTGACGAGCAGGTCCATATCTGGCGCAGAAGCTACGACGTGCCTCCGCCCAATGGCGAGAGCCTGAAGGACACGGCTGCCAGGGTCCTTCCATACTGGCGCTTCAAGATCCAGCCGGATGTGAAGGCTGGTAAGGAAATCCTGGTGGTAGCGCACGGCAACAGCCTTCGCTCGCTCGTAATGTTCCTCGACAACATGACAAAGGAGCAGGTCCTTGAGTTGAACATACCAACCGGTGTGCCCCTTGTTTACGAGTTCAAGGGAGACAAGGTAGTCAGCAAGAAATATCTGGAAGTCTGAAAGATTGCGGAATTATCCCGGCACTAAGGCTGGCCTATTAGCTGCCGGGTATCCACTTCCCGTCCGTTCTGTCAACCCGGCAGATTAAATTCTTTTCATGGTGCGAGAAAACGTCAGTTTGAGGCCCTGGCATCTGTTCTCGTTGAACCAAACAATCTCACTGCACGTCAGGTATAGTAGCTGATCAGCCGCGGGGAGTGGCGCCGATTAGTCGAATGCGGCGACACAGCGACAACAAATGAGGAGAACAAAAATGAAAACGAAGCGTTTCGTTTCAATCCTGGTTACACTCCCGGCGTTGGCTATGTTCGCAATTGTCCTCAGTGTAACCTCCGCGATCGCGCGAGATATGCATCAATCTCAGAACCCGGCAAAGATCACTGTGCAATACAGGCTGGCAAAGGGGAACATCCTGGCCGGCAACAACGTGAAGGTGGATGTCCGCAACAAAGACATTGTCCTTACAGGGACAGTCAGGACGATCTATGAAAAGTCGAAAGCCGGGAAACTGGCTCAAAGCGCAGGCGGGCACTATATGGTCACCAATGACCTGATCGTGACGCCTCCCCCTACATCTGACAGCCTGATCGAAGCCGAGGTAATGCACAGAATCCACAGAAACACAACATACACCGTCTTCGACTGGGCTACGGCCCATTCGCGAAAAGGCATCGTCACACTGAGGGGATGGGTGAACTCCCCATGGGATGTCGTCCTGTATAAGCGGCAGGCTGAGCATGTGGTTGGCGTAAAGAGAGTAGTGGACGATTTGAAAGTCGCGATAGGCTATGAAGATCTTGCGCATCGTGCAGTGAGGATTGTCTACCGGCAGGGAATGTTGTTCGGTTATTCTCTAAAGCTGGATCCGCCGATCCATGTCATTGCCGTTGACGGAAGTGTAATTCTCGAGGGAAAGATATATTCGTCCCAATTCGGCAGTTATCTCGCCAGCCTGGTCCGTTTCCGGACTGGTGCAATTCACGTAGTGAACGATCTGCAAAGCCCGGCGTAGGATTTCTCGCCCGGTGCACCCGCGTTTAGGAGACGAGACTCGAAGAGTCGCCAGATGTTAGGACCGACGACTCTTCGCCTTGTCCTCACATACCTCTGGCAGTGCAACCGCTCCATATGGAGGCCGCCGTTGGGCTTTTGATCCTTTTTCGTAAAGGATGTAAAGAATTGGGAAAGCTTGCGGAGGAGAATGACCGCTCGCTTCCTTTCTTTGTGTGGATTAAATCTTGGCGAGATTGATGGCTGAGGCTTTACAGAGCACCAATCGCGGGTATTGGCTCAAATTGGTTTCTCCCGCTGATTGCGCAGATGATCGCCGATCGTTAATCTGCGCTTATCTGCGAGATCTGCTCCGTGCCGAAGGCATC
>CAZRXH010000091.1:0-13169 GCA_964603995.1 uncultured Bacteroidota bacterium | reverse complement strand
CAAGATTTCCCGACTAGCATAAGAAACCGTTTTCCCTGATGGTGTTTGCTCCCCTTGGCACAGGTACTTAATCTTGGCAATAGGCGGATAGGAAATACTCCCAGATGGATTAGTAGCACTAACGATAGTATTAAGTCTATCCCAAACACGAAAGGGATAGTTCGACGTGCTTATTAAACCGTCAGCCCCACCGCCGTTGTATTGCGTGATGGGCCACCACCACGGCTCGAGTGTCAGAGCCAATTTTTCCTTTTGATCATTAGTAAGAGTAAAATTGGGGTCACCTTGATTGCATCCGTTGTACTGGTCCTTATTGATGATATTTGGATTTGCCCAACACATATACGATCGCAATATCGCAGCACCGCCCAATATATTCAGTCTTGCTCCATCATCCGTATTGGCTTTTAGTTGATCCGGGGTAATCGCTGTTCCAAGTGTTTGGGTAAGAAGGCCAGCTGCAGTAGTCAAAGTACTCCCAGTCAGTTGCATCACTCCCCAACCATCGTCGTCGGGATTATTGGGGTCCTCAGGGTTATGTGCACTTTGATCATATTTACTCTCTGCCCAAGCAATAGCATACAACAGATTAACAGGGATTTCAAACTTAGATGATGCTTCGATAAAGAACGCTTGATAAGTTGCTGACGGCAAAACAGGATTGCCAGTCGTGCCATGATTTACTAGAACTTGCCTAGTTACAGTTGAACTGTTTGTGTAACCAGACTTGGAAGCAATGAAAGTGATACCATATGTTCCGTTAGGCTTGCTATTTGGGACTGTCGTAGTATAAGTAATTTGTCCGCTAAGATTCGTGGTTTGTGGACCTGTCGTGTAAGACATTGCTTTAAGATTATCTTCGCCCAAAATAGTTACGCCGCTGATAGGACTACCTGACGCATCTTTGACTGTAACGGTATACGTCACCGACTCCTCCCAGTCCTTTGTCTGAAGGGCCAATGGAGCCACGTCGCTGATAGCTAACGCTGGTGGAGGCGTCCCCCTAGAAACGTGAATAAAGTGTTGAAACCATGTCGGAGATACAGTCCGGTGCCGCCACAAAAAATTCCATGTGCTACTGGTGCTAGTGGAATAACTTGATTCTGTTATGGTAATTGTCCCATCACCATTGATGCTCTCAACAATTGCCACATGTCCAAGTCCCCCGGCACCGTTGTCAGTTTGAGCTATTGAACCGACCGCCGGATTAGAATCAATGGGGATGTTGTTCGCGGAGGTTTCATTATCCCAGTCGTTGCTGTTACCATGCAGGACATCCAGCTGAGCTGTATTATATCCAAGCTCTCGAAGACGACCATGTGCATACCATGTGCAATTACCTAATGCGCTACCAAGTTGAGGGTTTGGTGGATTTGTCGAAGCCGGCGCGAAACCACTTTGCCAAAAGATGTTTGAGATCGTATAATAATTACTTGTAAAATCTGGTTTAGATACATCACCTGCTATTTGAGCCAATGAAATTCTCGACTCTGCAGTCCATCCCTGCTGCCCGCTCAAGCTCGGCGGTTCAGAATCCCACTGGATTTTCCACCAATTTCCTGTGTAACTCGGATTTCCCCCAGTTGCGTACATAGGCCCATCAGTAATAATACCATGGACGCCACCATCTTGATTGAAAAGAGCATTGGCTAAAGTCACATCACGCACGGGGGCTCCATCTGCGACTGCTATGATATGATTTCCTTTCACAAACGAAGATGGGTAGGTTATTACAACCTTCGTCGGGCCAAGTCCAACCTGCTGCTCCGTTTTTTGTTGCTCTTTTGTATCAATCACATGAATCCCGTACCAATATATTCCCGCAGTCGAGGCTACATCTGTGAATGAATTTGTCGATTTTTTTACTCCGTTCAGTTGAACTGTCTGAGTCGCAGAGGCAGACCATTGGGGTGTCCCATTTTGATCCGTCCCTTTCCAGAGTTCAACTCTCTTTAATCCAATGTCATCCGTGACCGTGTAGCTTATTGTAATTGTCGCTCCAACGTTTGCCTGCGTTGGTGTTACATTAAAGGTGGTAATGTTGGGAGGATTGTCAATTGAAAAAGTTTGGAAATAACGTACTTGGGGTGATTGAGATGACTCAAACGAACCAGTAAAACTTGTCATGCCCCATTTGTAGGTGTGTCCATTGGCGAGATATCCGCTCGGTAAATTGAACGAAACTCCAGTTAATGGCGTCGCTGTCACTCCGTTTGCATTAGGATAAATCAGCGGAGTTCCTGATGCAGTCATATCACGAATGTAGAGGCCGTAACCAGTGGCGCCACTCACTGAACTCCAACTGAAAGTTGGTGTCAAAGTCGCCACAATAGGACCTGGCGAAGTGACATCCCCGGGCAAGATGATAGTGGGAGGGGGAGCATTGCAGGAAGGATTGGCAATCACCGTCTCATCCGCATAATTGCTCTGTTTATTGGTGGTCACATCAACAGCAAAAAGTGTTGAAGTGCCGAGTACGGGCGGGTCGCCGCATGTCGGCGTAAACGTCCAGTTTATTTGACCTGAAGAATTAGCGTATATTGTGTTAGTAATCTGCGTATATGCTGATTGTCCCGGATACTTGATAAACCTATTAATCGCTCCGTTCGGCGTGTAATTACTCCCCGCGCACGTAAACGTTCCTGAATTTTGCATAACACTTGGTGGAGAAATAGAAAGGGTCGGCTGTGCACAATTCGAAGCTGTCAAAGAGACTACATTTGAGTTTGTTATGCCGTATGAATTTTTTGCTTGCACGTAATAGCTGTAAGTGACTCCAGGAGTGATACCTGAGTTATCAACAAATTGAGTCCCAGCAGCATTGGGATAACATAAACCTGAATTTCTATAAATATCATACGAAGTAGCACCACTTGACGTGGTCCAGTTTAATGTTATTTGACTCGTTGTACCACTGCAACTTGGCGTGGCCGTTAAAGAAAAAGATCCGGGAGGACTTCCACAAACATTGGATGGCACATTTACATTAATCGTATTTGATTGTGTTGATCCAGCAGAATTTTTCGCGATCACGTAGAACGAGTAAGTTTGTCCAGCAGAAATGCCTACATTATTATCAAAAGTAGTTCCCGTTATCGAGGTGCGGTAGCTACCGCCTTTATAAATATCGTACGACGTGGCGCCACTCGACGTGGTCCAAGACAACATTACTGCTGGGGCGACAGGCGAAGTGGTATTGCAATACGCATATCCTGAAAGAGTAAATGATCCAGGTGAGCTTTGTATTTTATCTAGCCAATCTTGCACCGACCAACCGCTCATCGGATTTGTTGACCATGAAACTTGGTACCAGTAATAATATGTACCACCATAACTGGCGTAGGTTGGGCCACTTGTTATGGTGCCTTGATCGCCTGAATAATGCCGACCGAGTTCGGTTGGGTTAGCGACTCCGTTTGAAATGGAACGAACAAAGATGGTTGTATTTGCTTTTACCTTATCTCCAATGTTGAATTTGTTTTGAGCAAAAACGGCTAACGGAGTCAAAAGCAACAAAACGGATATAATAGCAGTCCTTTTCATCCAAATCCTCCTTTTCCTGTTACCTTCACCATTGCGAGAGTGATATTTCACCACTGTCAACTGTCTCTCCAAAACTCCCCATGATTCCGGCAAGACTCCAGAATCACTTTCTGATACTCCGAAGGGTTAGCCTGACAGTCCCGACTGCCGGTTCAACACTTCTAACCGTCGCCGTGACTCTCCGGAGTGGTGTTCTGGCACTTCGAACCATAAATTCATCCCTCCTGACCGTTTTCTTGACACTCCGGACTGTCTCTTAACCGCTCCGAACCGTCAAACTGACACTCTATAGGGCCTCTTTATTGCTCAGAACTCTATCGGCGACACTCCCGACCGTCAACTCGTCACTCTGGAGCATTTCCGGGACGCTTCCGACCATCGTTTCAACGCTCCGGACCGCCATTCCGATGCATCCGACCGTTGACGAAACACTCCTGAGTGTCATCGGAACACTCCGAAGCCTGCCTTCGCCGAAGCGGAGCTTCAGCTTCGCGCAGTCGGGCTTCTCCTCAACACTTCAGAGCGTCACCTCATCACTTCTTATCTTCACAGCTTCTTAACTTCTAATTTGCTCATTTTGCTGGCGGCTGGCTCGATCCATCACCTCCGGCAGCCCTTCGTGATTTTTTGAAGAACGCCTTCATCTTTTCGGCAATCGTGTCCATGCCCGGAATCTTATCCTTGTTCATCTGGACGGCCGCATAAATCTCAAGCGCTTCGGACATTGCGTCGCTGTTTGCGGCAAATATTGTGTCCTGCACCGACTCTGCAAGTTCCTCAACCTGGTGCAAAAGCGGGCCCAATTCTTTTGCCAGTATATAATCATTCTTGAATTCCTGAAGGTTGAATACACCGGACATAATTTCAGGATGATCGGTGATGACATCGTAAGCCATATCAATAAATGGCAAATAGGTATTCCCGACCCTCACGAACTCTTTTTTCTGCTGCGGCTGCAGTGTTATTAACATGGGAAGCCCGCCTTTAATCGCGGCAATTCCCTGTATGACTGCTGTTTTCTCTTCCGGTGTCAATGTTGCTGAGATTAAATTTTGTAACGCCATAGATCCTCCCAAATAATTTTTGAGCCAACGGCTCCTCCGCCTCTGGCGGAAAATTCTTGATTCTAAATTTTGAATTCGGAATTATCCTGCCTGTCGCAGCTACGTTATTCCATAAGCAGCCTCCTCCCTGAAAAGCGCGACCCGCTTGCTATAACAAGTGCGGTTCACATTGGCTTAATTCTTTCGCATCAGCGAAATTTCTTGGGATGATTTCGTAGGAATAAATTCAGCCCACTGCGCTGCTCGCGTTGAATTTGGCCAAACATGAACTATGATGTCCTTCCCATCTGAAAACAAACAGACATTACGTGCCTTCTCACGGCACGCTTCTTTATATCAAGTTTGCTCTTTGCTCAACGGATCGGCTTAGCCCAGGGGAGAATGCATACCAGCAATCGCTAGCCCGCCTAACTGTCAACAGTGTATACAAGCCAGTCGAAAAAGTCAAGCTTAGGACAAAAAGAAAATCTAAGGGTGGAACCATGTCACATCGTTGCTTCTGACCATGGATATACCGCATCATGGTCCGCGACCGCCATGATGTGCAAGGGAACGCATGCAAGGATAGCTGTAGAGATGTGGCCTAAAAGGCAAACAAAGAAGCTCGCAAAATGTTTTACAAAGGCACAAACAGATATAGGCTCAAATTATTAGATCTCAGTGTTCTTTGTGCCTGTCCTTTGTGGGCTTAGTGGTTAAGTCTTTTCACACGGCGTTTTGGGACACATCCCTTGGGAGATCGTAGACCGCTCATTATTTTACCATCTCCGATTATCTGGTCTTCATTCACGCGGTCAATTTCCGTTTGTGCCTTGGCTAATCTTGTTTCGAAAACCGAGGAAGAAAAATCTTATCCAAAGAACCCGTCGAGAATCAAGGAGAGCTTACCAGGAAGCTGCTGGCAATCTTCTTTCCTAATTCTACCCCCACATGGCTCTATCTCAATACTTCCGGATTGACTATTGCTGGAGGCCGTTCACCCTTCAACACCGCTATCGCATTGAGAGCTGCCAGCTCGGACATCCTGGCACGCGTCTCGATTGTTGCGCTCCCCAGATGCGGTGCGAGAACCACGTTCTCAAGCTTGAGAAACTCAGGGTTGACCTTCGGCTCATTGACATAAACGTCCACTCCGGCTCCCGCGATCTTCTTCCGTTTAAGTACGGAAATCAGCGCGGCCTCATCCACGACTTCCCCGCGCGCCGTATTGACGAGAATTGCCGTCGGCTTCATCATTCCCAGTTCCCGTTTGCCGATCATCCCGCGACTCTCGTTGTTGAGTGGAACGTTCAGACTGACAAAATCGGACTCACTCAGCAATTGCTCCAGCGTTACAAAGGTTCCTCCGACCGATTCCATTTGCCGGGAGGCCCTTCGAGAATGGTACAAGACCTTCATCCCGAAACCCTTTGCGCGTGAAGCCACTGCCGTTCCGATCCTGCCTGCCCCGACTATACCGATCGTCTTTCCAGACACTTCATGACCGAGCAACAGCATCGGGGTCCACCCTCTGAATTTTCGCGCGCGAACGAGCCTGTCACCCTCGACAATCCTGCGGGCTGTCGCCAGCAGGAGACCGAAAGCTATATCTGCCGTCGCCTCAGTCAGAACTCCCGGCGTGTTCGTTACGACTATCCCCTTCTCAGTCGCCGCCTTCACATCGACATTGTTGTATCCGACTGCGAAATCGGAAATGACCCTGACCGTCTTGAGCTCGGAAATCACATCACGGTCGAACCTGTTACTGAGCATCGCGACAACTCCAAACGCGCCGTCGAGTTTCTTCAGGAGTTCCCGCTGATTCAAGTCTCTGTCGAGTTTGTTGAGATCTACCGTGAAGTGTCTCTTAAGGAGAACTAACCCGTTTTCAGGTATCCGCCTCGTAACGACGATCTTGGGAAGGCGTTTGGAGTTTCTATTCTCGGTCATTGAACTCTATTGGGAGCTGGAGCTTTGCTATTTGGAATTTAACGCACCATGCTGCCGCTGTCGATATCAGATGCGGTCGTGAGCACCGACAGTTTTCCGTCCTCCGTTGAGGCGGCCAGCAGCATGCCGTTTGACTCAAGCCCCATCAGTTTGGCAGGGGCGAGATTCGCCACCACTATCACATTCTTGCCGACAAGGTCTTCGGGTTTGTAGTGCTTGGATATACCGGCCACAATCTGCCGCTTCTCTTCGCCGATCTGCACATCGATGCGAAGCAGTTTTTCTGACTTCGACACCTTCTCACAGTTGACAACCTTTGCGACGCGAAGATCGACCTTGCGAAAATCATCTATCGAAATCTGCGGCTTCAGAGGCGCAGCTGCCTGAGTGGCTGCTGGTTCGGCAGGAGATTCCGCGCTTGTGGTTTTTCGGATCTGTTCTTCGATTGTAGTGTCCTCGATCTTTGTGAATAGTATCCTGAGATGGCCGATCTCTTTTCCTGATTCAACCTTCATCTCTGCGGCTGAGTTCCAGCCGGCAGTCGCGGCACTTCCTTCAAGCTTCAGCATCTTCCAGATATCCTCAGTCGCGAACGGGATAACCGGTGAAAGAAGAATCGCCAGGGATCGCGTGAGCTGCGCACAAATATTGATCGTGGTGGCACACTGGTTCGGATTGTCTTTCCTGGATTTCCATGGCTCGGAGTCGTTGAAATACTTGTTTGCCGCGCGGGCGAGCGACATGGCTTCCACGACAGCATCCCGGAACCTGAAGGCTTCGAAGAACTCACCGATCTTTTTCGGACTTCCTTCCATCTGGCTCACAGCCCACTTATCGAGGTCGCTCAATTGTCCACGATCAGGTATCTTGCCGTCGTAATACCGCTGGATAAACTGAAGCGTGCGGTTGACGAAATTTCCAAGCGTGTCGGCAAGCTCGTTGTTTGCACGAGCCTGAAAATCCTTCCAGTAAAAGTCAGAATCGCGCGACTCCGGCAGATTCAGTGCAAGCGCGTACCGCAGAGTGTCTGGAGGAAATACTTCTATAAAATCCCTGAGGTCTATTCCCCACCCGCGGCTCTTTGAAAACTTCTTCCCTTCAAAGTTCAAGAATTCGTTGGCGGGAACGGCGTCGGGAAGTATGTACCGCGATTTTCCTCCCTGGTTCCACGCCATCAGGATCGCCGGGAAAATAAGCGTGTGAAACACAATGTTGTCCTTGCCGATGAAGGCTACATACCGGGTTCCATCGTTCTCGCCTGAAGGATCTTCCACCTGCCAGTACTTCTTCCAGAGATTCGGATCCCCTCTTTTCTGTGAAAGCTCCTTCGTGGACGAGATGTACCCCAATACTGCTTCGAACCATACATAGATAACCTTGTTCTCATAGCCTTGCAGCGGGACAGGAATTCCCCAGTGGAGGTCGCGAGTGATCGCGCGGTCCTCGAGTCCTTCTTTCAGCCAGCTGTCGACATAGCTTCGGACATTTTCTTTCCACTTTTTCGAATCGACATACTTCTCGAGTTCCTTCTGAAAACGGCCAAGGGGAAAATACCAGTGCTTCGTCTCGCGAACTACAGGAGTGGTACCGCAGATCTTGCATTTCGGATCGATGAGCTGTGTCTGTTCCAGCCACGTTCCGCATTTCTCGCACTGATCGCCGCGCGCCTCCGGATTTCCGCAGACAGGACAAGTCCCTTCTACGTACCGGTCCGCAAGAAACATCCTGTCTTTTTCACAGTAAAGCTGCTTCTCGCTTTTTTCTATTAGGATTTTCTGGCGGTAGAGTTCTAGGAAAAATTCCTGCCCGGTCTGGTGATGGACCGGCAAGGTCGTCCGGGAATAGTTGTCGAAGCTCATGCCGAACTTCTCGAAGCTCTCTTTGTTCATCGAGTGATATCGGTCCACTATCTGCTGTGGAGTGATCCCTTCCTTTTCTGCGGTTATTGTGACAGCGACACCATGCTCGTCAGAACCACAGATGAAAATTACATCTTCCCCTTTCAGGCGGAGATAGCGAACATACATATCTGCCGGCAGGTAGGCGCCGGCAAGATGACCGAGATGGATTGGACCGTTGGCATATGGAAGTGCTGCTGTAACAAGTGTGCGCGAGAATTTTGGCTGCAATATTTCACCGTTGATAGTTTTGTACCCGATCCTTCGCAGACCGGGTTTCATATTTCTTTATTTCATCCAGGCTCATCGGTTCCACGGTGTTCGTGTTCTGATACCTTAGATAGATTCGTTCATTGAAAATGTCGACCTTTTCGATAAGACCTTCGCCTTTGGAAGTCACGACTGTCGAATTGAGCGAGGGGAATTCCTTCAGCGAGTCGAGATAGCTTTGCATCTCGAAGAGAATGCAGCACTTCAATCTTCCGCACGCACCAGCGAGCCTCGTGGGGTTCAGTGAAAGACTCTGGAACCGTGCGTGATCAAGATTGACCCTCTTGATCTGCGACATCCATGTGGTGCAGCATACTTCTCTTCCACATATCCCCAGTCCGCCCACTTTCTTCGCCTCATCGCGAGCGCCTATCTGCCTCAGCTCGATTCTCGTCCGGTACACACTCGCAAGGTCGCGTACGAGCGCCCTGAAGTCCACCCTGCTGTCGGCCGTGAAAAAGAAAGTTAACCGGGCGCGGTCGAACTGGTATTCCACAGCGGCCAATTTCATGGACAGATCGTGCTTCCCGCATTTGTCGATAAAAACAGCCGCAGCCTTCTCTTCGACCTGGCGATTGTCCTCCTGCTGCTTGAGCTCATGTTCGTTTGCGATCCTCAATATTTTCCTCATCGGCTGGCCAACGAGTCCTCGTGCCCGCCTCTTCTCATGGACCGTCTCACCTGTGGCTACTACTTTGCCCAGATCGATTCCTCTTTCGGCTTCCACTACGACGCTTGAGCCGACGTGCAATTGCATTCCGGATTCGTTTATGTAGAGAACTGTCCTATTGGCTTTGAACTCAATTTCAGTTACATCTAGAAGTGCTTCGGCGTTTTCAAGTTCTGCCCCGGCGGGTTGAGAACCTGTGGCACAATTGGCGCAGCCGCCGCATGGCCCGGTATAATCTGCTGGAGTCGTCGATTCAATTTCTTCGACCAATATTTCGAAGTCTCTATCTTCAAGCCCTTCCAAGCCCTCAAAATCGCCAAAATCATAAGACATTTTGAGCCTCACTTTTCTTGTTAAGCAACCCGCTCAGGTTCAACAACAAATTTACGAAAAGGAGACCTAAATTCACATTGTCGGAGAGCTGCCTCATGGAATCATCAATGCTGTTGGCTGCCTCGATCAGATGCCCGGCATCGAAGCTGTGCACCATTTTCTCAAGCGTCCCAACCTGGTCCTGATTTATCACGGCTGCCGGCGAGCCGAAGTGCACGACAGCGGCGTCGCGCAGCCATATCTGCAACATCTTGAGGAGAGTCTCTATCCTCGGAATATCCTTCGACTCCAGAGCTTTTCTCGCCCTCGCGGAAATCCTGGAGTAGTTCCGGACCGCCACGTCGCGCAGCAGGTCCAGCGCCTCATCGCGAATTCCCATCGTGTCGGTGTCGAGGAGCTCCACTGCCCTGCTGTATGAGCCTGCAGCCAGCCGGGCCTTGAGTTTCGCGTCAGCATGGGAGATACCATGCAATCTAATCAGCGTGCTTGCTATTTCGTCCTCAGACAGCAAGTCGAAACGAAGCGACTGGCATCGTGATACAATCGTCGGGAGGAGTGAACTCCTCTTGCTTGTCGTGAGGATGAAGACCGTTCCGGGGTTGGGCTCTTCCAGGACTTTGAGGAGTGCGTTTGCGGATTCTGCTCCGACTTCCTCAGCCTGCATGACAATTACGACGCGCCGTCCCTGCTGATATAATGACAATGAGTCCTCGCGAATCACTTCTCTTATGCTGCTGATCTTAATTACCTGAGCCTTCGGTATTGCGATTCGATGATACGGATCGAGAGCCTTCAGGACTATTTCTTCCCTGATTCTCTTCATCGTCTTTTCGTCAAGCTTATCGAGAGGTCCATCGTCTTTCGTCTCGTTGTCGCCACGAGGCAGGGGAAAAACAAGTCTGATGTTTGGATGCTGCAACAAACTAGCCTGTTTGCATGAAGGGCAAACACCGCAGGGTGCGGTTCCACCTTTTTCGCAGTTGAGCACCCTGGCGAGTTCGATGGCCATCGCATCTTTCCCCACCCCTTCAGGTCCCTCAAAGAGAAACGCGCTCGGTATCCGCCCCGAAGAAAGGATTTGGCCGAGAAGGCTCTTGACCCTGTTCTGTCCGATTACACGATCCCATGCCATCAGAATGCCTGCAAGATTCCGAAATGGACAACCATCTGGTTGAGGATTTCTCTTCCACTATTCTCGAAAATGAAGCGTCGACCCGCTTGCGCGCCCGGATCATATAGTCTGAATCCGAAATCGATTCTAAGCGGTCCAAAGAAAGTGTTGTATCTTAGACCGAATCCGGTCGCCACCGCAATAGTCTTGAGCGTGATCTGTTTATAAGTGTTCCATAGGTTTCCCGCATCGACAAAATAGACTCCACCAAAGTCTCCGATTATGTGAAATCTGTCTTCGAAATTAGTCTCGACCAGCATGTTTCCACCTAACTCTGGCGATGGGACATCGCCCAGTTCGCGGGTCCGCCAACCGCGAATACTCCCGGAACCTCCGGCGAAGAACCGGTAGTTAAGTGGGATAGGGCCGTTAAGGTTCTGCTGGTAGCTCCCATATTGCTGTGCGTAACCGACCTTGGCTTTCATCGCAAAAACATTCGAAGCGTCTTCGTTCAACGACATGTACCACTTTCCGAGGAGTATGACCTTCCAATATTGTGCGTAGGGAAAATCGGAATGCTTGAAGATGGAGCTGATAAGATTCGGCAGGATACCGCCTTCTTCAAGCGTCATCAGGTTGAAAGAGCCGCTTGTGGGTGAGAATGGATTGTTCGTATTGTCTCTCTGCAGCGTGAAAGAGAGAATTGAGTTGAACTGCGGCGTCTCAAGAACTGTCAGAAGTGGAATGGCCTGAAGTGAATCCACCTTTGCGCGCTCAATGTCCCAATCAAGATATGCTGTAGTGTGTTGAGCAAGTCGGTCACTGATGCGGATCTTGTTCCGTAAGACAAGCTGCAAGTAAGGAATCTGCTTGTCGACCAGGAATGATATTCCCCATGCAAGGCTTGTAGCATTGGAAAAAAAATATGGCTGGGTAAGCTGCGCCGTCGCGTCAATCCGGCCCACGGTCACGGTATCGCTGAGCACCTTAGAGCTGAACGTCACCAGCTGGAACGATTGGAGCAGAAGGCTGGTGTTGATGCTAAGCAGGCGAGCTTCTCCGAGAAAATCGCGATGGAGATAGCCGAGACCTCCTCCGAAATTAAACGCGTTGTTTTCATCATTCACAAGAAGCTCAGGAGTAATCTCATGCTTCGGGCGAGGTCTGAGCGAAATAACGCCTGGAAGCGTATCGACTGGAGGCGGCTTCGGAGGAGTAACTATCCTCGCGGCTTCGAACATGTTCAAAGCATAGAGCCTTTGCTCGCTCTCAGTTTTCCTGGAGATACTGTAAATATCACCAGGCTTGAACAGCATCTCGCGAAGGACTATTTGCTTTTCAAAGGGGACCCTCCCGCTGTCCACCGGAAGAACAGACAGTTGCCCCCAATGGTATTGTTTTCCCGAATGGAAGTAGAGGTCTACTCTCGTCGGAACAGTATCATCTGGCACGCCCGGTGTCACGACTGAGCTGTCCCATCCGGCATATGCGTAACCATCGTTCTGGAGAAGGCCAACGACGCGCTGGACTTCGGCATCGACAAGGGCGGTAGAATACCTGTCCCCCTTTGCCAGGAAGGGCTTTCCTTTCAGGATCTCGGTGAACGTTCGTGTTGTGTCGGCAACTCCGTGACGGTACACGGCAGTCACGTAGGCTGGAGGACCTTCTTTTATTCTCACGGTGACGTCCACGCTGCGGTTCTTCTGATTGTACTTCAACGAACTGTCCACCTGTGCATGAAAGAAGCCATTATCGAAATAGAACTGCTTGATTCTCTGCAGGTCCGCTCTGAAGACGATGGGATCCAGATATTGAGCCGAGTCACCGATTATGTGGCCCAACCTGTACGTGAACCTCCAGAACGCAGACGGCGACTGCTTCGTGAGCATGAGGCCCCGGAGGCTATTACTCTTGAATGTCTCATTCCCCACAAACGAGATGGAGTGTACCATGAAATCATCCTGGGCTCTTGCAACGGGCACAAGGAGCAACAACATCAACAGGGCATTGAATGGTTTCATCTAGTATAGGTTAAGATACAAAAAAGCCCAGCTGAATTCGAGAATCCAACCGGGCTCATGCGAAGAATATGTGTGTCTAATACTCGCTTTCGTCTTCGTAAAAGAAATCTTCGTCGCTCGGGTAATCGGGCCAAATCTCCTCTATGCTCTCGTAAGGTTCATCAGTATCTTCGAGCTCACGAAGATTTTCAACTACCTCTATCGGTGCCCCAGTTCTAACGGCATAATCAATAAGCTCATCCTTCGTCGCAGGCCAGGGAGCATCTTCGAGGTATGTAGCGAGCTCCGGCGTCCAAATCATATCACTTACCTCCTTTCTTTCCGCGGCGC
>CAZRXH010000090.1:10650-13227 GCA_964603995.1 uncultured Bacteroidota bacterium | reverse complement strand
TCGCTCTCCTGGAAGAGAGTCTGGATCTGGTTAACGTAAGGCACGGTTGTTTTCAGGATAAAATACTGAGTCGTCCCAATACTAAGGCTTGCGGGGCTTCCGTTGAGCGTCGCAAGGATAGGCCGGGAGCGGACGTTTGCCAGCCCTTTCTGTTCCATTGCCTGCAGGTTCATGTAGAAATTATCCGGCAGCCTTCCCAAGTTGGCGACTCCGATCTCTTTCCCGAGTATGTCCAGCCCCTCGTTTGCAGCCATCGCTCCCATGAAGAGGTTCAAGCCCGGCAAGATCGTCTCGCTCCCCCGCACCGTAGTGTCAGAAGAAGTCTTCAACCCTGCCTTCACACCGAAATCTCTCTGATCAGACAAAACATAATCGACGACAATCGCTTCTATCAGCACCTGGGCCACCGGCTTGTCGACTTGTCTTATGAATTCTTCCAACTGGTTCTCCACATCGTTCGACGCAACGACCACCACTCCATTCTGCTCCTTGACAATTTTGACAATTGCCTGATCGGTTATGGACTTCGGTAGCATTTCATTCAGCTTCTCTGCGCGAAGATATTTTAGCTTGAAAAGTCTGCTTGCGAGAAGCGATTTGTTTGTCTTCTCACCGATGAAGTAGACCCCATCATTTTCTTTGTACGCGTAATTTGTATTTCTGAGAACGATATCAAGCATTCTGTTCAGTGAAATGTTAGTAGCGCGAGCTGTCACGGTTCCTGTCACAGCACCATAGAATACGACATCCGCGTTGAATTGTCTGAGCACATCGGAGATCACGCGGTCGAGAGGACCATTGGTAACATCGACAGTCACGGATGAATCCTTTACGCTCACCCAATACGGACCGGCCCTTTGCGGCGCTGTATTCTGGCCCTGGGGGCCGACGTACGTCGCGAATTGACTGATGACGTAGACATCGTTTCTCTTCTGGACCGCAAAGCCGTTGTTGTTCATCAGTTGTGTAAAACCCAAGTCGAAATCGATGTCGATCAGTCTCCCTGTCACATTTCCCACCGTCCCGCTTGTAACCAGAATATTCTTGCGAGTCTTCTCCTGGATCGCGCCGACGACCAAACCAAGGTCTTGCCCCCTTACTTCGAGTGAAACTCTCCCTCTGTCGTAAGCGACGTCGGGCGGCTTCGGCACTTCTTTCACAATGACCGGGGGCGGGACCGGTGCAATCTTGTAGATCCCTCCTTCCACTGCCATGGCAAGACCATTCTGTTCACACAGAAACTTGACCGCCTCATGAAGGGGAACTCGCGTAAGCGAGATCGTCACTCTTCTGTTTATGCTGTTGTCGACAAAAATATTGAGGCCGTGCTCGAGTCCGAGTGCGCGGAAGATATCGCGTATGTCAGTGTCCTTGAAGCTGATAGACGTCGTGTCGTAAGCGGCGTGTGGAAGAGGCATGATGCTTTCTTTGGCTTGCTCGCCAACAGTGCTGTCAACCTGTGGTGGAATTGCCTCGAGGGTATCTGCAACGGAAACGGAGTCTTTGACATTCGCGTGATTTTTGGGGTGATTGTTCAACTTCGGGTTCACTTTTATGCCACTGATCTGGGGAATTAATATTCCGGCAGTATCCGTAGGAAGACTTATCTGCTCGTCGATGTTGTAAGAGCGGCCGATAATGTCCAATCGCTCGATTCGGACGACATTGCCAGTTTGCGGGAATACGCTACCGACAGCGAGGAAAACAACTGATGGTATGAAGACCCACTTTGGGATATTCTCTTGCAGGATACGTCTTGATTTCGATTTGCTTTGAAAACCATGAAGAGCTTTCCCACCGCCAAACGCACCAAGAATCGCAAAGAATATCTTTGATGACAAAAGACCTGGGTACTCTTCGCGGTTATAGCGGTTCATTTGTTTCCATTCTAAAACAGAATTCAAATCAGTTCACTGCCTTTCCCTGACGTAATCATCCCACGGTCTCCCTTACTATTTCGTCCAGACTCGTTTCTCCACGGAGTGCCTTCTTCAGGGCGGCGTCGCGCAATGTAATCATTCCTTCACGAGTCGCCGCGTCTCTGAGCTGCGATGCCGTCGCGCCACGTGCGATCATGTCAACGGAACCGTTGTGTATCTTGAGGATTTCGTAAACGGCGGTCCTCCCTTTGTACCCGAAGTTGTTGCATTCGCGACACCCGTTTGGACCATAGAAGGTACGTTCTCTTGGATTCTGCAAGCCGAGATCTGCAACTATCTCATCATCGTGCT
The DNA here is from genome assembly GCA_964603995.1 of uncultured Bacteroidota bacterium. GTDB lineage: Bacteria > Bacteroidota > Ignavibacteria > Kryptoniales > JAKASW01 > JAKASW01. The sequence continues at coordinate 10,996 of CAZRXH010000090.1, read as the reverse complement.
GAACTTTTCGCCGGCAATTATCGCACAACCTTCTCAGTAGGCGCTGCGCCAGAATCATTTTCACCGAAGAAGCGACTAAGAACGGCTCGGCTCCCATATCGATCAGCCTCGTGATCGCCAACGGCGCGTCGTTCGTATGGAGAGTCGATAGGACTAAGTGTCCAGTTAGTGCCGCGCGGATTGCTATCTCAGCGGTCTCCGCATCACGGATCTCGCCGACCATTATGACGTTCGGGTCCTGTCGCAATATCGAGCGAAGCGCGGCCGCAAACGTCACTCCGATCTCGGAACGCACATGAGTCTGGTTTATCCCATGCAGATTGTATTCGATTGGGTCCTCAATCGT
>CAZRXH010000090.1:1616-10550 GCA_964603995.1 uncultured Bacteroidota bacterium | reverse complement strand
TGACGACATTCTTCTCTGTGCTTCTGTGTCTCATATGTTTTTGTCCTCCCTCTTAACCGCATTTGCAGAACAAGTAAGGACAAAGACTCTCCACGTCGCACTCACAGCTTCTCCAGCAGCCAACCATCAATGATTCTCCGTATCTCCGGTTCCAATACCAATGCAAGACCCGCTGCGACGGCCATGAACGATCCGAATGGCAATTTCGTGTCTCTAGGTTTCTTCAAGATATAAACCATGGATAACCCGTAGACTGCGCCCGCAAAAGCCGCCCCCCATAGAACCACCAGGAATATTTTCCAGCCGAGATACAATCCGATTACTCCGGCGAGCTTCACGTCGCCGAAACCCATTGTCTGCTTCTTGAAAATGAGGTCGCCGCCCAGGAGAATAAGAAGCGTGACTGCAAGCGAGACAAACGAGGAGAGAACAACGTGGAAAGACGACTGGAGAAAGGACACGGGGCCCTGCACAGGTAACGATTGGAGCAGTACACCTGCTATGAAAGAGACAAGGAGCACCTGGTTTGGGATCACAAACTTCTGCCAGTCCGTGAGCGCAACGACAAGCATGGTCAATAAGAAGAACGCCATCCTGACTGATGCGGCCGAGAATCCATACTTCGAGAAGACAAGGACAACGGCAATCCCAGATACTACTTCGACAACGGGATACTGAAGCGAGATCCTGGACGCACATCGAGAACACCTGCCCCAGAATACGAAATAGCTCACCACCGGTATCAATTCAAACCATCTCAACGTGCTCAAACAATGAGGACAGAACGACCGCGTGGTCACGACATTCATTCCTCTCGGCAGACGATAAATGCAGACATTGCAGAAGCTGCCGAGCGACGAACCGAGAGTAAACGATAGAAAGACTTGCAAGTCAAAGCCTCCTGGTCCCTGCAATTCACAATATGCCGTCAGCAAATAGCAACCAACTGCTGTGAGCTAACTGCTATCAGCAATTCAGTCCGGCACTTTTTCGCCTATAGCTCCCGTCTGGTCCGTGATCCAGACATTGAACGTGCCGTTGTTATTGAAATCAACGATCGCCGTAGCCTGGGCGGAGAAGCTCTTCTCATCGGCGGTGACGATCTCAATCCTGTACCTCGCCTGGCCACCGTCGGTGACAAGTATCTCCTGCTCAAAGCCGATATCCGCCAGAGAGCTGGAGTAAGTGTCGTGCTCATACTTGTAGCTCTTCTCAAGCGTGTAAACCTGCTTGAGCATGAGTTTCGCCTCTGTCGTTTTCGCCTTCGTAACAAGCGGCATCAGCTTCGGCAGTGCGAGCAGCGTCAGCACGCCGATGATCACAAGGACTACCATTAGCTCTGTCATCGAAAAGCCGGCCCTGCAGTCGATAAACTTCTTAAGACTTTTCATTTTGCAAACACCTCGCAAATGCATTGCTGTCCAGAGGATCCTTTAAAGGAATACGTCCTCCTGACGTCCTGATGATTGTATATCCACGGCCGGAATTGCACAATACCGGGTTCACGGTATTTTTTGGGAAAGATAGCGAAACGAAGCCGGGAGAGGCTTGTTGAACATCAGAGATGCGTTTGAACGCGGACTACACCGATAGAGACGGATTTTTACGGTATTCAGTGGTCAGGGCCCGACCAGGTCCGCTTCAATGTGCGGGGGTCCATGATTCAAGTCGTTTGACATAACCGGTGTAAGTGGCCTAGTCGCTTGCGACCTTAATGAATCTGTCAGTGCGGTGACAGTGACCTGTCTGGTATTGGGCTATCCTTAACTGAAAGAATAACTCGCAGATAATACAGAAAAATACGAGATAACCGCAGATCATCCCGCGTTCTGTCCGCAGGATCCTTCGGATACCGTATGGGTTCAGCGACGTGTTCAGATATTATTTGACCGCTCGCCATGAGTCCACTCATAATGACTCACCGTATCAATACCATCTTCCTGACAGCAGTATTTCCACCTGCCGTCAAGCGATAGAGATAGATTCCACTTGGCAAATGAGCCCCGTCGAAATTCACGGTGTGATTTCCAGTGAGCATGTACCCACTGACTAAAGTCCGTATTTCTCTGCCAAGAACATCATACACCTTCAAAGTAACGAGACCGTCCTTCGATAGTTCATAGTTTATGACTGTCGTCGGGTTGAATGGATTGGGATAATTCTGCATGAGAGTAATTTCTTGCGGAATTCCCGGGACCACCACAAGTGCGTTGAATACTGCATCGGTATATGATTTGAGATTATTCGCAGCGTACACCATTATCCCCGCTTTGGGAGGAGACGCAGGCTGCCAGGCCGCAGCACCGGTTGCATATGCTAAATCATCATAATCATTGAGGACCCCGACCATAGTTTTGGAAGCACCTATAGAATCTGCCCACTGGTTGAACCGAGAGACGTAGTTCGATGAAAAATACGCCATATCCATTACAAAATTGAAATATGCCGCAACACCCCGGGACTTACCTATTACGGAACCTGGACGCCCCCCGGAATAGATTGCCGCCGTATAAATCTGCGAGGTACTATTAGACGAAAGCGGGCCAAAATACTTTCCGATTTCCTTTATTAATGCGATATAGGCAGCGTTGCCTGTTGCCCCGTGCTCTATGTCGAGGGAAATACCATCCAGGTGCAGTTTGTCAATTGCGCAGGATTTGATGAATGCCGCAAATTGTTGATAGTTATACTTTATCCCGTCATAAGTAGTGAAAGGTGTTGAAGTGCTCCACGATGCCGCATCATCGACGTTCATCAGGACTTTGACACCTCTTGCCTGTAATATCCGGACGTCTCTAATAATCTCACTGTAATAATGATAGTTCACATTTGTAGTAGTCATCCAACCTGTAGAATAGTGGGTTGAGTCAGCCAATTCCCATAGTGTTCCTTCAAACAATACCACTATGTTGGCGGCGTCTGTGAAAGTTGTCAGAGGAAAATGGTCAGGTCCCCCGGAGTCAAAGACATAATAGGCTACCTTATTATTCCCGGCAGCCGGAAGGTCTGCTCTTGACACTTGTAACACAGGGTCAATAGTGGTGAGTAGAAACATCAACACTACCCTAGTTCCTGCAAAGACTATTTTTTTCATAAGTCACATTCTTCCTTCTCGACCGAGCTGAAATCTAGTTAGACCACTCACCTTCGTCCTTTTGCTTGCCGGCGCATCACTATGTTTCCACATACAAATGCCTGTCCGGACTCCTGTCTGTAGGATCTTCCTGATATTGTACTGCTTCTGCGATGTGCTCCGGCAGTATCTTGCCGCCATCCCACAAGTTGGCTATCATCCTTGCGACTTTCAATATTCTGTCGCAGGCTCTTCGGCTGAGTCCTAACTTTGTAATCGCCTGCTTGAGCAATTTCTCCCCGGCTTCGTCTGCCTGACAAAATTCTCGTATCTCCTTGCTCTGTCCGTCAGCACTAGCGTATGACGCGATCACTTCGTGACATATCTGCATTTTTGAAGCGGCCCTTTCGCCCTCTGAACCACTCCCGCTGTATCTCCCCCACTTTCTTCACTCTTGCCTCCACTCCTGAAAACGGCTCGCCAGATTTCTTGCTAGTGCCATTCCAACTAATTTTAGCAAACAACGTGCGGCTAAAATTACTGTTGGAATGAGCACCTCGCCAATTTTTCTCTTGGCGGAATTAGCAATTGATAGTTGGTGGAGCACTAGAAAGCCCGGCGAATTTGACCGCCGGGGCTTCGACCAGGGGCCACGTCAGCGGAGTTTGTGAGCAAGTGCGCTATCTAAGTATGCTTATGTTCTTAACATCAACGGTTACAGCCCGGTTTGACACATCACATGGAAATACAAATTCTGCAACCACGTACACCTTCGTTAAGTCACATGTCCTGAAATCTGAAAGCATGAACTCATAGGTCTTCCAATCCTGAGTTAGATAAACCGGTTTCTTTATCTCCGTGCCGTCATCAGGATCGTCTTCATCTTTCATCCCTATCAGCACACCTTCACTGTCAACAGCGCTTTTCATTTCAATCGAGAGTCTTGTACAATTCGAAATGTCTATCGAAGGTCTGGGGGGATTCTTAGGGTCTCCACCGACGGTGATAAAGACGGCACCCCACCCCAGATCGCCCGGGTAATGTAGTACCATACTTGTGGAATCTTGTTGGACCCAATTACACAGATGTTGTGAATCGTCAACTCCCAGGCCGAACCCGGTTGCGGCTACTATTTTTCCGTTTGACATTACGCTGTAATCATCTGATATGACTTCATCTGTTGCTGTCGGACTGCTGCACCCCAGGCCGACAAGAACGAGAAAGACAATGATGGAATAAACCGCTGCTTGTCTCTTCACCTGGCACCTCCATTTTCTCACCGCCAGTTTATTGTATAGTTAATTCCTGTACGTAAATCGTAGTTTGGTGTAAAATCCGGAGCCTTATCCGCAAAGTATCGCAGCGCCCACAAACCCTCCACATATACCCTCAGTCCTTTGGCAAAGACATCCATCGCCGACTCATTCCATCTGAACGGCATCAACCGTATTCCTCCACCCAACAGGGCACGATTCTGCCAAAATTCGTTTCGTTGTGCAAGTGCGATCTCGCCTGTTACGTAAGGCATTATGGAAAGCTCCCTTTCCGGAAATATCTTGACACCGAATTTGGGAACCATGGCAAATGTCCAGCTATTGTAATCCTTCACGTAGAAATTCGTCTTCCACCAGGAGGCATCTCCCCATAATTCCGCCCATATTTTATCGGTATTGTACAGGCTGTATTCGCTATAAAATTCCAGGCTGTATCTGAAATCCGTTCTGGGTCTCCAGCTCCAACTACTTTGATACTCCAGATATTTTGTGCCGAGAAACAGAGTGTAGAATCGCAATTGCTTTACCCAAAGCAAGATAGGTTCCTCGAGGAAATTCGCCCTGCTGAAAGGACGCCATTCCAGACCGACGCCATAATCAAACCGATCTTCCCAATCGATATCCTTCAAACCCATCAGCGTTCCCGAGAAAAAGGGATCCGGAATTGGGACAGCTGAATCAAGAAATTTGGAAAATCGTGGAAACACAAATCTCGTTTGACCCGAAAATACTCCTCCACGATAGTTAGATTCAAAAAAATTTGTGCTTCTTGAGGAAATATCTCCAAAGAATTGCAGAAGATGATAGTCGGACTCCAGCATGTTCAAATTAATATTATCCGGCCCGGGCGTATTTTCAGTTTTCAATTCGTACTGTACGTCATCGAGATAGAAGTGAATTGTTTCTCTCCCGGGATTCTTGTCTTCATTGGATACGCAACAGAAACCTCCAATGACATTCGATAGATCCTGTCCTGACAAATCAATCACATACTTCTTCCACCCTTTTTCCAAAGCGATCCATTCTGTCTCAACAGGTTTGTTTTTGTTTATCCCCCCAACTTTGAATTGAACTCTCTCAGCTCCTTGTTCACCTCGCGCATAGAATGTCAGAACCACAGGGAGACTTCTATCTATCTTCATTTTCTCGTAGATACTCACACCGGGCAACTCTTCCCATCTTAATTCCGGATATTTCGCATTTTCGAAGTCATATGAGGGGAGCCAATAAATCCCGCACCATTTCTGTTTGCCGTCAAACGAAAATGTGATCCCAGTGGCCATATCGCCGCTCGCAGGACCGCACCTGTCGCATTCATACATGTTTATCTTGTCATAGTCTCCCATGAAGCGAGGGAAAAAATAATGGTACCTCGAATATCGCACAATGAGGTCCCCGATCACTGAATGTACTTCGTGTGAGGAATACCCCGATTCATTTCTGTTATCGATCTCCGCCTGTTTCTCCTGGAGTTCCACGCCCGTCTTCCTGAGTTCTGTCACGACAAAATCCAGGAAAGTTGTTTCATCGGTGAATTCTCTATCCAGAAATTTCCTCAAAGCACGCGGCAGGGCGCCGAGGACATTCTGCTCGCCTATTCTTTTGATTGATTCATCGGTAATCTTGAAGCTCTCCTGACTTCTTGGCCACTCGTAGAGAATTCTGTAAATGTTGGGAATCTCTTTCCGAACCGGAACTGTCGGAGGAAGGTCGACTTTGTCTTCCGATATCAGGTATGGTGGCATCAACATTCCGTAGAAATTATATTTTGCGGTTCTGTCGGAATAGCTGTATCCCCAGTGTTGCCCACAAAGGCCTTCCCTGGTTTTCCATAACTCATCGAAAGCGTCAAAATACATATAGTCAACCTTCTCCATGTCCGCAGAATTCATAAACTCATGTAGATATCTTCTCTGGTTCTCCGGATTCGCGACTGCTTGTCCGACATTTTCGCCATTTGAGGGCCATCCAGTCTCACCAACAATTACAAATTTGTTTTCTCCGGGATATTGTCTATCGACAAAATCTCTTACCTCCCTGTACTGCTTCATGGCGACGTCGACCGCTCCATCAATAGAGTGACCTGCCCAGAAAGGATACAGATGAATGATTAGTCCGTCGATTTCATCGATTATTTTTTGATATCGTTTGCTTAATACATCCGGATAAATCTCTGCGGTTGTTACAGGTTTGGTTTTCTTCTTGATCCCTTCTTTGACTTGAATAATACAGCGCTGAAGGTATTTAATCGCATCCGGTTCATGCCTATGTCTCAGGTAGTATTCATTGCCCACGATTAATCCGTCGACATTTACCGTGTCAGCAATGTCGATCAAAGCTTTCAATTCAAGCGAGTCATGCTTAGAATCATCGAAGCCGCCATCTATCCAGGCCCCTGCATACACTCTGAGTCCGAGAGATTTCGCGATGGCTGGAATCTTGCCGCTGATCCCTGCGGAGCTATAGGTACGGATCGTATTACACGTATGCGATAACCGCAGTAGATCTTCTTTCACTTCCTCAATCGTGGGCTGCTGCAACCCATTATCGTTTGGATACTGGCAATCCCGGTACGGACTATATCCGATTCCTTGCATGTTCCTCGGATAATCATAGAGAAGTAATTCGACGCGGCTTATGTCCCATGCCGTTTTTTCCGGGATAACAAAAGTGAAGTTATGAGGCCCCTCATCTCTCAACACAACCGTGGCCTGCACGCATTCATGTTCAGCAGCATAAAAATCATTGTTCGAGCCGATGATTTCCGTTCGTTTACTCCAAATGGTATCCCCATCAAACTTAATTATGCTAATCTTCCCTCGGTAAGGCGAATGCAGACCCTTGCCGTCTCTGTCCGGCCACGAAATTCTCAGTACACCGATTATTGGAAACGATTTGCTTTCTACGGTAAACTGTACCGTTGCCGCTGCACCATGCCAATCATTGGGATTGCAGGATGTGGGATTCACGCCAAGAATGATGCTGCCATCCGGCATATTTGTCATCCATGCATTTGTGCAGCGACCGATAGAATTCTTCCTTGTTGTCACATCGCCTTTCGGAATCATCTTGTCAGGAACAAATTCCATCTGTTGTGCGAAACAAGAATCTGTTAAACCAAAGACACACTGTATTCCCAGATACAGTAGAAAGATTCCCGCGAATCTGCGTCCGGACTTCATGCTCACATCCCCATTTAGCGGCTGCTCATGTTGAACGTGAACCTACTTATTACCCAACAACTGTCGTTGTTCTTCCTGAAGACCCATTCATTTGAACCAGGGGGGTTATTATAATCGTTTTGTTTATGTGTGGCTCTATTTACGTATGTCCCTCTGCTGGCGCTTCTGAACGTCACCTCTCTACCATTGTTTCCAACTTGACTGACGGAATAGTTTATCGCCCCAGCAAATGAGAACTCTCCAAAAAGCTGTCCGTAACGCTTGATCGGATCGGTCCATTCATTCCCATTGGAGGCATCTCTGATTACTGCATCAGGAGCAAAGATCCTTCTGATGATGGAAATGTCTCCTGCGTTCGCAGCTTCGCTCTCGGCTTGTATCATTCTCCTCATTGTTCCCTCATCTGCACCGATTTGGTAAGGGCAGTTTGGATGTTGCCCCAGACGAGTTGTGACCGTACTGGAAATGGGGAAATAGAGAGGAATGTAAAAGTAGAGAGGAATAAAAGCGACGAAAGTTGTGACAATTATTATGAAAGTCTTTCTTGCCAAAGTCCATTCTGCCGCTGGTGTTTTGCGCTTGGTAAAGATTATGAGGCCGAAAACAAAGCTGACTTGCGTGCCGGGCTGAGCCAGGAAATAAGCCAAAACACCTAGACCGATAATGATATAAATAATGGAAAGAACCCCCTACCTGCCTAATGCTTCTAATACTTTTAGTAACATATCCATAGATATCTTCCTCCATGAGTGATCAGGTAAAATATCGACCTATAACCACTTAGCTCGAAAACATGATTGTACCATCTTATATATGTCCCTTCACCTGGTATCATCTGGCACTATTTTAGCAAAACAAGTTTTTGGGTTTCACAAAAACCGCCGGTTCGTAACCGAAGGAAATAAACTCCACTGGCATAATGCGTTGCATTCCATCGTGTGGAATATGTCCCGGCATCTAATCTATCCGATACCAGGGTTGCAATCTCCTCCCCGAGCGTGTTGAACACTTTAAGCGTGACAAATCCAGGACTAGAAACTGAAAACCTTATTGTTGTGCTGGGATTAAACGGGTTTGGATAGTTCTGTTCAAGAGAAAGCATCTTCGGGGCCTTACCGGAGAATCTCTTTACTGAAGTCGTGGACCGTACGCTTCGAAAGACTCCCGCATCAGTTCCGGCGAAAACGTACCCGTCCAGGTTGAATGCAAGAGAGCTCACGTAAGTATTGGTCAGACCGGTGTTGATTTGTGCCCATGAATCGCCATTGTCAGTCGAACGAAACACGCCGTAGCCGGAGTAGGAAGAGGAACCCGCAAAGATATGTCCGTTTGAGTTGACTGCAATTGTTCCGATAGATATGCTGGTCATCAGGCCGGTTTGTATCCAACTGTCGCCATCGTCTGT
>CAZRXH010000090.1:0-1516 GCA_964603995.1 uncultured Bacteroidota bacterium | reverse complement strand
CCATCGTCTGTAGAGCGATAGATACCATAGTAGTGAACACCCAGGAACACGTCTCCATTCTGATTGATGGCAATGGCATACGGGGAATAACTGGAAGGAATATTAGTCCTTGTCCAGGTTGTTCCATCATCTGTGGAGCGATAAACATAGGAATAATCTGCAGCGAAGATATGACCGGTCTTAACATTGATGGCCAATTCATGCGCATTGCAATTCTTCAACAGGGACCACGTGTCACCATCGTTCACGGATCGATAAATACCACCGGAGGTTCCCGCGAAGACGTGATCGCTAGGATTAACAGCAAGAGAAAGAACTCCGGTATACATCAAATTCATCTGTCTCCAGCTTTCCATATTTGAGGCGCAGCGAAACAGTCCGCTGGTATAGCTTCCCGCGTAAATTCGTCCGCCTGTGTCGACCGCCAGAGCTCTGACCGAGATATCTCTTAGCGTATCGGTCTGCACCCAGCTTGCCCCGTCGTCAGTGGACCGAAAAAGGCTGCTGTCGGTACCGGCGAAAACCTGTCCGCTCAAATTAATAGCAAGCGTATATACGCTTGTACTAGGCAGTCCCTTGTTAATCTGTGCCCAGGAGTCCCCGTTGTCGGTCGATCGAAACACACCATAGCCGTAGGACGAACCCGCAAATACGTGTCCACTCGAATCAATGGCGAGAGCATTTACGGAGATATTGGTCATCAAACCCGTCTGCACCCAACTATCGCCATCGTCCGTGGAGCGATAGACACCGTCGTCCGTCCCCGCAAGAATGGACCCACCTGAATTCACAGCAAGAACATTTACATACTTGCTCGATATCAATCCGGTCTCGGTCCAGCTATCACCGCTATCTGTAGAACGATAGATCCCACGATCATACGTACCGGCATATATGTGGCCGTTTGAATTAACAGCAATGGCATACACCGAATAGCTGGATAGGGCAGTCAGTGTCCAGCTCTGACCACCGTCAGTAGAGCGATAGACTCCGCTATAACCTCCGGTATAAATGAACCCGCTCGCCTGGCTTATGCCGATGGCCCGGACAGAATAATAAAGCGCCGGACCAGCCTGTGCCCAGTCTTCACCATCATCAGTAGAGCGATAAAGCCCGTTATTGGTACCTGCGTAAATGTGCCCGCCCGTGTCGACAGCAAGGGCGTAAATTGTCCCACCATAGGGGCCCTTGGTCTGCTGCCAGTAATCGGACTGCGAGAAAACGCATTCAGCTGACCACAAAAGAAGCAGGCTCACCCTGATCCACAACAAGTAGAGTGGGACGCCGCCGTGCACGATTGATGACGGCACATCAGATGACAGCTGTTCAGACTTTTGATTTTTCATAGGGCAACCCCCGCTAAAGAGTCAAATTCCATTATCATGTCAGCCAAATTTCTGCCTCAAGAAGCTGTGCTTACATTGAGAGTAGTCTATGGTTCAAGTACCCATTCGTGAGGTTTCGTAGAGTAGGACAATAGTGCAGTGATGTACAGACTCTGTGAGCCCATTCTGTT
>CAZRXH010000089.1:0-13342 GCA_964603995.1 uncultured Bacteroidota bacterium | reverse complement strand
GGAATTTCCCTGCTCGTCTTTTTGTCCGAGATAAGACGCAGGATCTTTCTCTCCGAAACAGTAGGCGATTCCAGCTCCGGCTTGGACCGGACAAAATTCACTGCGTGTTCCGTCCGCCGCACAAGCGGGTCGCTGATGTCCGAACTCACGAAATGCTTTCCGACGGCAACTTCTCTCAGCGCCTTCATTATCTCCAGTGTTGCACTGTCCTTCAAGACATATGCAAGCACGCCGCTATCCATGGCCTCGTTGAAATAAATCCTGTCAGGACGCGCATTTCCGGGAAAGTATCTTTGCTTCAGACAGACGGCACCAATCAACTCCGGCTTCCCACTTCGCAGTACCTTTTGCATTTTCGGCTCTTCTGCTAAATTGTCCGAACCTTGAACCACGTTATCAGAAGCACTTGGCCGAAACGCTAGCAAACCACGACGCTCCGTCACGGAACCGCAAACAGAGTCTCAAAGATCTCCCGCACAGAGTCTTCACATTCTTTCTGATCACAGTCGGCCTGATAACTGCGCTCACGATCTGGGCGAGGAACTACGCGTACTACCTGACCCCACTTCAGGAGAGGCCTACGCTCTCACGGTACGATTCGCTTCGCCCCTCTGGTATAGAGAGCCACGGCTACGGCGTGATCGGCACCGCGATGATCTTCATCGGCGTCGCGACGTATTCCAGCAGGAAGCGCCTGAAAAAGCTCGCCAATTTCGGAAAGATAAGGGACTTCCTGGATTTCCATATCTTCATGTGCCTTGTCGGACCGATACTGGTAATGTACCACACGACATTTTTGTTCGGAGGAATAGCAGGAGCGGGTTTCTGGTGCATGACGGCCGTTGTCGTCAGCGGCTTCATCGGCAGATATTTCTACAAGTTCATCCCAAAAAACATCGAGGGACGCGCGCTCACTTCAAGAGAGCTTGAGACCGAACGTGAGAACCTGACGGAATCGTTGGTTTCAACGTGTAAGCTGGATGAAACGACAGTGAAGCTGATCGATGAAATAGGCATCTTCAAGTTCGACGAATCGCAAGCGGGTCTTCTCCAGCTCCTCTGGTATCTTGCAAAGATCGACCTGTCACATTGGCTGGATACCCGAAAACTGAAAACCGTCCTGCGCGGCCATTCAGTGCCAGATGCTTACATAAAGGAAGTATTGCGAATCGCCAAGCGCAGAATTGCGATACGTCAGCGCATGCTTGTGGCCGAGAAGATCCAGCAGATTTTCCACTATTGGCACGTGATACATCTCCCCTTCTCGTTGGTGATGCTCGTGATTCTCATCGTACACGTCGGCGTAGCGATTGCGTTCGGGTACACCTGGATTTTTTGATGCGGCTTGCCTGTCTGTTCGATTATGCCGCGACAGTTATTGTTGTCGTCTTCGCGGTGTGTGGTGTAGCGTCCGCCCAGATTTCTCCGGGTCCACTCTCTCACTGGCACTCGAACCTCGAAGGCATCGAGCACTGCACATCATGCCACACTCTCGGCAAGTTGATATCGAACGTCAAATGCCTGACATGTCACAAAGAAATCGACGTCCGTATAGAAGAGAATATCGGTTATCATGCGACAGTGAAATCCAGAGAATGCGCCGAATGCCACCAGGAGCACCTGGGAATGAGCTACGAGATTGTCAGGTTCGACACTTCCACATTCGATCACTCGATCGTTGGCTTCACGCTTACCGGGAAACACAAGACCGTCGGCTGTCGTGACTGCCATAATCCGAGCCGAATAACTGCGGAGGATGTGAAGAGACTCCCGACTGCCCAGCTTGAGAACACTTACCTCGGATTGTCACCGACTTGCTCATCATGTCATGAAGATGTCCATAAGGGACAATTCTCACAGCCGTGCTCATCGTGCCACGATACGTACCGCTGGAAACCGGCGTCAAACTTCGACCACGACAAAACGAACTACCCGCTCACAGGAAAGCACAAGACTGTCGATTGCTACGGCTGCCACTATCAGAAGATGAGCGATGGAAAGACAGTAAGATACACGGGCCTAGTGTTTTCATCATGCGCCTCATGTCATGCCGACCCACACAAAGGAGCGTTCAAGCAAGCCTGTGCCAAGTGCCACACTACCGATAGCTTTATGAAAGTCCCAACCACTGACTTCGACCACTCGAAAACGCAGTTCCCACTTCTCGGGAAACATGCCGATCTCAAGTGCGCACAATGTCATCAGGACGACCCGAAAAAGAGAAACGTAAGCGGCGAATTCGGTTTTCACATATCGCAATTCCGTGAGTGTTCCGACTGTCACGCAGATGCTCACGCCGGGCAGTTCGACAAAATTGCGGGAGGAGATAAGTGTGAGAGATGCCACAATGTCTACGGATTCGTTCCGACGACATTTGCGATTGCCGATCATCAAAAGACAAGCTTTCCGCTTGAAGGAGCCCATCTGGCTGTTGCCTGCACGGCTTGTCATCTCGCGAACAAAGTGAATGCTCCGTCCACACGGCAATTTATCTGGGTCGGAAAGATCACATGCACTACATGTCACTCCGATGTTCACAAGGACCAGTTCGCAAAGATGATGATAAACGGATGCATTACATGCCACACAACCATTTCATGGCAGAGCCTCGTTTTCTCGCACGACAAGACGAGTTTTCCGCTGAGAGGAAGGCACGCTGTCATCGCTTGCTCTGACTGTCACAAGCAACCTAAGAACCTCGATCTGCCGGTGCAATATGTCGGTCTCGACACACGCTGCTATTCATGTCACGAGGATGCGCACGCCGGACAATTTGCACTGAACGGAGTCACCCACTGCAGCAGTTGTCACACTTCCGAAAGCTGGAAAAATCTTATATTCAATCATGATACGCAATCGGATTTCCCACTAACCGGAAAGCATGTCACCGTCGCATGCGAGAAATGCCATCCAACCGTAGAGATAGACAATAAGCCTGTTGTCAAATACAGACCAATAGGAACGAGATGCGTAGATTGCCATTTGACCTGAGTGCGATCCGAGCCGATCGCGTGATGAAGGCATCGGCGCTTGCAGTCGTCGTGCTCTTGCTTTTCATTTTCAACACGGAGACCCTTGCGCAAGCATCTCCGCATGGGGACATAAAGATCGCTTGCACGGCATGCCATACAACAGAGGGCTGGACAGTCCTCGCATCGCCGATGAAGTTCGACCATTCCACCACTGGGTTCAAGTTAACGGGACAGCACAAAGATATTGCATGTCAGGACTGCCACATACAGCTGAGATTCACAAAAACACCGACTGACTGCTACTCTTGCCACCGAAAGGACTACGATGCTGCGATCTCCATTGATCACCGTCTTGCGGGATTCGGGACAAACTGCGTCCAGTGCCACCGTGCCAGCGCTGCAACATGGCAGTCAAGTTTCGATCACAACCTGACCGATTTCCCTACCCGTGGGGCTCACGAGGCAGTCCCATGTCTGAGTTGTCACATCGGGAATCGCTATCGTGGAACACCGATAGAGTGCATCGCGTGCCACGAAAAGGATTACGTCGCCGCCCAGAATCCAAACCATATCACGGCCGGATTCAACACCGAGTGCGCGGTTTGCCACAGGGCGCTGACCTGGCAGCCAGCCGCCTTCTTCCCGCACCCTTATTTTCCTATTCATGCCGGCGACACTCATAGCCCCGGCGTCTGGAACGCCTGCACTGATTGTCACTCCGACCAGCCCAACTATTCTACGTTCGCTTGCATCAATTGCCATGAGCACACAAAAGCACGGACCGACTCGCGGCACCAGGGCGTTTCGGGCTATGTGTACGAGAGCAGCGCATGCTACCGCTGTCACCCGACAGGAGGAGGATAATTGGGAGGCAGTGTGATGGAAAGAGTGATGATCGCGGCCCTGGTCCTGGCGGGACCTGCGGTCGCTCAACAGAAGAGAGAGCTGCGCTCTACCATTGTGTACATTGCAGGAGGAACGGTGTACCTCAACGCCGGAAGGCTCGTGCAAATTTCTCCCGGCGATACTGCGTTCGTCCTTCGCGGCAACAGCACGATTGGCTCACTCGTCGTCACGGCAATCGCTGACCGCTCAAGTGCCGCCCATATTATTGTCCAATACAGAGCATTCGCCATAGGAGATACTGTCGCAATCGCGTTGACTCCCCGGAGAACTAAGCCCGAAATTTCCACCCCCGAAAAAACCGCCCCGGTTGCATCGAATTCTCACGCGGCATCTCCCCCTCCTCCCCGAATCAACGTACTGTCCGGAAGAGTTGCGCTCCAGTACAACATGGTCATTGCAGAAGACCACGCACTCAACCTCAACCAGCCGGCGGCTGTTCTACAATTGAACGTCGGCAATCTGCTGGGCGCAGGAATGAACCTGAAGATTTATGGAGTCAGTTTCCTCGACGGCAACGGTGCATATGCACTCTACGGAAACAGGGCAGGATTGCAGAACAACATTTACCAGATGTCGCTGACAGGTGAGACACTCGGTTCTTCGTTCGGATATGGAATAGGCAGACTGAATTCACCGTTTGTCAGCGGGCTCGGCACGTTTGACGGAGGAGAGATTTACTACAGGTTTCGGGACCTTACTGTCGGCGCCATCGGGGGAGCCGCAGCAGCTGTACCAGCTTCAACACTCGGATTTTCGGGGACAAAGACTGCGGCTTTCGTCAATTATCATTCGCGGACAGATATATTCCACCAATTCGATGGAACAATAGCTTACGGTTTGAGAATGGTCAATGGAAATCTTGATCGCAATTATCTCTACTTGCAGAATTCACTGTCACTCGGCACCGACATGAGCTTCTACGAGAGTACGGAAATCGACATGAGCAAGCCATCGAACGGAACGCATCGGCCCGGGTTCAGCTTCTCCAACACCTTCTTCTCGATGAACTATTTTCCGACAAACTGGCTTTTTGCGAACATCGGCTACGACGCTTACAGAAATATCTATCTCTTCGAGACAATGAAATCGATCCCTGATTCTCTGATCGACAGGAACATCTTGCAGGGCTTCCGTGCCGATGTAACGGTGTATCTCCCAGGCTCAATTACGATCTCAGCCAACGGCAGCTACGACACTCGCAGAGACTTCGTGCGGAGTGAGCATACACTCGGCGGATCAGTACGGTCGAGCGATCTGTTCGGCATCGGCTTAGATGCAAGTGTCAGATACACGAACATGCTCGGAATATATTCAAATGCCAACGACGTGACGCTCGAACTTGACCGCACATTATTCGACGCGGTTGATCTGTCAGTCAGCTATGAGTACTATAACATTTCGGTATCGATCCTGGAACAGACTTACAAAACGCAGACGATTTCCGGTTTCCTGGACTATACTTTTTCACAGACGTGGTATTCTTCCCTCGGACTGAACGACGTGATCGATCCTTCAATGAACAGTTTCCGCGTGTATGGAGAGATCGGATTTCGATTTTAGAAAATTCAGTTATGAATCAGACACTAGCCACTTTCCTCATAACAGCAACCCTTATCATTCTCACAGTTGTACCCTACCTGCGGCGTCTCAGAAGGAAGGAGGAGAAGGCAAAGAAGAAATTCCGGGAGCTGAAAATCAGCGGGCTGAATGAAGCCGCGACTGTACATCCTCACATCGACGTGACAGCCTGCATCGGATGCGGCGGCTGCGTAAAGGCCTGTCCCGAAGGAGACGTTCTCGCAATTATCGAAGGCAAGGCGACACTTATACATGGTGCCAAGTGCGTGGGACACGGCCTTTGTGCTGAAGCTTGTCCGGTTGGGGCGATAGAACTTCTGATGGCGAATCCGGGCAGGAGTGCCGACCTGCCGACGCTGGACGAACACTACCAGACCAACATTGAAGGCGTCTTCATTGTGGGTGAACTGGGTGGCATAGGATTAATCAAGAACGCGGTGACGCAGGGAAAAGCCGCCATTGAGCACATACTCACGAAGCCGAAGACCGGCCAAGCAGAGTTCGACGTAGCGATAGTCGGTGCGGGCCCTGCAGGTCTCGCGGCGGGTCTCACCGCAAAGGCCAACAATCTCAGATACGTCGTTCTGGAGCAGGGCGATATCGGTGGTTCCATACTACATTACCCGCGCGCGAAGGTCGTGATGACTTCTCCGGTCGAGCTACCGTTGTGGGGTAGACTGAAACTCGAAGATGTGAACAAAGAAACCCTGCTCGACTTGTGGAACAGCATCATTTCCAAGACCTCGCTGGACATCCGGACAAACGAGAGGGTTCTCGACATCAGGAAGTCAGACGGCCACTTTCTGGTGACCACCACCACGACTCAAATGACAGTCCAGCATGTTCTACTCGCACTAGGAAGGAGAGGAACTCCGCGGAAACTTGGAGTGCCGGGCGAAGAATTGCCAAAGGTCATGTATAGACTCATCGACACATCGAGCTACCAGAATTCTCACATCCTCATTGTCGGCGGCGGCGACTCAGCAGCAGAAGCGGCGGTCGGGATGGCTCTTCAGAAGAACAACACGATAACGCTGTCCTACAGGCGTGGGAGATTCACCCGCCTGAAAGAGCGTAATCTCCGCAACATTGAAGAACTAATGGCGAAGAAGAAAATACGGGTGATTTTCAACTCGGAGCTTAAAGAGATCAAGGAGTCAACGGCTGTCCTCACAACCCCGGAAGAAGTGATCGAGCTGCCGAACGAATTCGTTTTTATATTCGCAGGAGGGGAAATGCCTTACGAGCTTCTCAAAAAGATCGGCATCGGCACCCAAATGCAAGAGATCCTGGAGCCGGCTTCTGGCTGAACTGAGTGGTCATTCGTCAACAGTACGGTATCCGGCCTCTATGTCCCATTCTCTGCCAACAGCTCGCGGACAGCTTTCAACACGTCGGCACTCCGGTATGGCTTCTGAATGAAGTGCGTCACTCCTTCTTTTTCCAGATCTGACTTGACCTCCGGATCGACGAATCCACTTGCTATGGCAATTTTCGCGCCTTTGGAAATCTTCTTGATCTGGTCCACGACCTCCTCACCGTTCAGCTTAGGAAGTCCAAGGTCCGATATGACCAGTCGTATGCGGCTCTTGTTCTCGACAAAAGCGGCGATACCCTCGTCGCCGTCCTTTGCTGTCAGGACGTCGTAGCCTTTTGAAGTCAAGATTGACCGGACCAAATCTCTCAACATATCCTCATCTTCGATGACCAGGATTGTCCCTCCCTCTCCGGCATCTTTCGTCTCGGGGTCACTTCCGAGATCGACGCGCACGATCGGATGATCAAGAACGGGGAGATAGATCTTGAAAGTAGTTCCCTTGTCCAACTGGCTCTCGACATCGATGAACCCTCTATGGCTCTCAATTATGCCGTACACTACCGACAGGCCAAGCCCTGTTCCCTTTCCGACGCCCTTTGTCGTAAAGAACGGCTCGAAAATTCTCTGTCTTGTAGCCTCATCCATCCCTGTTCCACTGTCGCTGACTTGGACCTTAACGTAGTCATTGGCCGTTGCGTCGGGATGAAGCGAAATGAGACTCGAGCCGTTGACGACTCCGGTAGTAATGGACAACTTCCCACCTTTTGGCATTGCGTCTCGCGCATTCACACAGAGGTTAAGGAGAACCTGATGAATCTGAGTGGCATCCGCCAGTACCGGTGGCAGGTCAGTTTTGAGATTGTTGTGAACTTCAATGATCCTGGGAAAAGTTTCCTCCACCAGCTTTTCGATTTCCATCACCTCGTTATTTAGTATCAGGGATTCAAACATGACCTCTGTCTTTCGTGCGAATGTTAAGAGCTGGCGCACTAGCGATTTGCCGCGGTCGGCAGCCTTGGCAATCGCTTGCATTCCACGCTCGAATTTTGTGGTATCGTGTGGCGATTGTCCGAGCAGGTCTGAGTATCCGACAATGACGCCAAGTATGTTGTTAAAGTCGTGAGCTATCCCGGCCGCTATGTTCCCCAGCCCCTCCAGCTTCTGTGTCTGGATGAATTGTCGCTCCAGCGTTCTTATCTCTGTTATATCCTTTGCCATGCCGGAAATGACGTCTTTATCCATTGAGGCGCTGAGAAGGACGTTCCTCACTTTTCCACTTTTCGTGACCAGCTCCACTTCTTTGCTCTTCCCGGTCTTTCCATAGATCCGCATCTCTTCAATGAAGCTCCCCATCTCCTCGATGTTCTTGTACAGCGAAGACGAACTTACCTGCATCATCTCCTGCGGAGAATCGAATTCCAGCATGTCGGCCATGGCCTTGTTGGCGTAGATTATGGTTCCGCTCAGATTGATCTTATATACTCCGACAAGAGCATTCTCGACCAGTTCTCTGTACTTCTTTTCAGAGGCAGTGATTTCCTTCTCCATCGACTTCCGCTCGGTGATATCGCGGGCGACCCAGATTACCGCATTTTCGGTCAAGGGAGAAACGTTTGCCGTTCGCCACTTCTCTTCGCCACCGATTTCGAGCGTATACTCGATCGTTTGTGTCTTCCCAGTACGCAGAGTCTCTCCTATTACCGACGCGAAACGCTCGGCCAGCTCCTTCGGAAGTACATCAAAAAGGGTCTTGCCGATCACTTCTTCCGCCGGTTGGTACAGAAGCGACGGATTAGTCGGCGCCACCTTGAGATATTTTCCTTCTGAGTCAATCGACATTACCACATCGTTCATGGACTCAAACAAGGCACGCAACTCGGCTTCTGATTGTCTCAACGCCTCATCAACCGCGCGCTTCTCCGTAACATCCAGGCCGACACCGACAAGGCCGATGATCTCGTTGTCCTTGCTGCGCAACGGAACTTTTGTCGTGAGGAGCCAGTGTTCCTTTCCCTTCGCATCCACGACAAGTTCTTCCCTGCCGGCCACGGGCTGTCCCTCTATGATTACCTTCTGATCGTCGGCGAAAAGCTTCTCGGCGATTCCTTTTGGATAAATGTCGAAATCTGTTTTCCCTATGATCTCTGACTCCGAAGAAAGTCCGGCGAAGTGCTGCACATCGACGGGATTAGCGATCACTTTGCGGTAATTCTTGTCTTTCACGTATATGGCGTAGGGGAAATTGTCTATGAGAGTCCTCAGAAGTATTCGCTCCCGTTCTACTTCATCCTCAGCACGCTTTCGTTCAGTAATGTCCCTCAATACACCATCAATTCTTACAAGCCTGTCTCCATCATAGATTGGAACGGAGTAATCTTCAATAAACAGTAGCGAGCCGTCTTTGCATCTCCACCATCTTTCCCAGACAGGAGGAGAATCAACTACCTGGTTCCACATTTCGTTGGTGACCGGGTCAGTACTGGAAGGGTCCTCCCCCTGAAGCACGGACATAAGGAATGGCCACCTGCCACCCATCTCCTTGATGTCATTCAGCGAATAGCCAAACATCTTCTGGAAGGCAGGACTAAGGTATTCGAATTCACCCGTGGCGCCGTCGACACTGTATATCGCATCGCGGATGGAACTCGTAATCCTGGCCATCGTCTCTTCGGAAGCCCGGAGAGCCGCCTCCGATTTTTTGCGCTCGGTAATATCTCTGACGATTCCCTCAACCGACAACAAATTGTTGTCTCTGTCATAGATCGGGCGGCTCTGAATTTCCACCCAGATGACGGCGCGGTCCTTTCTTATCCAGCGAACCGTTATCGGATCTCCGGTCTTTCTTGTCCGGTCTCCCAATTCCTTCAGCGACAAGCGATCCTCGGGATGCGTGATCTTGACGATCAGTTCCGGGTCGGCGTAGTGTTCGTCCGGGGTGTAACCGTTTATCTCAGTTGCGGATGGACTTACATATTCGAAATGAGGTGATGGGGTGACGCCGTATCGAAAGACAATATCTCTTGCGTTCTCGGCGAGGAGCCGGAACTTGGCCTCGCTCTCGGCAAGCTTCTCTTCAGCCTGTCTGACAGCCGTGATGTCCGTGGAAACACCTACAAGCCCCGATATATCGCCACGCTCGTCCCTCATTGGAATCTTGGAGACAAGCTCCCAGCGTTGCTGCCCATTGTTATCAACGTATGACATCGGCTTGTTCAGCACCAACTTGCCGTGGCGAAGTATCCTCTGTTCATCCTGGAAAAACTCCTCAGCCATCTCGGGCGGGTATATCTCGAAGTCAGATTTCCCAAGCAGGTCTTCCGCACTATGCGGCCCGATGTATGCAGACACCCTTTCCATGTGAGCAGGATTGACGAGAATCTTCCGAAGCTCTTTGTCCTTGGCAAAGATCGCTATGGGGGCATGATCGATGATCGTCTTCAAGAGAATTCGCTCTCTTCGCAGCGCTTCCTCCACGAGTTTCTGCTCCGTGATCTCGCTGGTGATTCCCACGAACCCGGTTATTTCGCCACTGTCATTGCGCAACGGTATCTTTGAGACAAGCTCCCACCGCTCCTGACCATCTGGTGTCGTCGAATGATATTCTCTGTTTATTATCGCCAGTCCGTCTTGGAGGATCCTTTCATCCTCCTCGAGAAACTCACGGGCCAACTCTTCCGGGTAAATCTCGGAATCAGTCTTGCCGATCAGTTGAGACTCAGAGGTCACTTCCTTGCCTGAGGAGAGTGCGACCCGATGAATGTGTGAGGGATTGGCTATTATCTTTCGAAAGTTTTTGTCCTTCACGAAAATCGAGTTCGGAAGATTGTCGATAATCGTTCTAAGAAGCACCCTTTCGTGTTCCTGGGCTTCCTCTGCCTCCTTCTGCCTGGTTATGTCCGTGACGATTCCAATTAGCCCGGTAATGGCTCCGCTTTCATCAAGGAGCGGTACCTTCGATACAAGCTGCCAGTGTTTCGCACCCTTAGAATCTACCACCAACTCTTCCCTGTCCAGGATAGTCTTCCCGTCCCTGATGACGGTTTGGTCTTCAGCGAAGTACAATCGTGCCTTCTCACGATCGTACAGATCGAAATCAGTTTTCCCGATGAAATCGCTTTCCACCATGTTGGCCTTGCCGGAAAAAAGGCCGGTACGAAGGACGTGCGCCTTGTTGACTGCGGTTCTCCGATAGTTCTTGTCCTTGACCCAGATCGAAGCTGGTAGGTGATCAAACAATGTCCTGAGCAGAACTCGCTCGCGTTGTTTCTCTTCCTCAGCAGCTCTTCGCTCCGTTATGTCCGTGCCGATTCCGACCAGGCCGACGATAGCCCCTTTCTCATCACGCAGAGGAATCTTGGAAGTAAGCTGCCACCTTTCGGTCCCGTTCTTATCGAGTACGAATTCCTCCTTCGCTATCACCGGTTCGCCGTGCTCCATCACTCTGCGATCGTCATCGAAAAACTTCTCTGCAATATCGTGTGGAAAGAGTTCGAAATCGTTCTTGCCAAGCACATCGGCTTCGGAAGACATACCGGCATGTCTTACATTGCTCGGATTCGCGAGAACTTTCCTGTAGTCTCTGTCCTTGACGTAAATTGAGTTGGGCAGGTTGTCGACCAGCGTCCTCAAGAGGATGCGCTCATTTCGCAGCTGCTCCTCTGTCCTTTTGCGGTCGGTAATATCCTGAGCTATGCCGAACAGTCTTATCGGTTTCCCCGAAGGGTCCAGAAGGACCTCAGCCGTCCCCCACATCCAGCGAACTTCCTTGTCTCTTTCTCTTACGATTCTGAATTCCGCATTGGACCGTTTGTTGGGGAAAAAGGATTCCTGAATCCCTGCCATGAGCGCTGACCTGTCCGCCGGATGAATGAGACGAAGCCAGGCTCTGAAATCTCGCTTGTAGGATGAATCTATGCCCAGTAGATCGTCAAGCACAGACGAGCTCTTCCAGGTACCAGTACCTATTTCAAAGACGTAAGAGCCGACCCTGGCCACACGCTGGGATTCTTCAAGCCAGTACTCCCTGTCTTTTATGACTTCATTCGCAACTTCCTGCTGTCCTCTCACCTCGATCACCCAAAGAGAAAAACCGATGTCGTCCGCCAGCTCAGAAAGGAGGTGTGACTCTTCCAGAGTGAAGCAGTCTTTCAATTCCGAATAAATGTTGAGTACCCCGATGACATTCTCCCGCACATGCATCGGGAATGACCCAACCGCATGGAAGCCCCTCTTGAGGGCTTCGGCTCGCCAGGTCTCGAATGAAGGCACTGAGCCCACATCGTTGCACATGAAAGCTTGACTGGATTCGATGGCTCGTCCGATCGGCCCGTTTCCTCCCGGCATATCATCCGTCGTGATCAATATGCCGTTGAGGTAGTCCTCCTGTTTGCCGCTCCATGCCAGCGGTGTGACTGTCTTGCCCTCACCTTCGATAGTCCCGATCCAAACCATGCGATAACCGCCATCCCTGACAATTATCTCGCAAGCCTTTCTCAAGAGGCTGTCCTGTTCGGATTCATGCAGGATGAGCTGATTTACCGTTGTGAGCAGCCTCAGGACCCTGTTGACCCGAATTGTTTTTTCTTCTGCTCTTTTTCGCTCTGATATGTCCTCAACTGTACCTTCATAGTACATCACGTCGCCTTCGCGGCTGCGAACAACGTGGGCACTTTCAAGGCCGAAGAAAATCTTCCCATCTTTTCTTGTCCAAACTGCTTCCAGCCCTCTTATGAAGCCGTGATCCTCTATCCGTCTGCAAAATTGGTCACGCGGATATCCGGGTCCGAAACCCTCTTCGTTGAGATTTCTGGCCCGGAGTTCCTCAAAACTCTCGCATCCCAACATTTCAACCAGTGACCTGTTGGCCAGAAGGATGTGCCCGTTACTGGTCGTGCGGTACATTCCTATTGCAGCTTCATCGAAGATGCCGCGAAGCCGAGTCTCGCTCTCGTGAAGAGTATCCTCGAGTCTTTTCCGCTCCGTTACGTCGATTGCGGAGCCAATGACTCCTATTGTCTTTCCATTGGGATCGAGCCTGGCTCCAACCCTGTCCTCGAGCCATACATACCCGCCAGACTTCTTCGACTTCATCCTGTAGATCAGCGTTGTTTCCGCCGCCGTCTCGATGACACCGCGCCACCCTTCTCCTAAGAGTCCCTGATCATCGGGATGGACCAATGAATTCCACAGGTCCGGTCTCTTTGTGAATTCACTCGGACGATACCCGAGCACAGACCTCGCACTATCGCTGACAAAATCAAGCGATTGCTCGGGAGGATGACCCTTGCTGATCGTGGCATAGACCACCTCCCTTACGTGCCGGGCGGACAACTGAGGAGGCTCACTTTTCTTCATCATTCACTCCGCGGGGTATATGGCGACAAGAGTCTGTCTGGTGATCAGTTCCGTTACCCCCGACCCATGCAATGGGGGAGAGACAATAGGCCTCAAAATAAGGAACTTCATTGAGAAAGTCATTATTCGGCTTCCTCCAGCGCCTCGACCTCTTCCCGCTTCCAACACACCTCCATATATAATTTTCGTCAAAATTCGCGGAAACTTTAGCTTA
>CAZRXH010000088.1:0-13374 GCA_964603995.1 uncultured Bacteroidota bacterium | reverse complement strand
TTACAGAGATTGCAATCGTTCCGCTTATATTCTCCTGCTACGTGACCGCTGCTGCATTCACGCTAGCCAACGCGATCATCCTGCACAGGAGAATACAGATTGAGACAGCCGCCTTAGGTACACAGAGGTGAGAAAACAAAAAATCGCCGGACGGAATTACCACCGAGTTCATTCTCTGACACACCTCATTTCGTCCGTCCGGCGTTTAAAATCTCAACACATACATTCCGGAAATAGTTCAAACGCCAAGATTCAGAATAGTGATTCCCCAATCGGAGGATAAGAGACGTGTTCATCCTCGATCTTCGCAAAGGAAGTGAACTTATGGCGAGGTGTTTTTCCTGCTGTGATTATGTTTGGAACCTCGCTCCCGCAGGCGAGCAAAGCATCTGCAACCAACGACCTGTGGCAGCGCCATGGACGGCCTCTGCGCTCATGATTGCAACTCTGGTCTCTCCCGCAATGGACTGGAGATGCCTCACCGCATCGTCGAATTCCTCTGTCTGCATGTAGTCGGCGAAACCCCGGAAGCTTTCGTTGCGCAATTCGCCGAGTGATGGCATGTGCAGATAGCTGAGCCCCGATGCCAGAAGCGATTTCTCCAGCGACTCATTTCCGAATTGAGGATTGTGTCTCGATTTGAGAATGGTCCTTACGTCAACCACAAGCCTGGTCCGATTCTCCTCGAGCAACGAGACAAACTCGGTAGTCGTGCGGGTGGAATGGCCTATCGCAAATACTACCGCATTCGATTTAAGTTCCTCACACGATCATTTGTAACACGTTCGCAACTTCCCTTTTCTTGGCAAGTTAGGGCAGAGAACGAGCCGTGGCACTTTTCTGTCTGGTCCATTTATGTTATCTTGTAAAAGCATAATAAAGTTCAAGAGCACCAAATCGCTGGGTGCCGGCGCACTTCGGCGCGAAAGCTCACCGTGGTGAAATTACCCGACATTTGTTCAGATCGTATGGAAAAGAGTTTTTGAAATGAGAAATTATAGACTGAGAAACATAGCCATAATCGCCCACGTTGACCATGGAAAGACAACGCTTGTTGACCACATGCTCAAACAAACCGGGACGTTCCGGGAGAACCAGAACATGGGGACCCGCATACTCGATTCGAACGACCTCGAGCGCGAGAAAGGAATTACCATACTCGCGAAGAACGTTTCTGTAAGGTACAGAGATGTGAAGATAAATATCGTCGACACGCCCGGCCATTCCGATTTCGGCGGCGAGGTCGAACGAACCCTTATGATGGTAGACGGCGTCCTTCTTCTCGTTGACGCCGCGGAAGGACCGCTGCCACAGACGAAGTTCGTCCTCCGCAAGGCGCTCGAACTGAATCTGAAGCCGATCGTCGTCATAAATAAGATCGACAGAAAAGATGCACGGCCGCATGAAGTATTAAACGAAGTATACGACCTTTTCATTTCACTCGGTGCAAACGACGAGCAAATAGACTTTCCCGTTATATACACGATCGCAAAGCAGGGCATTGCCCAGTACTCGCTCGATCAGGAGAACCACGACCTGTCCCCGCTCTTCGAAACCATACTCAAGCGTATTCCCGAGCCGCCGGCGGACGCCGAGCACCCGTTCCAGATGCTCGTGATGAACATCGAGTATAACGATTACATCGGCCGTCTCGGGATCGGGAGGATATTCCGCGGGACTATCCGGGACGGTGCGCCGATGCACGTCGTTCATAAAGATGGAAGTGTCGAGGACGCAAAGATCACCAAGATTTTTACTTTCGAGGGCTTGAAGCGGAATGAAGCGACGGAAGCAAGCGCCGGAGAGATCATTGCGCTCGCAGGGATGGAAGACGTCGATATTGGCGAGACGATATGCGACCCAGCGGACGTGACGCCGCTCCCTTTCGTAAACATCGAAGAACCGACTCTGTCCATGAACTTCGTCGTGAACAATTCGCCGTTTGCGGGGAGGGAAGGAAAATTCGTGACGACCAGGAACCTTGCCGACCGTTTGGCACGCGAGCTCCGCGCGAATGTCAGTCTGCGTGTCGAGCCGGGCGACACACCAGACATATTCACGGTGAGCGGAAGAGGAGAGCTTCACCTCGCGATACTCATCGAGACGATGCGTCGCGAAGGATATGAATTCCAGGTCGGCAAGCCGCAGGTCATCTATAAGACGATCAAAGGCGAACTTCATGAGCCGGTCGAGCATGTGATCATCGACGTGCCCGACGAGTATGTCGGGACCGTGATCGACAATCTCAGCCGACGGAAAGGCGAGATGAAGAACCTGATGCCGAGCCACGGCAATACACGGCTCGAGTTCATTGTGCCGGCGAGAGGACTCATCGGTTTCAGGACGGAGTTCCTCACTCAGACGAAGGGCACCGGGATCCTGCATCACAATTACCACGGATACGAGCCCTTCAAAGGAGAAATTGAAGGACGAAACAAGGGTGCTGTGGTTGCAATGGAAACCGGCACTGCCGTGGCATACGCCATGTGGAAGCTCGGGGAGAGAATGACATTCTTCATCGAACCCGGCACGCAGGTCTACGCGGGTATGATCGTCGGAGAAAACGCCCGGGAGGATACCATAGTAGCGAACGTATGCAAGACCAAGCACCTCACGAACATGCGCGCCTCCGGTGCCGACGAAGCTATCCGTCTCGAACCCCCGGTGCTTATGTCGGTTGAGAAGGCGATCGAGTGGATCAACGACGAAGAATACGTTGAGTTCACGCCGAAGTCGATAAGACTTCGCGAGAGAATCCTAGACCACGATGAAAGGTATAAGGCAAGAAAGAAAGTTGTCGCAGGATAGGCTCACATTGCCGGACGTGCAAGAACGACTTGCAACTTCGACCTTATCAGGGCAAAGCCTTCCCCGTTAAATACATTCCCTATGCGCCCGTGATTCCGGTCCATACGAAGAACCGACTCTTGTCAGGCAAAACCGGTGATCGCCTGAATTCTCACGTTCGTTTTCTCCCATAGTGACTCCTGGTAAGTCCATTCAGGAACACGGCGGTCCTCACTTGCCGACCAGGAAATCCATGAGTATTGTATTGAATGTGTCCGGTTTTTCCATCCACCCACGTTCGCACATTTAATCCGGCGGCTCCCGTCAAGTCACCCTTTTTCAAGTACGACTCTTCTGTAGAATCAATGGCGATCACTTCGACGGACGGTGTCGCACCGGAGACAGCAGGTGCACACAGGACAAGCGAACTGACGCGCTCAGGATATGCAAGGGCATAATCGATTGCCACCATTCCCCCGTATGATGAGCCTACAATATGTGCCTTTCCGATTCCGAGCGAATCGAGGAGCACGGCTATGTCATGATAAAAAGAAAAACGCACAGCCCCTCTCGGCGTCTTGCCAAATCCACGCAGATCGCACCGGATAACCTCATACTGCGACGAAAGTGCGGCGACCTGCGCATCCCACATCCGGCAGTCTGCTATTCCGGCATGAATGAAGAGAATAGACTCTCCATGCCCGTATACTTCATAGTACATTTTCGTCCCGCCAACGTCCTTCGTCCCGAACGAATGTGCAGTCGAATCATTGCTGCAGGAAACGGCATAACCGTTTACCCAGAGGAGCACAAACAGCATGATGAGAGTTCTCGTTTTCACTATCACCTCAACTTCCTCGTAAGTGTCAGGCGGGCAAATGACTGAAGCTCCCCGTTCTCCTCGCCGTCCATTAACCATCGCCATGTGTCGGCATTCCTATCGTAGACGAAATTCGTGCGGAAGATGCTGCCATCGCCGCCTTTGAACAGGAATGGGATCTCATCGCCGCTCCGCTTGCCATGACCGATCGCCTGTCCGGTGAGACCGCCCCCGCCCGTTACATCGAGCCACAGGCATGCATACCGGCTGGATGTCTTATCCCAACCAATGAATACTGTCGCTTCATATGCCGGGCTGCCGTCAGCGTTCTTCTCTTGCGAAACTTCATGGATCTGCATGTACTGGTGGCCGAGCACCCACTCAGCGATTACATCGTGTATGGTTTCCTTCCCCTGAATGGTACCGCTCATGACCCATTGACCGGCAAGATGATCAAACAAGGAATCCTGAAACGTGCCTTGTTGGGCAGGTGCGGGGATGGTAAGCAGGAAAAGAAGCGAAAGAGTTTTCATAATTGTCCTCACCGATTGTCCCTCTGAATAATTGTGCAAGACACATAGTCAAGGTTTCATTTCAGCTTTCACTTCATAATGTTGGGAACGTTCGTCGAAACGTGAAAGTATCGCTCGCGCTTGAGGCGGGACCACTGCCTGCTCGTAGTCCTCTCCGGCAAATTCTCGGACGGCTTCGATAGAATCGAACCACATGATGGTGATGAACTCAACTTCGTGGTCCAGGTTACGTCGCAGGAGCTGAATACCTCGATAGCCGCGAATATGACGATTGCCTATGCCGACAAATATCTCCCGCTTGAGTAGATTCTCATATGAGTCGGCATTTGCCTGGGTAGTGTAGCCATGCCAGATTCTGGAAATCATTGTGAGATCCTTTCCTGTTTAGTTACAGCGAATGTTCTCTGTGCCATCCCGGCCGGTGAAGTAACGTTGGGCCACAACCAGCTTAGCTTGTTTCTCGTTCACCGGCTTCAATAAGCGGTAAAGAGCCATAACCAGAAAAATTGCAGTGGTCTGGTGGAACAGTTCGCTCGCGATACCGATTCGAAAAAGCGACTCAGAAGCCCGAATGTGGTCGGCCGTCGCTGTCGCGTCCCCTGTGACGATCAGAGTGTTAGGAACATACACGAGGCCAAGTGGGGCGGTGATTGCCATCAAAAGATACAGCAATCCCGCAGTTCTTAGAGCCTTGCGTTGTGATTCGTCAATCTTGCTGATTGCCATTATATTTCGTGCTGATTATTCTTTTGTTTTCCATGCACGAACACTCTCTGGTTTTCTTCAATTAGATTTGCCGCGAAACTTCTTTTGAAAACGGATCTTCGCTTGTGCATATCGTTCAGTGAAATGACACCCCGATTCGCACTTGCTCGATGGGTGCACTTGGTTTGGTTGACAGTGTTCAGATGAATGAATATATTAGGCATACACAAGAGTAAGTCAATCCTATGAAAACCGTGCAGGCAAAAAAAGCAAAGGTATCTCGGCTCCTTGCGGAATCTGAGAAGTCCCACGAGCCAATCCAGATTGTTGGGGAGAAGAATGCTGCTATTCTCATCTCAATGGATGACTGGCGAGCCATCGAGGAAACCTTGTATCTCCTTTCGATTCCCAAGATGCGCGAATCGATCATTCGCGGACTCAAGACTCCCGTGGAGAAATGCTCCACGGAGCTTTCTTGGTGAAATGGAAGCTTGTCTACTCCAAACAGGCACAGAGGGACGCTAAGAAACTTGCTGCCTCTGGCTTGAGAGATAATGCCGAGCAAGTTCTTAAGATTCTGCAAGAAGATCCCTTCCAGACTCCACCGAGCTATGAAAAGCTTGTCGGTGACTTGACAGGGGCATATTCTCGTCGCATCAATATTAAGCATCGACTCGTCTATCAAGTGCTCGAAGACCTGCACATTGTCAAAGTGATTCGCATGTGGACACATTACGAATGATCACTACACGTTAAGACGCCATTGAGTACATCCATGACAAGTCTTCATCAGATCGACCACAAGATCCCGACCGAAAGAACAAAGTTGCTCCAGAGATATTCTATCTTCCCTTGCGTCGCAGCGTTAAGGAAATCTTTGTCCACAACATCTATATTATTCTGGCTGAGTCGATGACCGTTATCGAGACGCGAGACCAATCCGACCATCGGTGAGGTAAGAAAGGAAAGCTGCGATGCGAAGTTCACGCCGTCGAATGTTGACGGTGAGAGATACTTGTCCCACTGATGAAAGCCATTGATGCCGACGCTGACTCCTAATGAGGTTGACGGCCAGTCTGATTTTTGCTGCTCGTCGTTCTGGCAGAACGCGCGCGAGCAAGAAAGCATCAGTGACAAACAAAGAGTGTCTGTGATGCGAGGATTCATATTCTTATTCCTATACTTCCCGCTCATTGAACTATGATCCAAGAAAATGTACGACAACCGGGTCGACGGGATTTGCCGACGGAATCAGCCCTTCATAACCGCGCGAAGCTTGTTGCAGTCGGGACGAGTGGCGCATCGTCCTGGAGACGGTTACGAGAAGTAGTCTTCGATAGCTACAGTCTTCTCTGTGCATAAAAGCCGAGACAAAGCTTCTACTTTCGCTCATTTGTCCCGACATTTAAAATAGTAATCGATCCTGCTCGAATGCTGAACGTCGAGCCCTGATTCAATAAATTCGCGATACCCGACCACTGAGATAGAGCAGGATGAAGCGACTATGTCGCCAACATGTCCCATCTCCCGGAGAATGACCTGCTTCCCGTTCGGAAGAGACGGCAGCAACTCGTCCGTGGCGTACTCCGGCGGGTCCGCAAAATCCAAGCTTCCGCCGATAAGCAGCGTTTGGATGTCCGATCGCTGAATCCTGCTTAACTCGGGAGGAAGGTGGTACACAGGCCAGTGCCTCGATGCACCGCCGCAAATGAGCAACGATAAAGGCGAACCCATGGCAGTCGTTGAATCGCGCATACTGAATACATAGTCGATGCCAGGTTCAAAGTCTGTGCCTCCCTTCGCGAACAGGTCCCTCCAGACCATCATGGACGGCATCATGAAGTCGTAGGCGCGCTGGAGCATGTACAGGCCACTGTAATCTCCCTCTTCGGCCGCACGATAACAATCGAAGACAACTGCGGCGCTCCCTTTGTGGTACAGCATGGCAAACGTGATCACCTTGATCTTTCCAGGGTCAAGCTTGAAGAGCGACCACCGCTTAGGCATCTTTGCCAGCGCATTCCGAATCGACTGCGACAACGGGCGACCGTCATAACGGTTCGAATCGGCCGCAAAGAGCCGGTCATAATAGGCAAGCTGCTGATCAATCTTCTTGGGGTCCCACAGAAAGCGTCCCGGCGGACATACACCTACCACCATCACCGATCTAAATACGACATCGGGATGGAGGTAGCCGTAAATGAGAGCAACACGCGTCCCGTAGCTCATGCCTAACAGATCGATCTCATCATATTTGAATGCCTTGCGTGCTGTCTCAAGGTCCGAAACAACATCCATCATTGTGTAATGGGCGATATCGATGCCTTGAGCCTCCAGCTCCTTCGAGAACGACTCGAGAGCTTGCGAGAGCGAATGGAGAGACGCATTGCTCAGCAGGTCTGCGCCGACGCTTTCCATTACGTCCTCTACTTCGTCGGATCTGAGCACTATCGAGCCGTCGACGCCGCGGTAACCGACGAGGACG
Organism: uncultured Bacteroidota bacterium; assembly: GCA_964603995.1. Lineage (GTDB taxonomy): Bacteria > Bacteroidota > Ignavibacteria > Kryptoniales > JAKASW01 > JAKASW01. The sequence continues at coordinate 6,044 of CAZRXH010000088.1, read as the reverse complement.
AAGTCATGATCCTCGAGCAAACTGCCCAGGTGGATATAGCTCATGTTCAATTGTCCAGGACCGCCGTTGAGCCAGAAGATCGGCTCTCCCGGATTCGCAGAACAGGAAGCATGCTCTTTCGGGAAAGCGTATCGGATGGGTTCTCTCTGACGACCACGAACCCTTCCTCTGTATTGAACTCTCGTCCGGCTACTTCGACGGTCTTGGGAGCGAGGTAGAGCTTGCCCGGCTTTAGATAGTTGGGGACTTCCTTGATCAACGGAGCGCTGCTGCAGCCAATCAAGATCGTGCAGCAAAGCACCGAAAGCGCGTTCACATATAGAGATCTTATCCACATTCCTGAACCTCCCTTATACCGATCGATCTGCACCATTTGTAGCCGAAGGCATTCGGAACAGCTCGGAACTCTTATGGACTTTCAAATGACGTTGGTGACACCGCACTTGACAATTCATTTCACCACTTCAAAGTACCAGCCAGATTGACTATTTTCCAAGCCTCACATGTAGCGTCATTTGTAAACAGAACAAAACCGAGATTCTCATCCGGGTACAATTGAATTTTCGTGCTGAAGCCCGGACCGCCGCCTTCATGAGTAAGAACCCATCGTCCGGATTTGCCATATACTTGCCAACCGATTCCCTGCCTGCGATAGTTTAGAGTATCTTCATTCTTTCCCTTCATCCGCCCATCATACGTCATTGTCTTGATTGACTTCAGCGAAAGTATTCGCTGACCATTGAATATTCCGCCATTCAAATATGCAGTAACCAGCCTGGCGGCATCTGCAACCGGACCAATAAGTGCAGTGGACGGGGTCTGGTCTGTGTAAACCCGTTTCATCCAGAGATGGCCGGCTTCAAGCTCACGAATATATGATCCGGCAAAGAAAGGAAGTAATGGAGTCATCAAATCGAATATAGGGTGGGCGCCGGCTGCCTCGTCCGATTCCATGGCTTTCGTGTACAGAAAATCCGTGCGATTCATCCCCAGCGGTCGAATAACATTTCGCCGGATATAATCTTCATAAGCAATTCCTGTCGCCTTCTCAATAACAGCACCCAGCACCATATAACCGATGTTAGAATATTCAGAATCGTTACCTCCTTACTGGTGTCGGAAGGATACTTCACTTTGAAGAAAGAGAGATGATGGATAACCGGATCGTTCAGAGACAGCTTCCCCATTTCCTGAAGTTGAAGGATGGCGATCGCGGTGGCAATCTTCGTACAAGACCACCAGTGATACACGGTATTTGGCGAGGCCTGGATTTCCCGCGGCCCATCAGCCCAACCGAAGCCCTTGCTGTATATGATACTGCCGTTCTTTACTACTGCCAGAGACATACCAGGAGGAGTACCGGATTCCACTAATTCGTTGAGGTAGGCTTCAAATTCCGAAACACTCTCAATCTTATCCGGCTGTTTAGGAATGAGACTGCAAGAAATAAACAGGGCAATTAATATTGCCGATAAAATGTATGACAAGTATCGATTCTTCATGTCAACTCATAGCCTCCGCGCGAATCGCGCCTCACCCTGAAAAAAGGGAGCTTCCCCTGACGCAAGTGCGCGTCCCGCTTCGATTTGTCATATACTCGCTCTTGTGCTGACCTGGATTGCAATCTCTGTCTCGAACGCGATGACGGCTTTACCGCCGACTCGCACTCTTGCAGGCAACGAATCCTGGAGATCGACCTGCACTTCCACAACTCCTGTCCTTCCAATCGCTTCACCCTGTTTCCCTTTGAATGTGAGCCTGGACCCGGACAGCTTTACGAGCTTGTGCTTGGCGATATACGCACCCAGCGGACCATTCGCGTTGCCAGTCACGGGGTCTTCCGGGATTCCGATTGCAGGTGCGAACATCCGTCCGCAAGTAAGGATCTCCGTCGAACCTGAATCGAATGTAAAGACGAAGAATCCGTTGCACCCAATCGTCCGGCTGATGTCGGCTAACCGCGCCAGGTCCGGCCTGAAAGAGTTCAGTTTATCCTTCCTCCTGACTCCAATGAGAACTTTGGAGTGCCCAGTGGAGACGATCTGCACGGGGCAGCGTTCGTCGATGTCGGACTCCGACAATCCAAGAGCGGCAATGATGTCGCTTCGCCTCTTTCCGGAGAGCGGGTCATCGAATTCCGGTTTCCCTTGCGTCATGACTACTTTGTAGTCGCCGTTCCTTTTGATAATCCCGACCGGAAGGACGCCTATGCCAATCTTGTGCACGACAGTGCATGACGAGAGCTTGTTCTCCAACGCCCTGACATAGTGAGCGGCAATCGTGGCATGTCCGCAGGAAGGCACCTCAGTAGTTGGCGTGAAGAAGCGTATCCATACTTCATGGTCGGCACCTGTGGGCGAAAGGATGAAGGCTGTCTCAGAATTGTTAAGCTCACGCGCAATGGCCTGCATTTGAGCGTCGCTCAATCCGTCCGCATTTGAAACCACTCCTGCAGGATTGCCTTTGAACCGTTCATTGGTGAAGGCATCCACCTGATAAACCCGGTACTTCTTCTTGTCATCCGACTGAATCGATCTCACATGAACCACTTCTTCTGGTTGTACACCGCATCACCGAACTCGCGCATGAACTTCATGTCTTCTTCTTCCAGCGGGCCCTTCTGCACCGCAGCTATATTCTCCCGCAGCTGACGCTCGCTCCTTGGAGCGGTCAAGACTGTATGCACATTCGGGTTGGAAAGAACGAACCGGTAACAATCACCCGCCGTCGGAATGCGCGCGCCCTTCGGCCAGGTTTTGGGACGGCGCAACAAGTATGTCCACCTTGTCGCGGTATAACTGATGACTCCCGTATTGTGCGAATGGAGATGCGGGAAAATATCCCGTTCCGCCCCGCGATGCGCAGCATTGTAGCGCAACATCAGCGTGTCGACAGCACCGCTTGCAGCAAGCTCACCGAGGAAGGCACGATTATGGCAGGAGAGGCCAACTGCTCGGACTTTCCCTTCCTCCTTGAGCGCGAGCAAGTCCTCGCGGACTTTCGCCGTGAACTCGGCCGGCTTCAGCACGCCCATGAAGAGAAAAACGTCTATGTAGTCCGTGTTGAACTGGCGCAATCGCTTCTCAAGTGCCCTGCGGACGTCCTGCGCCTTCCAGATGTAATTGTACGCACCGGTTACAATTACCAACTTTTCACGACTGGAAGGAACCAACTTCCGCAGCGCTCGCGTCATCTGTATATCGACACCAAATGCAAAGAAGAGATTGACTCCCTGCTCTACGGCTGCATAAACAGCGTTCTTGCCGGGGTAATAAGAAGCGGAGAGACCGAGCGGCGTTACGTTAATGCCTGTGTTGCCTAAGGGTCGAAGTTGAAAAGGAGTAGACATGGAAACCTCCATTATCTGGTATATCGTGTACGGACACTAACCGATAGAATCTGTGCGCAGCCGAATTCTGAAATCTCGTTCCTTTCTCTCGGCAAGCATCGTGCATAACGTCCCGCCCAAGAAGGTCCGTCCCGACCGCGACGAGCGCAGCTGGGATGAGCCGCTCCAAAATCACATCTCCCGATCCACATCATTCCACGGATGATTGGGATGTGGCTGTCCCAAAAGTTGGACGGGAAGCCTTCCCGTCCAACTTAGTGAGCCAGTATCTTTCAAATAGTGCAATACCCAAACTGGCACCGCTTCCTTTCATCTGTTTGGAACGTGCAGGTTGTTTGCCAGGAGATTCTTGTATTCATCTAATTGCCAACCGTGTCCAAATGCCGTCAAGTCGCCATTGACAATAACAGCATTAACACGTGTTCCTGAAGCAGAATCCGAAGCAAGTTTTGTCATACTCTTATACTGTGAAGAGATCTCCTTTTTAGAATCTTCCTTTGTCTGTTCCTCCGATTTGGGTTGTTCAGACCAGGGATATTGAGGATCGGACGAGAAAATCACATGAAATTGATTTTGTGCTAGAGCTTTGACGCCCAGAGGTAGAAATACTGCAATCAATACTGTCAGAACTTAGCTTCTAAATTTCGAAAACATGGTACCTCCTTTTGTTTGCAGATAAAATATGTTGAAAGTCATGAATGCCAACGTCCACCAGAAAAAAACCGTCCCGACCGCGACAAGCATACTCGGGGAGCCTCTTTGTCCCGCCTGCCATGTGCCGTTTGCGCCTTATACTCACCGAACCCTGTTGGTCAGTTGATTAAGTAGCCAAGGGTTATGAGCATGAAGCTATTGAAACTCGAGTTCTCCATTCGCGGGAAGTAATCACCTCTCGGATAGGAATCAGAAGTATACCAACTTGTGCGGAGCGAGATATCAAAGATCAGTCTGTTCGCCGTCCATTCATGACCTGCAACAACACCGAAATCAAAGGCGCTTCTTAAGCCTGAGCCATAAAAGGTTCGAAGAGAACCCAGACGTTCAAAGCCGATCCATTCCGCGAACGGGTCAACATGCCAACCTGTCGTGACGCCAGAAAAATAGTGGCGGTACTCTGCGGAGACTGCGTAACCGTTCATCCCACTTCTCGCTGTGCCGAAAAGCGGACTGCGAAACCATGTCCCATGCGCAGCAACCGAACTTGATGTAGAAAGGGCAACCACAATAAAATTCCGCGGGGCGGCCTCCACCCGCCCCTTCGGAACCAAGGGGTCGGAAATGCCAAGTATTCCGAACCGAAATCTCACTTACCCGGAGGGTTCTTCTTCGCCGCGCGTGTCGCCGCAGACTTCATCGGCGCATTCCGTTGCGCCTTGGTCTTCGTATTGCGTACCGGTATGCCCAGCTTCTCCAGAAGATTCTTCTTCTCTCTTAAAGCTATCTTCGCAATCTTCCTGTACTCCGCCATCCAGTCGTTGAGCTTCTTCATAGCGGACGCCTCCGCATTAGATGCCTGCTGGTTCGCGCCCTTCGCCGCTTCCTGGTGGTCGTCAGCTTCATCGAACGCGACTATCTTCGCCCGCTCTGTTGCAAGCTTCTCATCGGTGTACCCGCGTGTGCCAACCTTCGACTTGATGTCAGGGTCGGCGGTCGCGTTGTCGAAAAGGATGTATCCGGCAGCCGTGAAACCGGCTGTCGTCCTCGGCATCGGGCGGTCCAGTCCTAACTTCGTCAGCGCACCTCCATTCCCTTTCAGGACAGCCTTTGCAACCGTCGAGAGGTCCTGGTATGCCGTTAGCGCCGTCTTCTGTGCCTTCAACAGGTCTTCTGTCGTCTGTTTCTGAGCACCGGTCGCGGCGGCGGCCGCACTAACCGCCGAATCGGCAGCCAAGTAGATCGCCTGCCCCTCATTCAACCTCGTGGTGTCATACCCGTACTTGGCGACATAGCCTTGGATTTCAGCGTCGGCAAGCGAATTTGTCAGTGCGACCTTGGCGGCCTTCAACTGGTCAGAGATCGTGTTTTTTGCTTTTCCAGGCATAACTCTCTCCTTTTTGACGGTTAATTTATGGGAACGCTATTTCCTGAGCCTTTTCGCCGGTTTCGTCTTCCAGTCGCCTGTGACTTCCTTCTCGATGCAGAAGGGTTCCTACCGGCTGCAATGCCTTTCCTTCTCGATACATGGATCTTCCTACCGGCCGCAGCACCCTTCCTTCCCGATGCAGGAAGCTTCCTACCGACTGCAGAGACCTTCCTTCTCGATACGTGAAGCTTCCTACCGGCTGCAATACCTTTCCTTCCCGATACATGGAGCTTCCTACCAGCTGCAATGCCCTTCCTTCCACCTGCTAATGACTTCCTTCCCGTGGCAATATCATCCCCACTGGGTACTTATGGATTCCCAGTCGCTGGGATATCTTCTATATGCCTTTGCAAAACAATTTTACGGACAGCCCTTGCCTCCCACCGACAGAAGGAAAGACCTCTAAGTGCTATCGTGATAAACAGATTGTGCTGCGGATTATATATTGGTGCGGCTGGAACACTGGTCATGGACTTCACGACTATGATAGGAGGTTTTTTATTGGAGCCCGCTGACGAACGAATATATTGTGTCAATTATGTAAATGCAAATCGAGGTAGACCTTATGTCTCCTCCGTGAGACTCAGTTCAAATTGAGACACACTCTCCCGC
>CAZRXH010000087.1:11331-13391 GCA_964603995.1 uncultured Bacteroidota bacterium | reverse complement strand
TGGAGTTGGAGGTACCAGTGGCACAATTGCTCGCTTGGAGAGCCGATGCTTACCAAAAATGTGGAGGCATCAAAGGCGTTGTCGGAACAGACAGTCACATATAAGTGGGTGAAGAGGAACATTCCAGCCTTCGAGTCTGAGCCTGTGATGCCGCCGGAGATGAATTACCTTCAATACGTCGAGTTCGCACCGGCTGATTGGGAAACGTGGAACGATGTCTCCGAATGGTACAACAAATACTACTTTGCTCCTCAACTAAACATCACCGACAAGATCAAGGACGAAGCTTCCAACCTCACGACAGGCTGCACAAGCGAGACTGAAAAGATTAGAAAGGTATTTGCTTTCGTGCAGGGCCTTCGCTACGTGGCCATCGAATTAGGAGATGGCGGATACAGGCCGAATCAGCCCCAGATAGTTCTGGAGCGTGAATACGGCGACTGCAAGGACAAGTCTATCCTGTTGATAAGCCTTCTGAGATCGCTCGGCGTGGAGGCAAAGCCGGTTCTTCTTCTCACTTCCGGCGAGGGGATCATCCACACCAATTTCCCCTCCTGGGATTTCAACCACATGATCGTGAAGGCCACTGAAGGGAACGGGCAAGCCTACTGGCTCGACCCCACGGTCAAGTACTGCAGTCTCGGTGAAATTCCTTTTCAGGACCAGGGTACGAGCGGATTGATATTAAACGATGACAACTCATCCCGGATCGAGACGATCCCTTCAAGCACATGTCAGGACAATGTCGAAAACGTAGACATAGTTGCGAATCTAATGAACGTGAAAGATGCGGAATTTCATATTGAGATCAAATTCGAGGGAGAATATAACCACCGGCACAGAGACTCATTCAGCCAGAAGAGCAAGGAAGAAATGCTGAAATACTGCAAGTCGCTCATCGCCGACGACTACCTGAAAGCTGAAGTGACGGGTTACTCGTTCAGCAGCCTCGACTCCGTCGATTCCGCTCTCACACTGGCTTTCGATGTCAAAGTTCCAAACGCGATAAGCCAGCAAGGGGACTTGGTCTTTCTGAATATCGATCCTTTCAAGCTCTCGGATGACTGGGACTGGCTGGGAAGACCGACAAGGAACTACGACATACAGTTCAACTTTCCGAGCACGATGAGGAAGAGCATACACATAACATTCCCGAAGGACAAATATGTGGTGCGCAATCTTCCTCAGAATAGAATATTTTTCGCGGACGGCCTTCACTACGAAAGAGACTACACAAGTAACGGGCCGGGCGAGCTGACGGCGACCGAGTGCCTGGAGATTCGGTCAAAGACCCTGCAGGTGCAACATCTCGACGAGATAAAGACTTTCGTCCAAAACATGCAGGACAAAATCAGGGAGCAAATAGTATTGAAGGAAAGATGAGTCTCTCGATTTGAGTGGCCAGATGGCTCGGGTGCAATGCTGTGTTCCGCCTGCCGGGGGCCGGTCACCCAGCTCTGACTTGCCGCGAATACCTGGACTTATCACTGGCAGTCAGAGGCTAAGATAGAGCACGACAGTGGCGGGTGCAAGAGTAGTCTGACTCCCAAGCGCTTCTGATATTATCGGGATTCGAAGTCTCACACCGAAGTGATCGTCGGGCGTCACGGGTTCTTTCCATGCGTGTAGTGAATGACGTTGACTTTTTCTTCGGTGATCTCCGCCGCAGCCTGCCCTCTCAAATATGTCCTCCACCACGTTAACTAACACATCGATCTTGCCCCCCGGTGTCCTCTATTTCAATAACAAGCGTGTCAATTGCAAAAGCCCAGTAAAGAAATCAGGACCCGTTATCGAGTGCATCCAAACATGTATCAGGTACGTCAGGACGCAGCCAATCCCCCTTTCAGCAAAGGCTGCTGAGGATTCTATCCGTATTTATCCTATCGCGCAGTGCGAAATAAGAAACCATAAAAAACTCCTGCGAGGGTCAGCTTGCCCGCAGGAGTCATCATTCCTCAGATCAAGAGACTTGTTTCGACCGGCGAACTCAATCACCAGTGTCAGGAACTAGTCAATCCCGGCTTGAAGATCAAGCAGCCATCATCCACGGCGCTAGT
>CAZRXH010000087.1:0-11231 GCA_964603995.1 uncultured Bacteroidota bacterium | reverse complement strand
CTAGTTGTTCTTTGCCCCCTGATTGATCCATGTCTCGATCGAACTGATCTGAGATGCACCGAGAGGAGTCCTGTTGAGCGGCATACGCGTGCCAGCACGACCGGTTATCTTCAAGTACAAATAGCTGCTGTCCGCATCAAATGGCCTCACCCTGACATACGGAGGCTGTTCTATGCTGGGAACATTGACAATATCAGCATACGCTTGCCCTGCTACAAGGCTCATCGGCGCAGCGCCGCCGCTCACATGGCATCCGGGTACGGCGCAGTTGTTCGTAAAGATTGGCTGGACCTGACTTGCGAAACTAACAGTCGTGTCTGAAGACGGCGGGCCCGTTGGGCTGTTACTCGTGGATGATTTAGAACATGCAGCAAACGCCAACGCAAGCAAAATCACTCCTGCAATTCTCATGCTCAATTCCTTTTAGAGCTACAACAAGTGCCAGTATGTCTAAAGTTTCCAGAGAGGTGAACCGGATTGCGCGTGGATAAGACAACCATGAACCGCCCTTAGTGGTTCTTCTCGTCGTTGCGGCCATGTTTCAGCCAGGGGCTAGCCGGAGATGTGGATGCGTGAAAAGTTGGAGCAGTGGCGGCGGGAAAATTTCAAATGCTTCCTCGGCATGACGTACACTATAGGTGCCGGCTCCACCGGTCTTGAATCGATGTTGGATACCGCCATGTAAAAACTGAACGCGAAGAAGAAAACGACTGCTTTCATTATTTGAATTTAAGGTAACATCCGGTTCATTGAAAGGTCCGTGACCAGCGCAAACTTCAATTATGTGTCATTGATTCCTGTCGACTGACTGCTAAATTGTGTCATGAAATATCTGTATCTGCTCAGTTTGGCGTTACTCCTTGTGCTGTCGGTTGTTTTGTCTTCCTGCAAGAACGTGCTCGCCCCCAGCGGGAACCAAATTGTGTTCGATTTATCCAAGCCAGTGACTTATACCCAGGTACAGGCTCTTCTCGACCAGAGATGCAGCGTGACCGGTTGTCACGATCATCAGTATCAGGCCGGCAGTCCGCCTTTGGATTTGAGCGACCAGGGAGCTTTCACCAACCTTCAGCCTCCGATAGTCTGGCCTAAAGACACCACCAGAAGCCAGATAATTCAATGGGTGGGTTTCCCGCCGAACGGAAGACTACATCCAGCAGATCTGGGTTTCCCTTCGTTGACCCAGAACCAGATTCAAGGTATCGAGAAATGGATAATGGAAGGGGCAACGTTTACAAATTGAGGCTGCGCGCTAGGCTCCGATGATGCTCGCTTGCACCAGCAGTTGCGGCAGTTGCCACGCAAGGCTTGCCCGGCTGTAAGGTCTACGACTTGGTGGGTTCTCCGCTGGCAAAGGCTGACATTCTCATAGAAACATCTCATTCATCTCACCGACAATAGTCATCTGAGCGCGCAGCTCATCAAGCTGCGCGGTAAGCTGCTCCTTGTGCTCCCGCTCCATTTTCGCCAACGAAAGAAAAAAGTCCCTGACCCGCGTATCACAGGCAAGTTCGGCTGCGTGCAAATACTTCTCTTCAGATTCGATCTCGCTCTCGATAGCATCTTCAAGAATAGATACTATCGTCTCCCTGACCTCAGCTTCTCGCATCATCTTCTCCTCAAATTCCTCCAACGACGTGTTCTATTATAGACAAGAGTTCCTCCGACTTCTTCTGCATGGCGGCTATATCTTGAAAAGCCAGTATGGGGAGTATCCCGGTGACTTTCACAGCCGCCAGAACACCGGCGAATGCTGCGCCTGCAGGCAAATACCTCCGCCTGAAAGGCTGCTTCATTGTTCTGCCGGAACATTCCGGTATATCAAGGTTGTCGTCTGCAATGATCAGAGTATTTGCGCCGGTCCTCTCAAAGACTCCTTTTGCCGTCAGCTCTTTCAGTCCGTCTTCCGAGACTACGACGACGACATCCGGCGTATCGATCCCGGTGTAACATATCTCATCGCGCGAGAGCACAACTTCAGACAACGAAAAGCCGGTCCCCTGCGTGATGGGATTATCGTTTTTCTGAGTCGCATTTGCGCCGGAGAGAACCGCCGCCTGGACAAGCAGATAGGATGCAAACTGAACCCGTTCCCCCGCCGTCCCTGCTATGATAACGCCTATCCTCTTCTCAAGTGCGTTCTCATATCGCGGTTCAATTCCTATCGTCTTTCTCTCTGTCGTCGGATGGATCACCTTCTCCTTGTACGCTTCACCGAATTCAGTTCTGTCACGCCTGTTCACAAGGACTCCCAACTCCATGACAGAGCCCGGTTCGATCTCCGCAAGTCTGTTTCCCCGAATTGCATTGTCGCGCACCGCATACTCCGTGCAAAGTTCGAGCACTTCGACAAGTGCGAAGCCCGGATGGGCAATGGCTTCCGCAATCGTATCCGCCAAATCTGTGTCCGCTGTGGTTTTCCTCGCCAGGAATCCTGCGTTTGCTCCTTTCAGAATCTCAGGCAAATTGACCGGCGGAATAATGTTTCCCATCGGGGTCGTCGCGGTGACGAATCCCAGAGGAGAAAAGCTGGAGTTCTGTCCGCCAGTCATGCCGAACAGGAAGTTGTTGTAAAGCACAACTGTCACATCGACGTTCATCTGCGCGGCGTTGACAAGATGGAGAAGCCCAATCATCGCACCGCCGTCGCCGATCACCACAATGTTCTTCAGCTTCGAGTCCGCAAGCACGGAATCGGCAATCGCCACTCCTGTTGCGAAAGCAGTGGACCTTCCGTGGGTTGTATGAAACGAATGCACTCCCTCAAAAAGGGTGTCGACCAAGCCGACACATCCGATATCGCTCGTAATGTTCACATGGTGCGGTTCTAGGTTGAGCTTGACCATCGCCGCGTTCAGCGCGTTGGTTATGTGATGGTGACCGCACCCTTTACAGAAAGGGAATTTCTCGTTTACCTTAAGGAAAGTCTTTTTGTTTTTAGAGCTTTGAGTTGCTACTTCAGACATTGACAGCCCCCTTAGTTCCTGGATGAAACGGCTTTTTCGATTTCTCCCGGCGTAATCATTCTGCCAATTCCGTTGACACCCGATATCTTTTTGCCCGGGAACAATCGCGCAATCTGGCTCCGATACAGGCCAGTCATGTTCTCTTCGACAACAACTATGTTTCTGACCTTTTCCGCTGCGTCTGTGATTTCTCTTTCCGGAATCGGGAAAAGTGTCTTCAAGTTGCAGAAGGAAACCCGCTCACCTTGGGCGCGGAGTCTTGAGACAGCATCTCTGGTTGTGCGCGCGCTGATGCCGTAGCTGAAAACCATCGTCTCTGCTTCCTCTGCGGAATCAATGCCCAGCCTCGTTATCTCGTGAGAATTGGAGGAAATTTTCTCTTGAAGATGCTTCAGAACCTCGATCGTTTCGGGCGAATTTTTCTGGAGACGACCGGCTTTGTCGTGTGCTGAACCGGTGACGATTGCTTTTTCCGTGCCCCCCACAGCCGCGAAGTCAGGCACCTCACCTCTCTCTGTGAAGGAATATGGTTTGAATGTCTCGCCGTCGTTTCTGGCAAATAATTTACGTTCGATCTTTTCAAATGTTGGAAGACTTGCGTAGTCGACATTTTCCGAAGTCATGGCGACTTCTTTGTCTGTAAGGAGTATGACCGGTGTCCTGAGCTTCTCGGCGACATTGAACGCATGGATAGTCAGCTCGTATGCTTCGACGGGAGTTGAGGGAGAAAATACTGGGATCGTGTAGCCTCCGGCGATTGAACTGCCGACGAACAGGACATCCCCCTGCCCGCCCTGCGTTGCGCCACCGGTGCTCGGACCAAGCCGCTGCACGAGAGCAATCACGACAGGGGTCTCCGTCATGACGGCATACTGTACGGTCTCGACCATGAGCGAGAAACCTGGCCCGGACGTGGCCGTCATAGCCTTGAAGCCGCGCTGGGACGCGCCGACGCAGAACGCGAGCGCTGAGATCTCATCTGGAGAGCTTATCGCCACGCTGCCTCGCCTCGGGAGCTCGTCAATCATGGACCTGTAAATGCCGGACGCGGGGGTAATCGGATAGCCTGCAAAAAAGGTGCAACCGACCGCAACAGCTCCCTCTGCGATCATCTGGCTACCGTTTCTAATTCTGAACTGCGGCACACATCCTCCGATTCTCTACATACTCAAAAAACTTTTAAGGAAGAGACATCTCGCAAACTCGCAAGGCACGAAAAGAAAAAAGCCCGTTTGGATTCTCCTTCAGACTTCGCAGGACGAACAAATTCTCGGCGAGCATCATAGAGCGAAATAAGAGACTCCTATTCTCCAGGACATCTATCTCGGGGCTTTCTTCATGGTGTGCTTTGCGAGCAACTGGCCTTTTTTGCGTGCGGGATGACTCTCACCTGACTGACGCATTCTTTTCGAGTACGAAAGTCTCATTGAAAGCCGCTCCCATTCTTCATCAACGTTCGCCTGTATTTTTTCTATTTGTTCCTCTCTGAGATGACGAAATCTTCCCTGCATCCTGATGTAGTCACGGACAGGAATTCCTTCAGGTTCCCTGGAGAGCCTGTACTCCGTTCCGTCGAAAATCTCAAGTAGAGGAAAGACCCTGCTTTCTATGGCCATTCGCGAAATCTTTATCGAATCCTCCGGTTCGAACTTCCATCCCGGAGGGCATGGTGAGAAAACGTGAATGAATCTCAACCCGTGAATCTCTTTCGCCTTCTGGATCTTCGCAATCATGTCATCGGGATACGCAACGCTGGCAGTTGCAAGATACGGTATGCGGTGGGCCGCCAGGATCTCGATAATGTCCTTTTTCTTCTCTGCCTTCGGAGATTCCGCAGGGGTAGTTGTAGTCCATGCACCGAACGGCGTAGCGGAACTCCGCTGGATACCAGTGTTCATATAGGCTTCATTGTCATAGCAGATGTAGATGAAATCTTCGTTGCGCTCAGCTGCGCCCGACAGTGCCTGGAAGCCAATATCAAAAGTCCCGCCATCGCCCGCGAACGCAACGACAGTGGTTTCGTGATCTCCCTGCGCCTCCAGACCGGCCTTGATACCGCTTGCAGTCGAAGCGGCAGTCTCGAACGCGGTGTGGAATACCGGCACACCTGCTGCTGAGTAAGGCACCGGCCCGTCTATCACCGACCAGCAGCATGCAGGGATAACTACGACGACCTTCCTCCCGAGCGCTTTCAGGGCATATCGCATTGTCAGAGTGCCGCCGCAGCCCGGACATGCAAAGTGTCCCGGTGCGAGGATCTCATCCGGAGGCAATTGATACTTGATCTGTCCCATCGCTTATACTCCCTCCGATTTTTTTCTCTTGCCTGGATTCTCCGGAACCGGAGGTTCACCATGATCGGCGGCTTCAGTCCTCAGACCAATCCAAATCGTCTCGCTCTCAGGTTCATCGTGGTTCATCACATAGGACAACATCTCTTTTACCGTCTCCGGCGTTATGTCGCGTCCGCCAAGACCGGCAATGAATCCGAAGAGAGCCGGCGTCACGGATGCATTGTACAACACCGCCTTAGTTTCCTGGTAAATAATTCCTGTCGCACCGAAAGATATATCACGATCCATTACTCCGATCTTCCTCACACGCTGGGCAAGAGATCGTATTTCGTCCACCGGGAAAGGCCGGAATGCACGCAATTTCATCAGCCCGACCGGGAAGCCCATGCTTCTCAGCTCATCGACCGCGATACGGGCCGTGCTTACTGCCGTCGCGGAGACGATCAGGACTATCTCCGCGTCTTCCGTTCGATACTCCTCGACAAGGCCGCCGTATGACCTGCCGAATTTTCCGGCAAATTCCGAATCTACCTCTCGGATAATTCCTCTCGCGTCTTCCATTGCCTGGAACAGCTTGTACCGCATTTCCATATATGCTTCGGGTCCGATAAGAGCTCCGAAGGCCTTCGGATCAGCGGTATCGATCTTAAATGACGCGTTTCGCGCAGGAAGAAATTCATCGACAAACTCCTGCTTGGGAATTGCCACCGGTTCAGAAGTGTGGCTCAGGACAAACGCATCGAGGTTTATCATAACTGGAAGCAGGACAGCCTCCGCTATTTTATACGCCTGCAGGACGGTGTCCATCACTTCCTGATTGCTCTCGGCATAGAACTGGAGCCAGCCCGTGTCCCGCTGAGAGAGGCTGTCGTTGTGGTCCACATATATCGACCACGGAGGCGCCATCGCCCGGTTGACATTCACCATGACGATAGGCAGTCTGCTTCCCGCAGCCCAATGAAGCAGCTCATGCATCAGCGCGAGGCCCTGTGACGAGGTCGCCGTGAACGCCCTTGCGCCACTGATCGAAGAACCGATGCAACATGCCATCGCGGAATGTTCTGATTCGACCCGGATGAACTTTGCGTTGAGTTCACCGTCGCTGATAATTTCCGACAGCTTCTCGACCACGCTGGTCTGTGGAGTTATTGGATAGGCGGCTATCACCTGGACCCGAGCCAGCTTCACGGCGTATGATGCCGCGTGAGTCCCTTCGATCACCAGTACCTTATCTACCGACGGATGAAGGAGACCGCCGTTATTCGAGTTCGTGCCATTCTTTCCGCTCATACCTGTCCAGCCTCCTCTCCTCCCTCGCGCGAACCTTCCGGAACAAGTTCCATCGCCTCGCGCGGGCATTCGTTCACACAGATGCCACATCCCTTACAATGGTCATAGTCGATTGTGTATTCGCCGGATTCGTCCTTGCTTATTGCAACATCAGGGCAGAATGTCATGCAGACGTCACAGTGCAAGCACGTGCCACAAGTGAAACACCTCTCGGCCTCGGCGAGCGCATTCGCTTCTGTGAGTGTCCTGTTCACCTCCGTGAATGTCGCTTTGCTCTTCTCGACGGTGATCCTGGGGATCTTGGCTCGCTTCTCGTGCGGGAAATAAAATGTGTTCACATCCTTCGGACGAACGACATCGTGGGACAGTCCATTTGATTTTGTTCGCCAGCCCAGGAACTCGTCGATCGAGACCGCTGCCTGTTTGCCTGCGCGGATCGCATTCACGACGGTCCCGTTCGGGTTAGTCGCGGCATCGCCTCCGGCGAATATTCCTGGAACGCCGGTCGAGTAATCGTCGTCCACGAACAGTCGGACGCCCTTCTTCAGGAAGGAATAAGGAAGGAATGACAAGTCGGGTTCTTCACCGATCGCGGAGATGACCGTATCGGCATGCATCGAAAACTCCGACCCTTTTATCGGAACCGGCTTTCTTCTACCGCTTTCATCGGGATCTCCGAGTTTCATCCTGATGAGTTCGATCTTAGAGACTCTTCCCTTATCCCCGGTTATCCTCACCGGCGCGACAAGGAACTCAAAGCGCACTCCTTCCTTTTCCGCCTCTTCAATTTCCTCCGGCACGGCCGGCATTTCTGCGCGCGTGCGCCGGTAAAGAATTGTGGCTCTCTTGCCGAGCCGCAGCGCGCTTCTCGCCGCGTCAATAGCGGTGTTTCCGCCGCCCACCACAAGAACGCTTCGCCCGATTCTTGGAACCGTGCCGGTACTTAGCTCACGCAAAAAATCTACGCCGGTGTAGACACCCTTCAGTTCCTCGCCTGGAACATCGATCTTCCTGCTCCGCACGGCACCGACCGCAACGAATACCGCGTCATACTTCTCCAGCTCGCTCCATGCAACGTTACCACCGATTCTCGAATCGACATTTATTTCTACACCAAGACTCCCGATATCTCCGATTTCCTTGTCGAGTATGTTCCTGGGAAGCCTGTAGTCCGGGATCCCGTATCTCAACATGCCTCCGGGTTCGTGATCGGCTTCGTAAATGACGGCGCGATAGCCTTTCCTCGCAAGCTGGTAGGCACATGATAGGCCCGCCGGTCCTGATCCAATGACTGCCACCTTCTCACTCTTCGGCGACTCCGTGATCTCGGGAAGCCTCTTGTTACGCAGGTTCCTGTCTGCGACGAATCGTTCTATGCTGTGGACGGCAACAGGCTCGTCATATTCTCCCCTGTTGCATTGTCCCTCGCAGGGATGATAGCACACTCGTCCCGTCACGCCAGGAAGCGGATTATCCTCCAGGATCTTGTGCCATGCCTCCTCGTATTTCCTTTGCCTGACAAGATCGAAATAAACCGGTATCTTCTCGCCGGCGGGACATCCTACTTCGCACGGAGAAGTCTTGTTCCTGTATACTGGTCTGACGTGCCGCCAACTCCCGGTGAGAATCTTACGGGTCGATTCAAGCGAGAATGCCAACGGCGGCATCTCTTCAACGGTTGTGAATTTGTATTTTCCCATATCAGCCCCTTATCATACGATTATTCTTCCATGGTCCTCCGAGGCCAAGCGGTCACGTTCAATCACCACAGCCGCGGTCTCCACCACCTCATACGCCTCCAAAGCTGCGGCCGCGTTCTCATCCTGCTTTATGGGAACACCTTCCCGTATTGCTTCCACGATCGCTTCAATACCAACAACTCCGGAGAACTTCGCGAACGCACCGAGTATGGACGTGTTCACGATCGGCATGCCCTTCGTTCCGAGACCGTGCCTGACCGCTATTCCAGCTGCGTCCACTGCGGCAGCCGAGTATTCCTCCGGGAAACCAAACATAGTTGCAGGATTTGGCGTATTGACAAGAACAGTTCCGCCTTTTTTCAGGCCTGAGAAAACAGTCGTAGATTTGATTAATGTAGAGTCGAGTATTATCAGATGGTCCGGCTCGTAGATCGCCGTGCGTAATCTGATCGGCTTGTTGTCCACGCGCGTGAAGGCGAGCACCGGAGCCCCTCTTCTCTCGACGCCGAATGAAGGGAAAGATTGTGCGAATTTCCCCTCCTTGAATATCGCGGAGGCGAGAATTTTTGCTGCTATAACCGCGCCCTGACCGCCTCTGCCGTGCATCCTGATCTCAATCATCCTTGTTCTCCTCCCGCATTTTGTGCTAAGGGCAAGTTTGTCCGCCGGTTATGTCCGAAGGATCGCTTCGCCGGCCCGGCAGTTCTGTTATGAACCGAAGGATTCACATGGAAGTGTGTCAAATGCCATGCCCACAAATTCCGTTTATTTCAACCTGATTCAACCGTCTCCGTCAGATTATTCCTCGCAAGGATGCGACAACTTGCCACATTTGTTCCATGCCAAGGCCTCGGTCCTTCATATGAACCTTCATGATCACAAAGGAAAAATCACCCGCGATTCACGAATTAGGTCCATGAATTTTAACTCATGTTTCACGAAATTGAGAACAGTTCAAGCGAAATGCATGAAGTTCCACACACATTAGTCGACTTCACCTGTTTAACCTATTAGAAATTAGAACCGAGACCGCAACTTGAAGATGACCTATCTGGTTGATACACACTCGCATTTGAATCACGAAAAGTTTCCGGATGCACAGGAGACTCTGGACAAGGCCGCTGCCGTCGGCGTGGAATACATTATCGTTCCCGGCTGGGACCTACCCTCCAGCGAAAAGGCCGTCGAGCTCGCCGAGAGATTCGAAAAAGTCTTCGCCGCAGTCGGTTATCACCCGCACGACGCATCGAAAGCAGACGATGCATCTCTCAGGAAGATCGCCGACATGTCTTCACATCAAAAGGTCGTCGCCATCGGCGAGATAGGCCTCGACTATCATTACAACCTTTCTCCGCCGGAGATACAAAAGAGAGTATTCGAGGCACTGATCGAGATCGCAAAGTCGGTAAAGCTCCCCGTCTCGATCCATAACCGCGAATCCGATTCCGACCTCATGGAGATTCTCGCAAGACAAGTCGAGAGCGGGTGGATTCTTCCCCGCAGGTTCGACTACCAGATCAGCCTGCAGCCAAGAGGAGTGTTGCACAGCTTCAACTCATCTCTTGAGATGGCGCGCAGAGCTATTCAACTGGGCTTCTATTTGGGCATAAGCGGGATGGTGACTTTCGGCAAATCGGGCGAGACAGAACTGCAGAAAGTCGTCGGGACAGTTGAGCCCGAGCATTTTCTGGTCGAGACAGATGCTCCATACCTCGCACCCGTTCCGCACCGGGGCAAGACAAACGAGCCGGCCTTCGTGCCGAACATCGTTGACAAAATAGCTCAGCTTCAGCATCTGACGGTCGAAGACATCCGTCGCATCACATCATACAACGCATATAAACTCTTCGGAGTCGGCAAAAAACCGGAGCCGAGAATCGCGTATCAAATTCGCGACTCGCTTTACCTGAACCTCACGCTCCGATGCGATGCCGATTGCATATTCTGCGATCGGAAAGGTGAGGCTATGGTCAAGGGACATAACCTTCATATAGAAAATGAGCCTTCGGCAGAGGAGCTAATCGCCGAAATCGGCGACCCGAAAAGATTCAAAGAGATTGTCTTCTGCGGATACGGTGAGCCGACCATCAGGCTCGACATCGTCAAAGAGGTTGCGCGCTACGTGAAGCAAAACGGCGGGATGACACGTCTTGATACCGATGGTCACGGCAACATAATTAACCACCGTGATATTCTTCCCGAGTTGAATGGACTGATCGACGCTGTCTCAATAAGCCTTAACTCGACTGATCCTGACGAATACACGAAATTGATGGGGACGCCGAACGGCAAGCAGTGGGAGTCGATGCTCGCGTTCGCTAAAGAGGCGAAGGATTACATTCCGAAGGTTTATATGAGTGTTGTCGGACTGGATGGAATCGACGTCGATTCGGCGAAGAAATTCGTGGAAGAAAAAATTGGAGCAGAGTTCAGGTTCAGGCCGATGTTCTAAGATTGACTGCTGTAGGACAAAACATCTATATTTCTCACAGTAAGCAAAGCGTATTTCGCTGGTATGTAGAAGGAGATAAATACATATGACCGAGGAAAGCATGAGAAAAGCGATTGCCATCGCCAAGCGATATGGGGCTTCTAGACTTCTCCTTTTTGGGAGCGCCCTGGACAATATGGAGACAGCGAAAGATTTGGACCTGGCTTGCGAAGGGATACACGGGTGGGACCTGTTTAGACTTGCTGGCGAAATCGAGAATGAAATCATGATTAATGTGGATCTCGTTTCTCTGGAAGATAAGAACAGCTTCACCGAGCATGTGAGGAAGATCGGTCGAGTCATTTATGGATAAGAAGTCCCTGGCGGATGAAATACGCATCGAGCTCGAAAACCTAAGAATCCTTGTCGATGAAATTCAAAAACTAAGGAAAGAGTTAGGGGATTCTGAACCTAGCCTGCGAGATAAGACAGTACTTGCCACATTTCTTGCTCAATTCTACAATGGCGTGGAAAACATTCTCAAGAGAAT
>CAZRXH010000086.1:11122-14144 GCA_964603995.1 uncultured Bacteroidota bacterium | reverse complement strand
ATGAGATGTTTGTATTTCCGTCTTTTGCCAGTGCCGCGACCTCCCTGAAACTAGTGCCATCAAAACGCCATATTCTACCCCCACCTCCGCCAACGTAGATGTCGTTGGGGCCAAATCCGTACACGCACCATGGGCCATATACTAGCGAGTACTCACCCGTTGTCCATCCGCTTCCATCAAAATGGAAGATCGAACTATTAAGATCTCCTCCTGCCCCGACTGCCCATACGTCCGTTGGGGAGCTCCCCCATAATCTGTATAGTGTTTTGTATGGATAGCTCGTCGGGCTCACTACCGTATCCACTTTCCAAACATAGTTCCGCCTCCCTGGCGTATCATCGACTGGACCGGTAATCTTGTTTTTACACGAACTCAACATTGGCAGGACAACTAGTGACAATATTAATATGAGTTTTTTCATATCCTCTCCTCTTGCGGGCAGGTAATGGTGGCTGATAGCAATGACGCTTTCTCAACTTTCACCGATTTGGTTTATGTCTGCACGAACCTCAGGAGTTAAATGAGTCACGGGAAGGCCTTTCATGGCACACCCAAATCTACGCGTCGCCTCTGCCATTTCCCCTTGACTGATTCCGCACGACACCATAAATTCTCAATGGCGGTTGTGAGATGCAAATTCTTTTTTGCAACCTGAGCGTTTGCGCGGCGGGTCAGAGGTGAGTTATCAATTTATTTCAGAGGGTTGATTGAGATGGATGAAATGAATCTAAGTGAAAGCTTGAGGAGTTGGCGGACGGAAAAGAAGCTGCTGCAAAAGGAGGCAGCGGCGGCGCTAAGCATCAGCAGGGTGTATTACGACAGACTTGAGCACGGACGTGCCAGACCAAGCCTTCAGTTGTTCCTTAGAATCCTTACCGCTGTTTCGCAGGAATGTAGTCGCCTCACGGTTATGGAAGAGAACAGTATGCGGTCCGTCAGAAGGGCTCGCCCCAGCCGTGAGTCAGCCAGGTTCGTTAACTTGTCATGCCGGGCCGGCTGAAGACCTTCTGCCAACACGAATAGAAGACGACCTGTTGGGCGTGAGTTCAACCTGCTCACGATAGGGTAGGATCCCGTTCACGTTCTAGGGTGCATTTCGCCGCTTTTGTTCATATATTTTTAGCGCTATGGCATCACGTGTATGGGATACAAAGGAAATAAGGCGGAAGGACGTCAGCGTCGGCGAGCTTTACAAGACGATGCATGAGAAGACAAAGCTCCAGCCAATAAACGGCGACATAGGCTTCGCGAAGCTCATAACCGACAAGAATGTACACCGTCCGGGCCTTGCTCTCGCAGGTTACGTCGAGCTGTTCACGTATAGCCGGGTCCAGATATTCGGCAACACCGAAGTTCGCTACATGAGTTCGCTTAAGCTGGAAGACCGGCGCCGCGCGCTTCAGACCATTCTCCAGTTTGACATCCCGTGCATCATCATTGCCAACAGCAATGAAATCGAGCAGGAGCTCATAGACTTGATTACCGAGAACGGCGTCTCGGTGTTTCGCAGCACCCTCGAAACGACCCGGCTCGTCTATTTCCTTGGAGAGTTCTTAGACCAGGTTTTTGCACCGAGCACGGTCATCCATGGTTCACTCGTCGATGTGTATGGGATCGGAGTGCTGTTTGTCGGGAGAAGCGGCATAGGGAAGAGTGAGATCGCCCTCGACTTAGTCGAACGCGGGCACAGGCTTGTGGCGGACGACGCGGTCGGGGTTTATCGCCAGGGCGAGGACATACTGATGGGCAAGAGCTCCAGTATCGCGCAGCATTTCATGGAGGTCAGGGGCATGGGCGTCATTGACGTCCGCAGCGTCTTCGGTATCCGCGCCGTCAGGAAACGCAAGAGGATTGAAGTCGTCGTCGAACTCGAAGAATGGGATTCTACTCAGGAATACACGCGCACGGGGCTCGATCATGAATATATATCGATGCTTGGAGTAGAGATCCCGTTCATAAAACTTCCGATCCTGCCGGGCAAGAACATCACGGTCATTGCCGAGGTCATCGCGCTGAACCATCTCCTTCGCTCGTACGATTACGATGCCGCGGAAGTTTTTAATCAGAAGATCCAGGAAGCAATAAAGAAGAAGAAAAAGCAAAGCACCGGCGCCAGTCGGCAATTCGAAAGGGACTTTGAGTAAAATGTTGCGTGTCAAATCTTCGAAGAAAAAGAAAAGTGTAAAGCCCGTGCCGCTGCTGGCAGGGAGTCTTGGCGGAAAGGTAGCCATAGTAACGGGCGGTTCAAGGGGCTTAGGGAAATTCATCGCAAAGAGACTGGCCGAAGAAGGCGCGTCGGTTGTCATAGCTGGCAGGAAGGCGTCAGATCTCAGGATGACGGCCGATGAAATTTCCCGCTCCGGAGGGAGAGTGATCGCTGTGCAGACGGATGTGTCGAGCGAGAAGAGCGTTCACAGACTTCTGTCGAAGACGCTCACCGAATTCGGAACCATCGACATCCTAATCAACAATGCGGGGCAGTACATGGAGAAATCGGTGACCGACATGTCGCTGGAGGAATGGAATAACGTCATTGGCACGAACCTCACCGGTCCGTTCCTTCTCTCCCGTGCAGTTTTGCCAGAGATGATCGAGAAGATGGACGGAACTATCGTGATGATATCCTCCACGTCCGGCAAGCGGGCGAAGGCGAACTCCGCGGCGTACTCGGCTTCGAAGTTCGGCGTCGAAGGATTTTCGGAAGCGCTGCTGAGAGAAGTCAGAGATCACAATATAAGAGTCATTGTGGTAACGCCGAGTTCGGTGGATTCGAGCGAAAGGGAAAGCAGGCAGATCCTCAAAGGCGGCAAGGGTGCAAGACTTCGTGCAGAAGATGTCGCGGAGACCGTAGTTGCGGCGATCAAGCTTCCGCCGCGGGCGCTCGTGCGTGAAGTGGAGCTGTGGGCGACAAACCCATAAAACGGAGAATTCTGAATTCTGAGTCTTCAATTTTGAATCGAGATCAACAGGATTATCTTTTCATATAAACATCTTTGACGTTGTCGACATTTGAGCCTTCATA
>CAZRXH010000086.1:0-11022 GCA_964603995.1 uncultured Bacteroidota bacterium | reverse complement strand
ACAACATAGGATTGGTCTCTCCCACACATTTTGTTCCGCAGATTGTCAGGGCACTGGCAATAGCGGTGGAGAAGGGACTCCGGCTGCCTCTGATTTATAACACAAACGCTTACGATTCCGTCGATGTGCTGAAGCTGCTCGATGGAATCATCGATATATATTTGCCTGATTTGAAGTATGCGGAGGAAACGGACGGGTATTCCTATTCAAAAGTCAGAGAGTATCCGGAGATGGCGCGGCTTGCCGTCAAGGAAATGCACAGGCAGGTAGGGAGTCAGCTCGTTATCGACGATGACGGTTTGCTCAGGCGCGGATTGCTCATCAGGCATCTTGTGCTCCCTAATGACCTGGCAGGAAGCAGGAAGACTCTCAAGTGGATCGCAGAAGAACTTGGTAACGATGTAGCCTTGTCTGTGATGTCGCAGTATTATCCGACCAACAAAGCCGAATCGATCACGCTTCTAAGCCGTCATATCCGCGAATCGGAATATGAAAAGGTACTCGGCCTGCTCGACGAGTTCGGCTTCGAAAACGGATGGATGCAGAATTTCGAAAGTCAGGATTATTACAAACCCGATTTCACAAATCGCTTGGAGCCCTTTTCAAGACGCAGCGCCCCGGAAGTCCCGCTCATCGGTGATCAAAAAGATACGCGAGATCCCGCTTTGTGATGACCGATCTTAACAGCCCCGCATGGAAGGTGCAAGCTCCCGAGCACACGCTGTCGAGTCTGGTGCGGGAGGCTTGATCCCCGATCGGCTTAAGCGCCGGTCATTCGTCCGAATGCTCCATCAGTTTGTCTTCATCCTCTTCGAACGGGAAGAATATCTCACGTGCCTCGGGGTTTGCTTTTTCCCTGATCGAAATACCCTTGGGATATATTTCAAGGTCAACTTTGTCTTTCAAATATCCGGCGATGATCGCTGAAAACAGCTCCTCTTCCTCCCTCCGTGTGAGGCGCCGGGATGGTGCACCACTCTTGTTGTCGTCCATGACATTCTCTCTTTTTGTTGGGTTTGTCTATTTTCGCACCTTGCTGAGTGCCTACTTAATGTTATCGGTAGAGAACCCGGTAAACTTGACCGGTGGGGTGTGGATACGGACATGCCGACAGCCGAGATTTCGGCTTGATCAGCATCTGGTGATTCAAAATCCTGGTCGCGGAACAAATGCCTGCACATGAGGCTCTTTGCAGAGTTTATTTCAGTAGTTTCTCTGCTGTTCTGAAGATCGATTCGAACATCGGTTTGGTTAATTTTCCCGTGAATGTGTTCTGCTGACTCGGATGATAGGAAGCGATGAGAGTAAATCCGTCGCTCACAACGAACACTGCGCCATGTGCGAACTTGGGTTTGCTCTCAAAGTGTGCCATTTCAGTCCTCCGCAGTGAATCGATGGTCCGGTCGAATGCGATTTTTCCTAATGCTATGATGACGTGAAGATTGGAGAGGATCGAAAGCTCTTCAAACAGGTACGGTTGACAGTTCTCAATCTCTTCCCTTAGAGGCTTGTTCTGTGGAGGGGCACATCTTAACACTGCACTTATGTAGCAATCTGTAAGGGCCAGGCCGTCATCCGCCGACAAAGAGCTCTCATGGTTCGAGAAGTGGAATTTGTGAAGAGCTTCATAAAGCCACTCACCGCTTCTGTCACCGGTGAACATCCGTCCTGTCCTGTTTGCGCCATGTGCTGCGGGAGCCAGTCCCACAATAAGCAAATGGGCATCGGGGTCGCCGAACCCGGTGACTGGTTTTCCCCAATACGTCTGGCCCGTGTACCGCCTGGCTTTTTCGCGAGCAACTTTTTCACGCCACTCCACAAGACGGGGGCACTTGCGGCATTTTACGATGGAAGAGTTGAGTTTTATTATCGAGTCTTTCTTCTGAGACATATCCATCTGCACTTGCCCTGCCAGGGAGCCGGGAAGCCAATCCTGGAGTTTCACTCACACGCTGAATCTTACTACGACGATATCTCCGTCCCGAACGAGATAATCCTTTCCTTCGACATGAAGAAGCCCGGCATCTTTGACCGCCTGTTCCGATCCGAGCCGTATCAGGTCGTCGTACTTTATCACTTCCATCCGAATGAAACCCTTCTCAAAATCCGTATGTATCCTCGCCGATGCGCGAGGAGCGGGCGTGTTCGCCGGAACAGTCCAGGCATGGACTTCCTTCGGGCCGGCTGTGAAAAACGTGACAAGGTCGAGGAGTGAATACCCCTCTCTGATGACCCGCTCCAGTCCGGATTCCTTCAGCCCAAGATCTGACAGGAATGCCTGTCGTTCGTCGCTGGCGAGCTGTGAGAGTTCAGCCTCGATCTTTCCTGAAACCATCACGACTCTGGCTCCCTCACGGGCCGCAATCTCCTTCACTGCATCCACGTATTTGTTTCCGATCTTCACGCTCGATTCTTCCACGTTCGCTATATACATGACCGGCTTGTCTGTAAGAAGATGCAGCGAGCGGACGTATTCGTGATGAATTTCATCTTCATAACTGAAATACTTTGCTAGTCTCCCGGTATTCAAGTGTTCATTGAGTTTCGCGTACACGTCGTATTCTTCTTTGATCTTCTTGTCACCGGATCTTGCTCTTCCTTCGGTCTCCTTTATTTTGCGCTGAAGAGTATCGAGGTCCTTGATTATCAATTCTGTCTCGACCACTTCGATGTCTCTCTTCGGATCCACTGTCCCATCAACATGGACGACATTGGGATCATCGAAGCATCTGACGACGTGTGCCACGGCATCGACTTCACGGATGTGTCCTAGGAATTGGTTGCCGAGTCCCTCCCCTTTGCTGGCACCTCTGACGAGTCCTGCTATGTCCACAAATTCTATCGTGGTGGGAATGATTTTCTGGGTCGCGTAAAGAGTGGCCAATTTGTCGAGACGGCCATCGGGGACGGGGACGATGCCCACATTCGGCTCGATGGTGCAGAAAGGATAATTCTCCGCCGCGATGCCGGCAGCTGTAAGCGCGTTGAATATCGTTGATTTTCCTACGTTAGGAAGCCCTATGATGCCGCAGTTGAAGCCCATTCTCTAGTCCATCATTGATTTTTTTTGAATGATAATTCCATGTCTTTGTGGAATAAACACAAAGAAGAAGCGGGAATATCTGGAGTGAATTCTCTTATTCAGTACCGGGGGCGGAAATTGTCGAGATCAAAATCGTCATCGTCGTCGAGACTGAGATCATCGGGGTTCTCGATATCTTCCAACCTGATCGTTTCGCCGTCGACGTCGGTGTCAGTGAGGAAGTCGGATTTGAAACCGATTTCCTTGAGACGTTTCGCGAGAGGGTCTAGATATGCCCGCGCCGATTTCGGAGAACTCGCTTTCTTCACCTGCGCCAGAACCTGTTTCACGATTTCGAGCAACTCGCTATCGCTCGTCTGCAGCTCAAGCTCCTCCATGGCGGAGCTGAGCCTGTTCACGATGTTAATATGCATCATATCGGATTCGTCATCGGATCCTTCTTTCAACATCGTTGCGTATGCGTCGAAAGTGTTTTCCTTGATCACCTTCACGAAGCTCGTGAGCGAATCGATCACGTAGGCGTCCTTCAGCCTGTCGCCTTGTCCTTCGAAAATCTTGTCAACCTCATATATTCCGACCTCTATCTCGAACGCGAGTTGTTGCTTGTAGACTCCCTTATGGCTTTCCTTTTCACGCGTCTGTTTCTTCAGAGGATGTTGAGAGTCTTTCTCTCTGACTTGTTTCGGCGGACGTTTCTTGTTCTGCTTCATACGCCTAAGAATTCAAAAAGAAATAACAAAAAGCAAACTACTCGGATGCCGCAAGGTCACGGGATGCTTCCGGCCCGGCGATCCTTGGGACCTTCAGTGCAAATACAAGTGCCGCAAGCAGCATTAAACTTCCCGTGTAGAAGGGCCAGGAGATCCCGACAGAGCCGATGATGAACCCTCCCCAGAACGGTCCAATCACTCTCGCGAAACTCGAGAAGGAGGATGATACTCCGAGCACACTTCCGTGCTGTCCCTCACCGGCAAACTTCGAGATGAGACTTGTGAGCGACGGTGTCACGAGCGCGCTTCCGATGGCAAGGAAGGTGATGAGTGTGAGGAGCGGGCCAAGAGTGTGGGTGAGTGGCACGAACGTCAGTCCGGCGAAAAGGAGAGACACACCGGTTATCATCAGATTCCTCTCTCCGAACCTTTTCACGAGTCTTCCCGTCGCACCCCCCTGTACCAATATCCCGATCAGGCCGATGTATGCGAACAAATAGCCGTTTGCTTCAGCACCGTAGCCATACACTTCACCGGTGAACAATGGGAATGCCACATAGAGAGTCGAGAACGCAACAGTGTAGAAGAAGAAGACCATGACCAGGCTCGCGATTGCCGGTCTCTTGAAAGCCTCACGGATCGCCGTGACGTTAAGGACGCTCAACCTGCGAACGGTCTTGGATTTCTCCTTCAACGATTCGGGAAGAAGGAAATATGCGAGGACCACGTTGACGAGTGACAGGCCCGAGGCGAGGAAGCCCGGCGCTCCATAGCTGATCTTGCTCATTACCCCACCGATGAACGGTCCGAGCATGAATCCCACGCCGAATGCTGCGCCGATTAATCCCATATATTTGGCGCGTTCCTCAAATGACGTCGAGTCAGCAATGTATGCGTTCGCAGTCGAGATATTTGCTCCCATGAAGCCCGCGAGCATTCGCGACAGGAACAGAACTGTCAGTGATCCGGCGAGTCCGAAAATGAAATATGAGATAAACGATCCGAACACGCTCATGAGTATAATGGGGCGCCTGCCTATCTTGTCAGACAGCCGCCCCCAGAACGGAACGAAAAGGAACTGCATGAACGAATACGAGGCGGTGAGTAAGCCGATGACCGTCGGTGTAGCCCCGAAATGCTCGGCGTAGAACGGAAGCAGCGGGATTATTATGCCAAAACCGAGAAGGTCTACGAAAACTGTGAGTAGTACTACGTATACAGGCGAACGCTTCATCACTGGTTATCCTAAGGTTTCTCCCGGCTTCAACGCCACTATTTTTGTCTTTACAGACTTCGGCAGCAGTTTCTTCAGGGCTTCGGGGCTTCCGCTTAGCGCGGGGAATGTTCCATAATGCATTGGTATGACCATTTTCGGTTTCATGAGCTTGATGGCCTCTGCGGCTTCAACTGGACTCATTGTGTAGAAACCGCCGATGCACATCATGACAAGCTGGGGCTTGTAGAGCCTGGCTATCAGCTTCATGTCAGTAAACAGCCCGGTATCGCCGGTATGATAGATTACGTAGCCATCCTCAAGCTTGATAACAAAACCCGCGGCCGTTCCGCCATCCACTATCCTGTCGCCGTCAGAGATACCGCTGCCGTGTATGGCCGGTACCATAGTAAAAGTAATCCCATCAATCTCGAATGAGCCGGAGGTGTTCATTCCTACCACGCTATCGTCCGGCAATCCTTTGCTTTTCAGGAACACTGATATCTCGAAGTTGCTTATGACTTTCGAGTTCAACCTTGCCGCCAGTTCCAGAGTGTTCCCGACATGGTCGAAGTGTCCATGCGTCAGTACTATTATATCGGCCCTGTCGGTCTGCTTCGCGTCCGGAGGGGCGACTGGGTTTTCGAGCCAGGGATCCACGTAAATGACCTTGCCTCCGGGGGTCTTGACTCTGAATGCGGCGTGCCCGAGCCAACTGATCTCCAGCCCGTTTTTAAGGTTTTTTGTATGTTGGGATTGTGTTTTCATGATGTCCTCCATTGTTTGGTGTTGTCCGCGGTGCGGACGGATCTGGTTCTTTTAGAGGTTCTCGATTATGGCATCCGCCATTTCATCCGTGGTGACGAAATGGCCGGGGTTGAGGTCTTTGGTGACCTTCCTGCCATCTTTGATAACGGCGGCTACGGCCTTCTCGATCTGCCGCGCCGCATCAGTTTCGCCCAGATGCTCGAGCATCATTGCTGATGCGAGGATGATGGCTGAGGGATTGGCCATCTTCTTTCCTGCGATGTCGGGAGCACTTCCATGCACGGCCTCGAATATTGCCGTGTTGTAGCCGAGGTTCGCACCGGGTGCGACCCCAAGCCCTCCGACGAGCCCGGACGCAAGGTCGGAAAGAATGTCTCCGAACAAATTGGTCGTAACGACGACGTCGAACTGGTACGGGTTTATTACCATCTGCATGGCCATGTTGTCTATGATCTTATCGTTCATCTCGATCTCGGGGTATTCTTTCGCCATGTTCTTCGCGATGTCAAGAAATAATCCGCTCGTGTATTTGAGTATGTTTGCCTTGTGTACGACGGTGACCTTCTTTCTGCCATGCTTCATCGCGTACTCGAACGCGAAGCGGATTATCCTTTCGGACCCTGTGCGAGTTACAATACCGATCGTTTCTGCCGCGCTTCTCTTGGCATCAACGTAGTGTTCAATACCGCTGTAGAATTCCTCGGTATTCTCCCGCACTATGATCATATCGATGTTTTCGTACCGTGATTTGATGCCCGGAATCGATTTCGCCGGACGAAGGTTCGAGTATAGTTCGAACTCTTTTCTTAAGGCAACGTTGACGCTGCGGAAACCGGTACCGATAGGAGTAGTGAGTGGTCCTTTAAGGGCGACTCTGGTTCTCGTGATTGAATCGATGACCGCCTGTGGCAGCGGATCTTTGTACTTTTCGATTGCATTCGATCCGGCTTCCTCGACGTCCCACTTGACCTCGACGCCCGTAGCTTCTATAACGCGGGTAGCCGCGCTCGTTATTTCTTGCCCGATTCCGTCCCCAGGAATGAGAGTGATGGTGTAGGACATTGTCTCCTGTCGAATTTGTCTGAAAAATTATACTGCCGTGGTCTGAAAATCAAACCAGAGTAGTCTTCCTGAAAAGAGAGATTACAAACAACATATCATAAACCCAAATCTTGCATTAGAGACAGCAAGACAAAAATAGCACACAGAAAACACGGAAACGGACTGATAACCACAGATGAAAGAGAACGAAATAATAAAAATCAGTGAAAATCTGTTTAAATCCGTGTCATCAGTGTGCAATCTTTTCCTAATGCATTTTTCGGGATAAAATATTCGACGGCAAAAAAGTTTCATGGCCTTTCACAAGCACAACAGTCCATGGTACGGATAACCGGCAGCAGCCGACCGAAGAATCTTGATCTTGCCATTGTGGAATGTGGGGGACACGACAGATTTGCGGTATTTGCCGCAAACCTCGCTCACATCTCTTATCCTGAATCAAAATGGCCGCTGCCGGGAATCTTCGTACTTTGCAATTTCTCCCCATTGTCGTTAAATTTTGCAGTATTTTTCTTGGAAGAATTCCCGATTGGATTACTCTAATTACTACCACATAATGCCTGACGGCACGACGAAGCAGGTGAGTCCTTTCACCGGAACGGAAGTATGGGCCGTACCAGGAAGGAGCAGCAAGCCGGTCTCGTCGACCCAAACTGTTCACCCTCAGAAGATTGATCTGAAGGAGAGAGAGGACTATTGCAGCTTCTGTGAGGCTCGATTCTTTGAGACGCCTCCGGAAAAGGGCCGCATTGTCAGGCAGGGGAACAACTACAGCAAGCTGGAATACCTTGAGCCGGACAAGTACATGGAGACGGTGCCGGCATTCAGGCGAGTCCCTAATCTTTTCGAGATCGTGACGCTGGATTATTGGAGAAAGAACTACGGCTATAAGCTGACGCAGAACCAATTGCAGTGGAGGGAAAGCTATCTCAGAAACCCCCTCGGACTCAGGCACATAATCGACATCATAAATTTCAAGATGAACCGGCTCGGGAAGACTCTGGAGGAAATCGAAAAGGCCCCACTCGAAGAGAAGCTTCATCTCGCCGATTCGTTTTTTGGCGGAAGCCACGAGATAATAATTGCCCACAGACATTTCAGGCCCAACGCCGAGTTCGACAACGATCTGCTATCATCCGGCGACCTGAGTGCGGACGAACACTACCGGTACATGCGCTTCACGATCGACTCGATGATCGATATTTTCCAGACCAACAGATATGCGCGGTATATCAGCATATTCCAGAACTGGTTGAGCCCTGCCGGCGCTTCTGTGGATCACCTCCATAAGCAGCTGGTTGCCCTTGACGAATGGGGGGCCTCGATCACCGACCAGACAAGGATGGTCAGAGAGGACCCAAACTTCTTCAATGAATACGGCCCCAACTTCGCAGGCCATCACAATCTCGTTTTTGCAGAGAACGAATATGCTATCGCCTTCGTAGGTATCGGACACCGTTTCCCGACGATAGAGATTTTCTCGAAATCTCAGGCGTCGCGTCCGCAGGAGCACTCGGAAGAGGAAATCCGTGGCATGAGCGATCTCGTGCATGCGATACATAGCGCGACTGGTCCTTTGATTTCATGCAATGAAGAATGGTACTACACGCCTATCGATTCGGTGTACAAGATGCCCTGGCGCATCCTCATCAAATGGAGGATCAACGTACCCGCCGGCTTTGAGGGAGGAACGAGCATTTATATTAATCCTATGACGCCGGTCGAGCTGCGTGATAGACTGGTTCCTCTTCTCTACAAGTTGAGAGACGAAAAGCGAATCGAGTACCTCAGGATTGCGGAGGAATGCAAACTGCAACCCAATCCGCTGAAATATTATCTAAAATGATAGGAAGGAAAACCGATGGCACAACATAAGTCTGCCGAAAAAAGAGCCCGCCAGAGTACCGGACGTCGGGCGGTGAACAATAAACTGAAGTCCGAAGTGAAAACACTTCTGAAGAAGGTGCGGATGGAGAAAGACAAAGATAAGTCCGCGGCTTCTCTGAAGGAAGCAGTGTCCGCGCTTGACAAACTTGCTTCCAAGGGAATCATCCATAAGAATAGGGCAGCGAACCAGAAGTCCAAACTGACGAAGCACGTGAACAAGCTGAATACCCCGCCCGCGGAAGCGGCATAGTTTCGCGCGAGAATGGAACGGGGGTTCTCTTGCCCCCGCCTGTCGCGCCGCGGATAGAGAGGACTCGTTGGTTTAGTCTCGGGGGAAGAACTTGTCAGTCTCCCACCTCATTCAAATTGGACATATCAGGATCTTGATTGATGGAGGTACTGCATGGAAAAGAATGATCTGTTCGAGCTCTTTGAGTACAATCAGTGGGCGAAGGGGAGACTCGTAGCATCCCTTGAAGCGATGAGGCATGAAGATCTGGAGAAAGACCTGCACTCGAGCCACGGCGGAATACTGGGAACGCTGCTTCACATGGTGAGCGCGGAGGGCATCTGGACAAGCAGGTTGGCCGGTGAGCCGGTAGTTCCGTTGCGGGAATCCGAGACCAAAAACCTTGTAGATATCGGACGTAAATGGGACGAGTTCGATCTGAGACTATCCCATCTGATAATCGGTTCGACCGAAGAAGAGCTGCAATCGGCGATGGACTATGAGGATTCAAAGGGAAACAGGTATTCCCATCCGAGGATCTGGGGACTCAGTCAATTGTTCAATCATATGACCTATCATCGAGGTCAGATTGTGGCGATGCAGCGACAGCTCGGATACAAACCGGTAAACACTGACCTGATAGGTTTCTACAGAGAGAAGCGGAGGTTGCCCTGAAGGGAGCCTTAGTCCTTGAAATGACGTCTACAGGATTCTTGGTCATTTCCCACGACGATATCAACATGCTCGTACTATCCGTTGAGAGGAGACCAAATGAGTAACTGCCCCTCATGCGGGACGGCCGACTCGAAGGTTTTTCCGATTTACTATCTTTTGAAGGACAAGCGGTTCGATGCGAGGAAGTGCAAAAGGTGCAAGTTTGTATTCATCGATCCGCGACCCACCGACGAAGACCTGCAGCTCATGTACAGCGATGAGTATTTCCTGTTTGATGGCACCGATTTTGGGGCCCATTCGTCGACTGATTATGAGACCGCTGCAATACGCGGCTCGGTAAAATTCCCGGAGATTTTAGCAGGCATGAAGAGATTCAAGCCGTCAGGGAAGTTCTTCGAGATCGGTTGTGGAATGGGTTATTTTTTGGATTATGTCGGGGAAAACGGTTATGAAGTGAGCGGAATCGAGTACGCTGCCTTGGGCACTCAAGCATGCCGGACAAAATTCGGGCTCGATGTTGCGCAGAGTTCCTTCGAAGCGTGGCCGGCCACTCCTGAGGCTTACGACGTAATTTTCATGGGGGATGTGCTCGAACATCTTGTTGATCCTTTGGAGATGCTGAAGAAGGCTCACGGAATGCTGAAGCCCAATGGGATTGTTGCGGCGGAAGTACCCTCGACTTTCAACTCAATTCTCGGACGTGCGGCTGTAGCCAGCATGAGCTTACTTGGCAAGCAGAGAAAGATGCCGATGCCACCTTATCACATAAACGAATTCACACCTGCAACTCTTCGCAAAATCCTGTTCAAAGCTGGCTACTCCGATGTGAAAATCATTCAACGCATAAAGAAGCCATCGACTATTACATTAAGGGGAAGCCTTTTCGACCGGGCGGTGAAAAAGTCCCTGCAGTATCCGAATTATGTCATTACCAAGAGCGTTGGAATCTTGGGTGACAGGTTACTGGCGATAGGGGTGAAGTAAAGACCGATACTCGGTTCGTCGCATTGCGATAAGCGTTGTGCTGAACTCGAATGAGCTTTGGAGTTTGGGAAGGGATTTTGTGGAGCTGAGGGGGATCGAACCCCTGACCTCGTGAATGCCATTCACGCGCTCTCCCAGCTGAGCTACAGCCCCAGGTATACAAAGAACACAGAAGGGGATCAAGAAGAATCTTGATTTTGGCTGGCCCAGCTTAGAGATCTCTGGTGGATCGAACACTCGACCTTGGCGCCACAGGCGCCACGCTCTCCCAGTCCGTCACGTCCCTGACGTGACGCAATCTCGTCCCGACCGTGTCGGGATGGACTGAGCTACAGCCCCGGCTTTTCAAAGAATTCACACTGTCCTGAAAGAACTTGGATAATATAGAGTCTCCAGCTTTTATCTGCAAGGAAAGGGATCGAGTCAGCTCGCGTCTTGGAAGGCATCCCAG